>CAZCQW010000004.1:0-83596 GCA_964500975.1 uncultured Gammaproteobacteria bacterium | reverse complement strand
TAGGCTTCATTAATGGGAAAAGAGTTGTTTCTCTAACTGGTTTATCAACTAAAAAAGCAAATAATCTTTCACCAAAACCAAAACCACAAGTTGGCGGCATACCATGTTCAAGCATTTCTACAAATTCAAAATCAGGCATCATCGCTTCTTTATCACCTCTATCAATTAATTTCTGCTGTTCGTTAAAACGCTGAGCTTGGTCTATTGGATCATTTAATTCAGAAAATCCGTTACCAATTTCAGAGCCAGCGATAATAATTTGAAAACGCTCAGTAAGTTCTAGATTATCAGTTTTTGCTTTTGAAAGTGGGCTAACAAGCTTTGGATGATTAATTAAAAATACTGGCCCAGCAATTGTTTTACGACAATATTTCCAAAGAGTATCAGTTAAACGTTCGCGATTAGCGCCCTCGTATTTAACATTTAATTCAGCTAATTTCGCTTTCATTTCTTCCTCACTAGCACTCAAAACATCAATTCCGGTTTTTTCTAAAACTGTTTCGCGATAGTCAATTTTTTTCCAATCACCTGCCAAATCATATTCAAAACCTTTGGTTGTAAATTTAGTTTTACCAAAAACTTTAGTCGCGATTTCTTGATAAAGTTCCTGAGCTAATTTCATACCCATTTCGTAATCTGCGTAAGCCCAGTAGAATTCCATATTCGTGAATTCTTGTAAATGGTCAGGACTAGAACCTTCGTTTCTATAAGCGCGACCAACTTCAAAAACTTTTTCATATCCCGCCGCCATTAAGCGTTTCTGCCAAAGCTCGCCAATAGAAATACGTAAATAAACTGGTAAATCAAAGTCATCATGATGAGTTTTAAAGGGATTGGCCTCAGCTCCGCCAGTTGTTACCTCAAGAGTTGGAGTTTCTACCTCAAAGAAACCGTGGCTTTTCATAAAGTCACGTGTCACAGCCCAGAATAACGACTTCTTATAGAACAAATCTCTAAGTTCAGGATTTAATAATAAATCTAAATAACGCTTTCTTAATCTTTCGTCCTCATCTTTTAGTCCGTACCATGAGTCAGGAATCGGTCTTAGCGCTTTACTTAAAATCTGCCATTCTTTAACCATTACACTTTTTTCACCCTTATGAGTTAAGAAGCCATTTCCCTTTACTTGAATAAAATCAGAAATATCAATTAATTTAAGAAAATTTTTGTACGAATCAACTCCTAAATCTTTTTTGGAAAAAGCTAATTGAATAGTGCCGCTAGCATCTTCTAAATTCGCAAAGGCTAAGTTACCATGTTCACGCTTGGATCGTAAGCGACCAACGATATGAAATTCTTTTAATGATTCAGCTAAAGAATCAAAGTCCTTTATAACATCATATATTTCAAAATCACGCTTAACTCCAGCTGGGTATGGGTTTATACCAGACTTAATTAATTCTTCCAGTTTTTTTAATCTATCACTTCTCTCACTAACTGGAGCGCTCAATTGCACTTTAACGTCTTTAGCCTCTGACATAAATAATAAATTATTCAATCTTTAAAATTTTATATTTAACTAAACCCCTTGGAGTTTCAACTTCAACGGAATCACCTTTCTTTTTATGAATAAATGCAACACCAATTGGAGATTCATTAGAAATTTTTCCGTTTACTGGGTCAGCCTCATTAAAACTTACAATAGTATATTCCTTCTCCTTATCATTAACTTTAACAGTTACTTTTGATCCCATAATTACTTGGTCAGAAGAGTCTTCGTGTTGAACAACGGTTACATTCTTTAGGGTATTAGTTAACTCTAAAACACGACCCTCGTTTAGGGCTTGAGCATCCTTAGCTTCGCTGTATTCAGCATTTTCGCTTAAATCACCTAAATCTTTAGCCCGCTCAATTCTCTCAGCAATTTCTTTACGCTTTACACTAGTTAAAAAAATTAATTCGTCTTGAAGTTTATTATATCCCTCTTGTGAAATAATTTGCTCGTTCATAATTTTATTTTATTTATTGAAGATTAGTCAATTTTTAATATACCCTATCTCGTTGAATTAGACAAGACCCGAGCAGCAAAACGCCAATACCTAAAGGGTGATTTAAGTAAGGAGTAAAAAAGTTAGTAATGGCTAAAAAAACTATCCCTGAAGCTAAGCCAAGTAAAACGTAATTTTGATTATCAAATGAGTATTGTAGGGCTTTTCTTAAAAGATTTCCAAGCAAAACTAAATAACTAAGAAAACCAAATAGGCCTAGTTTTAGCCAAATATCAAAATATCCCCATTCAAACGCATAAGTAGTATATTTCCCACTTGGGTCTTTTTCTAATACTCTAGGGTCACTCGAAGTATAAGTAATAGTTGCACCATAACCCTGACCAAAAAATGGTTCTTTAATTATTTCTTTAGTCAAAACTGGCAAAAGTGACCAGCGAGATGAAACCGCTGATTCATTGCCGTTGCTAATACGACCAATAAAATCAGCGTTGAAATTTCCTGGTTGAGGATACGGGAAAATTGAGATTAAATATACTAATGCAAAACCAAGAAAAAAACTCGCAATAAACCAAAAAATTGAGAATACGACTTTTTTAAAGTTATAAACTCTCCAGACGACTATCAAGCTAAATAAAAAAGCACAAATTAAACCAACCCAAAAACTTCTAGAAAAACTAATTAGAAGCGAACTGGCAAATAGTGTTGCTAAAATTATGTTGATTATTTTTTTTGAATAATCTTCCGATTTAATTTTTAAATAAGACCAAAAAGTAAAAAATAAAGCTAAGCCGGAATAAATCTGACCTTGAATAAAAACGCGTGGCCACCCGGATAAAGTCGCTGTCATTTCTCCAACCAAAGACTTCCGGATCCAAAGGTAAACTTCCGATGCAAAGCTCAAATTATGAGTGAAGACGAAAAGCAAAAACAGAGTCTTAAGACTTATCCAAACACTGGCAACTATAAACAAGAATTTTAGATTGTTAAAAATACTTAAAGAATTTTTTTTATAAACAACAGCTAAAGGAAATATTAATAAAAAATATAACCAAGAATTAGCGTCACTAAAAATATTTCCAAGCTCATGTCCGCGTAAATACCCATTTCCTAAACTAAGAACAACAAAAATAGCTAAAACTAAAAAATATTTTAGAGCTGAAAAACTTTTCAAAATTTTTAGATATTCACTTCCTCGCCCGTCTCTAATTAATTGCCAAATAAATCGAGATAAAAACGATATCATTACTACTGACCAAAAAATTACTCTAATTGATATAGGTTGCCCAAGTATAGGCATCATAAATAAGTGCCCCATTGAACCAATAAATAATTCCGCTAGTATAATTAATAAGGCACATTCAAGACTATAAGCACTAACTATTATTAAAATTATGACTAATAAAATATACACAAACTGATTCAAGTTCACCGACAATAATGATAAATATGATAAAATCTCTACTACTAAAAAGCAGCTTAAATACAAACCTATTTTTTTAATCGTATTTATTTGAATCATATCTAATATATATTTTCAATTAATATTTTGTCCCCTATTTTTATATTATTTTTCTCGGTAAACGACCCATTTAATTCTAGAACCATATCCGCCGGCAAAAAACTCGAATAAACATTAACTGGGTTGGCTCCCTCTGGTTTAAGTTTTTCTTTAATATTAATTATTTCATTATCACTTATAAAAATAATATCTAGTGGAAAATTCATATTTCTCATTACGAATTTTCTTATCTCTTTATCAGGAAAAACAAATAGCATCCCGCAATCGGTGCATAAAGATTCACGATTACTTAAGCCTAAATAACGTCTTTCTGGGTTATCTGAAACATCTGCTTTAATGGAACTATTATTAATTTTTAACTCAATTTGCCTAACTGGAGCACTTACTTCCTGGTAGCTTAAAAAATACAAAAAACCAATTGTTATAATAATTATTAATAACAAAAAGCCAAGAAAGAATTTTTGCGTCTTACTTAAGACCATGTTTTTTCTTAATTATTTTTAAGGCCGTATTATATTTTTTAACTAATGGTAAAAAGGGGAATATTTTATAAGCAAATGACGGTAACCAAGAACTAATCGTTCCGCCTGGTAAAACCATAAACAGAATTTTTGGTACAAACACCCCTGTTTTTCCCTGCTCTAACATCGTTAACCATAGATCCCAATCCTGAAATTTTTTAATTTTTTCATCCCAACCATTTTCCGGATAGTCACTACGTTTAATAAGAGACATAGTGTGAATGTATGGCATTGTCTTTAATTTCTCAGAATCAAATTCACTTAACTTAAATATTTTCTTTCCCCACAAAAAAGATGAATAAGCGTAACTCGCCTCAGGGTTAGCCTCCAAAGTTTGCAGTAATATTTCCATCGCCTCCGAATCTAAAACAGCATCGGCGTCACAGAAAAAAATATATTCTCCTTTTGACTCACTGAATCCACGATTACGAGCTGCTGGCGCCCCTTGATTAGTTTGATTTATAAACAAAAAATTAATAGACGTGTTTAAACTTTTTAAATAATTTCCGCAAATTTCTTCAACATTATCCGTTGAACCGTCATTAACAATAATTACCTCAATATCCTGATAATTCTGCTTATTAATACTATCGAGGGTTTTAATTATTTTGTCGCCCTGATTATACACAGGGATAATTATAGAAATCATAAATTATTATTTAATTATTTTACACAAATTTGCGGCTTGATTTTCCCAAGAAAATTCTCTAATTGCTCTCTCTTTCCCCTGAGAACCGAGCTTATCACGCAAGTCTTTATCATTTGAAAGACGAGAAATTGCATTAGCAATTCCCTCTAAATTTTCCGGCTCAACCATTAATCCACTAACCCCGTCGCTAACAGCATCCTTAACGCCACCGGAATTTCCAGCAATAACTGGCTTACCACATAAATTAGCCTCTAAATAAACTATCCCGAAACCTTCAAAATCACCCTCAATATCACGTGAAGGCATTATAAAAATGTCACAAATTTTTAGCCAAGTCCATTTTTCATAGTCACTTATAGCGCCGAGAAATATTATTTTTTTTGAATATTTAAATGGAACCAAGTTTTTTAAATATTATTAACGAGGACCACTACCAGCAATAAAATAAACTAAATTACTAACCGATTCTTCTGGCAAGTTAATTAGTGTCTCTATCACCTTATCAACGCCCTTTCTTTTAACTAGCCTGCCTAAACTAAAAAGAATTGTTTTACTCTCTAAATTATAAGTATCTTTAATTTCTTTAATATCATTCGGGCTAATATCAGGCGCACCACCCTCGATACCGGGATTAACTAAAGCAACTTTCTCCTCAAGATCAGAAGAAAATTCTATTAATTTTTCTTGGACATAGCTATTGGCGCAAATTATTTTATTCGCTCGTTTAAGAATTAGACTGCTTAAAAAACGCTTCCAGGGAGTTCTAATGGCTAAAGCAAGATCCATGCCATGAAGAATAACCGCATAATCAATTTTCTTAAAGTATGAAACTAACCAAGCGACGGTTCCCAGCGGAAGTATTTGCCCAACTAATAGATAATCAATTTTATCGTTAGCTAATTTACGATTTAAAGCTGAAATAGATGGCACCCAGCTTAAAAAACCACTAGACTTCATCAGTGCTTGGCGAGAATTATCCAAAACAACAAACTTCTCCTCAATTGGCCAATATTTAGCCAGATTACCGTAATAATTAGCAACTCCGCCTTTAAACGGAGGGTATTCAAGAGTAAGTAACAAAGTTTTCATATTGAAATTAACGTTTAAAAGATTTAAAAACACTTAGCAAATCAGCTTTTTTAAAACCACCAAAAACAAATAAAGAAAGGAAATAAATAACCCCACCAATCAAGGTTGCAACAAAAACATTTAAATATGTTTTTCCAAAAAATACGATTACACCCATTACTAGAGAAGATAATAAAACTTTGAAAAATATTTTCAGGTTTTTAGTAAAGTGATATGGGATAATTTTCTTAACCCAAATAAACCCTAGAACTGTCATTAAAGCATTGGTTAATAAAACTGTAAAACTAGCGCCCGTCGCTTTGAAGTATGGAATTAAAATTAAATTAAGAACAATACTCGAAACCATTACAATCCCCATATTTAAAGTATTTTTTCTTTGCTTATCACAGGCATTTAAAAGTGAACCAATAGGAAAATTTATGAAAATAAAGAACAAAGAAATTATGGAAATCTGAAGCGGTAATAAAGCGTCGCTGTAGCCTGCCTTAAATAATAAAATAATTTTGTCAGCTAAAACGATAGCGCCCACAATAATCGGCAAAGAAATTATAATTAAGTAATTTATTGCCCTTTCAAAAGATATAAGTAGCTGTTCTTTATTGCTTTGCCAATACGAACTCATAGCTGGATACAAAGAAGCGGTAAAGGCCATAGGTAGAAATTGAAGCGCAAAAATTATTTTAAAAGCAATTTGATATAAACCAACTTGAATGTCACCAGATAAAACAGATAAAAAAACTGAATCAAGGTACATGTAAAGCCGTTGAAAAATCGCATATACTGCAAAAGGCCAACTTATTATCAAAATCTCTTTTACTAAATATTTATCATAAGCTAGCTTAACTGTAATTTTTATTTTATTCTGTAGAACAATCAAAGAATATGAAAAATTGTAAATACTGGCTAAAGCAAGGGCCGCCATCGCTGGAATTAAGCCGCCACCCATTAATAAAGCCCCGTACCCGAAACTCAACACAATTAATTGAAAAATTATCGAAGAAATGCTCTCATACTTTAGATTGTGAAAACCACGAACAACCGAAAAGAAGGTCGAAGTGAAAGAGTCTAAAACCATGCAAATACTGGAAATGTATACTAAATTTTTTGTTAAAGGGTCGTAGCCTAATATATTTATTAAAATAAAAACTATCGCTAAAGATAATAAAGCGAGTAGACTTTTCATGGCCAAAATGTTTGAAAGCCATTTTTGCGTTTTATCCGGATTTTTAGCGACTTCCCTGGTTAAAACATTAGCAAAACCTAAATCAATGAAAATTGCAAAAATAGTCGTAAAAGAGATGGCAAAATAATACTTACCTAAACTAGCTGGCCCAACATAACGTGCCAAAAGAGTGAAATAGGTAAAAGATATCACTTTTTGGAGAATAAGTGCCATAGTCAAGTAGGAGGTATTTTTCGCAATATTAGTGATTTTATTCATAAATTGGTCAGTATATTTACAGAAAACATTATAACAACTTAAACTATACTTGTTAAGCGGATAAAAGCCTTTTTTTAAGCTAGTCTTGATTAAATTTGAGAGTTATGATAACATAATACTAACATAATTTGCGGATATTTAATAGTCGAAATTTTACTTAATATAAATCAAATTTTTATACTTTTATGAAGAAAGACGTACACCCAAAATATTACTCAGACTGCAAGGTAAGTTGCGTTTGCGGAAACACTTTTACAACCGGCTCAACTGAACCGGCTATTAAAGTTGAACTTTGTTCAGCTTGTCACCCTTTTTATACTGGTAAGCAAAAATTAGTAGATACGGCTCGTCGTGTTGAAAAATTTGAAGCTAAAATCAAGGCTACTGAAGGCGTTAGTGATAAGAAAGGCAAGAAAGTTAAGCGTGCCGCTCGTGCCGAAGCTCGTGCTAAGAAAGAAGTGGTTGTAAAGACTAAAGATATTAAAAAAATCGCTCAAGTAAAATTGAACAAAAAATAGACTCTCTTAAAAGCAATTAGCCTTAATTTTCTGTCGTGTTAATGATATAATATTAAAGCTAATTGCTTTTTTGATAGATAAATCTATTTAAAACGTTTTGAATATATATGTACAATGAAATAAAAGAAAAATTTAATCAACTAGAAGCCAAGCTGATGGATCCCGAACTTCAAAAGGATGCTAAGGAAATGGTTAGGGTTTCTCAAGCTCATGCTAGTTTAAGACGAGCGATTGCTTTAATTACTGAGCTTGAAAAAGCTAATGACAATATTGAACAGAATAATGAAATTCTAAAAACTGAAACTGATAACGAGTATGTAAAGATGGCAACTGATGAACTAGGAGCCTTAAATGAACTGGTTATAAAACTAAAAGACGATATCGAGGAAGAAGTTAATCCAGCAAGTCCTAATGATAAGAAAAATGCAATTATTGAAATTAGAGCTGGTGCCGGTGGCGATGAAGCAGCTTTATTTGCTGGTGATTTATTTAGAATGTACTCTCGTTTTTGCGAACGTCAGGGATGGAAATTAAGTTTAATTGATTCATCAGTAATTGGATTCGGTGGTTATATAGAAATTATCTTCTCAGTTATTGGCGAAGGAGCTTTTGGTTTATTAAAATTTGAAGCAGGCACTCATAGAGTTCAACGCGTTCCAGAAACCGAGAAACAAGGTCGTGTTCACACTTCGACTGCAACTGTTGTTGCTTTACCTGAAGCCGAAGAAGTTGATATTGAGATTAAGGCTAACGATATTAGAATTGATACTTTTTGTTCTAGCGGTCCTGGCGGTCAGTGTGTTAATACTACCTACTCCGCTATTCGCATTGTTCATATTCCAACCGGAATTACGGTTTCTTGCCAAGATCAAAAATCTCAACATCAAAATAAAGACAAGGCTTTGCAGGTTTTACGTTCTCGTTTACTTGCCAAACAAGAGGATGAGCGCTTAGCAGAACAGTCTAACGCCCGTAAAACGCAGATTGGCGATGGCGACAGGTCTGATAAAATCAGAACTTATAATTTCCCTCAAGATAGAGTTACTGACCATAGAATAAATATTTCCTGGCACAGTATTATCAGAATCATGGATGGCGAAATTTCTGAAATTGTTGGCGCATTAAAAAAGGCTGATAAAGATAGTCGAAAATAAAAAATACTATCGAAATGGATTTTTTTTCAATCTTAAAATCATCGAAACTTCCTCAAAATGAAATCGAGATTCTACTCGCTTTTTTATTAAATAAAGAGCGAGTTTTTTTTATGACGCATCCTGAAATTAAAATAGAAAAGGCTGTTTACAGCAAGTTCAAAGCGCTTGAAAAAAAACGTTTAGAAAACTGGTCTATCGCTGTTTTAACCCGTCATAAAGAATTTTACGGTTTGGATTTTAAGGTTGATAAAAATGTTCTAGTTCCGCGTCCGGAAAGCGAATTAATAGTAGATGAAATTTTAGAGTTAAGTAAAAAAACTGAAAAAGATATACTAATTATTGATTTGGGAACTGGATCAGGTGCAATTATAATTTCTTGCGCAGTGGAATTAGAAAAATTAAATAACAAGAAATACAAAATAACGAGTTTTAGCGCAGTAGATATTTCTTCCTCAGCCTTAAAAATTGCGAAAATAAATTCTTTACTGCATAAACAAAATACGAAAATTAAGTTTTTTGAAGGTGACCTGCTTAAGCCGCTAATTAGTAGAAAATATTTTAGTAAACCAACTAACTCTGAGTTAATAATAAGCGCTAATCTTCCCTATTTAACCCAAGCACAGATAAAAGGCTCACCTAGCATACAAAAGGAGCCTAGATTAGCTCTAGTGGCTGGTAATGATGGCTTAAAATACTACCGACATCTATTTAAAGAGCTAAAAAATCTTAAAGTAACAGCAACAATTCTCTGTGAAATAGATGCTAGTCAAAGCATAAATATTAAACTGCTAACTAAAAAAATATTTCCTCAAGCAAGTTTAAAAATTAAAAAAGATTTAGCTGGATTAGATAGACTAGTAATTATAAAAATATAAATATAATAAAAAAACTCCCGAAATTTATCAGGAGTTTTTTATATTTGAGGTTTCTAAAATTTATTTCTTTACTTCTTCTTTTTTAGCGTCCTTAGCCGGAGCGGCAGCTGGAACAGCTTCAACCGGTTTTACTTCTTCTTCGTGAGCCTTAGGTTCAACAACCATTGCAACTACACCCTCTCCATTATGGTTCATTAATTTAAGACCGGCCGGCAAGCTTAAATCTGCAATTTTTATAACATCATCAAAAGTATTTAAAACAGAAATATCTACATCAATATGATCTACTAAATCAGTTGGCAAACACTCTACTTCTAATTCATTAATTTCTTTCATTAACATACCGCCCAATTCTTTAATAGCTTTTGATTCGCCCACAAAGTGAAGTCTGATTTCAGCGGTAACCTTTTCCTTCATGTTAACTTGATAAAAATCAACATGAGAAAAAGTATATTTTAAAACATCACGTTGAACATCTTTTACTAAAACTTTAACAACGCCAGTGCCGTAATCCAAATCAATTAGATTGGATTCTCCAGCCAAAGAAAAAGCTTTTTCAAAATCAACCTTTTTTAATTTTAAGCTCTGACTTTCAATGCCATTTCCGTAAACAACTGCTGGAATAAGATCAGCACTTATTTTTTCATTTTTCTCTCTTTTTTCTGCTTTTAGTTTAAATTCCATAGATTTAATAGCTAATTTTTGATTTAATAATTATATTTTCAATTATCCCCACCAATATTAGCAAAGATAATAAGGAACTGCCGCCATAACTGACAAAAGGCAGAGGTAAACCCACTACCGGCATAATTCCTATGTTCATACCAATATTAATAAACATTTGAATAAAAATCAAGCCTGCTGCTCCAATTATGAAATATATGCCAAAATCATTGCCAACCTTCTTTAGGGCTGAGAAGCAACGATAAAAGAAAATTACGTAGAAACCCAAGACTAATAATACCCCTAATAAGCCTAATTCTTCAGCAATAACTGCAAAAATAAAGTCATTTTGAGCTTCTGGCAAGAATTTTAACTGTGACTGAGAGCCAAATCCAACCCCTTTACCCATAACACCTCCCGAACCAACCGCAATCATGGCCTGAGAAATATTATAACCAGATTCAAGAGAATTGGCCGTTGGATCAAGAAATGTCAGAATGCGCTCTTTTTGATAGGTTTTAAATAAGAATAACCAGGCAATCGTAAAGACTACTACGCCAGTTACAGCAATGATTAATAAATACCTTTTAGGAAATCCTGCGGCGATAATTAAAATAAGCCAAATTGCCGCAAGAATTAAAGCAGATCCAAAATCTGGCTGCAATAAGACTAAGAAAATTAAAAAACCAGCACTAAGAGCGGAGGCAAAAAAATGATGCGAAGTTTTAACTTTTGTGGCTAATCCGGAAAAAAACTTAGACAAAAACAGTATTAAAACTATCTTAACAAATTCAACCGGCTGCAAGCCAAAACCAAAAATATTAAACCAACCCTTGGTCCCACGATTAGTTGAGCCAAAAATTAATACCGCAATTAATACCAGGACGGCTAGTATATAAAAATAACGACTAAAACTTTTTATAGAATATACATCTATAAAAGAAAATACAAACAACAAAAAAAGCCCTATGAGCGCAAATACAAACTGTTTTTGAAAGTTTTGCAAACTCAACCTTTCTTGACCCAAGGCTACGCTATATATTTCAACCAAACTAAAGGCCAATAAAAGAACGACTGATGATAATATCAGCCAGTCAAAATTTTTTAAGTATAGCCTAAAACGGTTTAACATTATTATTAATATTACAGACTAATTGGCGCCCTGATATTTTAAATAGATTTCATTATTAAACAGGTCTGGATGAGGCGTTATCTGAGTTCTCGTAACTCCAGCCAGGTAGCCCGGCCAACTTAAACGGACTTCCCTTTTCTCTCCTGACAAAAATTTTTGAAGCAAGTATGTATTTATAGCTATAAGATTTTCATTATTATAAAAAGCAATCGTCAGTGGCAATTCATAATAAGAATATGGACTGCGATTAGTGGCCACAAAGCTAAGCGTGTCGGTATTATTCGAGGTTGATTTTTCGTTTGCTAAAAAAATCTCTACATTATCAATAGCAAAGTTTAAATGATCGCGAGTAAACACCCCCCAATCAGGAATTGCATGAGCATCAATTCTTCTCCAAGACAGGTCATTTAAAACTAATCCAACATCACCAAACCCACTATCAGACTTTCTTCCCAAAACGCTAAAATACTTTTCTTCGTTCGGAAAAATAAAACCGTCTGAGCACAAATTCTCCGATTGGCTTATAACAAAACAGTATTTAAAGCGCGCAACAAAATAATTATTTGGATTTTTAATTAGTACGGCAAGATCGTAATTATCTTCATTTTTCAATATTATTGGTCTAGAAATCTCTAAATCGGAGACTAAATTTTTTGGAGAAGTTACTAAATTAAGACTACCAATATTATAATCAGAGTCGTCGGAAAAATAAACGATATAATTATACGATGAATACGCAAACAAAGTAACCGATAAAACAATCAAAAACAAAACAAAAAGCTTTGTAATTTTTTGGCGTTTTTCCGACAACCAAAGACCAAAATTTAATTTTTGAATAGTCAATCCGCTTGAGTCTTTGTATCTTTTTAAATCACTTGCTTCATCATTTTTATTTTTTGACATAATTATGTTATAATTACATTAACATACTTAGCATAGCATATTATAATAATTATATAAAATACATGTTAAACATTAAAATTCCTCTTAGCGTCCCAAAGTCAAAAAGATCCGAATACAGAAATAACTATAAATTAGCAACTGGAGGTACCGGAAAAATGCTATTAATTGCCGGTGATCAAAAAATCGAACATTTAAATGATGACTTTTTTGGACCACAAATATCAAAAGAAGATTCTTCTCCTGAGCATTTATTCAAAATAGCGAACGCAACTAAAGGAGCTGTGCTTGCGACTCATTTTGGATTAGTTTCGAGGTATGGAGAGCAATATAAAAATATACCATATATTATCAAAATTAACGGTAAGACAAATATTGGGCCAAATGATGAAAAGGATTCAAGCGATTGTTGGCTAAAAATAAACGACATTGTTAATTTTAAAAAACAATCCAATCTAAATGTAGTTGGAATAGGCTACACTCTTTATCTTGGCTCCAAGTTTGAGTCAAAAATGATGGCCAAGATTTCTCAGGCAATTTTTGAAGCTCACAAAAATGGTTTAATAAGTGTTCTCTGGATATATCCACGAGGAAAAAATATTAAAGAAGAAGATATTCATACAATATCTGGCGGAGCTGGTGTGGCTGCCTGCCTTGATACGGATTTTGTAAAATTGAAATATCCATATGGAGCAAAAAATAACAAAATTACGGCCGAAAAATATACCGAAGTCACAAAGGCGGCCGGAAGAACAAAGGTAATTTGTGTTGGCGGAAGCATGCGATTAAGCAAAGAAATGGCCGCTACTACAAGAGATCAATTAGAAATTTCTAATACCCATGGACTAGCCATAGGAAGAAATCTCCACCAAAGACCGCTAACTGAGGCTATAAAATTAGCTAGTGACTTAAAGTCAATTATCCATGGCAAAAAAAAATCTAGTTTTAATATTTTTAATTTGATATAAGAAGCGGCTTCGCAAATCTAAAAAGATTGAGTAATGAATTTATTAAATAAAAAATGTCTTCGGCGCATATGATAAAATAAAAAAATCTCTCCTTAGTTAAAGAGAGGTTTTTTTAATTAAGCAAATATTATTTTTCCAAACCTGCAACCTGAACGTGTATTTTTTCAGGTAAACGCGGAGCTCGGGTAATAAATGAAGGGTTAAATTTAAGCTTGTAACTCCTGATTTCAGGAAATGTTTTAAGATAATTTTCTAGCTGTTGTTGGCTTAAGTTTACTAATTGTTTTTTATCAAGAATATTAGCGTCGCTTTTCAAAACCATTGTTCCGGTAAAAGTAGCCTTGACGGTAGCTACTCCAGTCTCAACATCATACTGATCCAAGGAGTATTTAATATTATCCTGGCTATAATCAACCAGTTCTTTATCATCTGGAACAAGTAGGGACAATTTAGCAGCCGCTAATTTAGAAACATCGGATTTAGAAAATACAACCGATACTAAACTACTCGACGCTCTTACAGTAAAGCTTTCTTTGGATTCACCAGCCTTACCATCACTTAAGACACTCGAATTATCAAGATTTTCATGGAGAAAAACTTGATCACTTGATACTTTACCGCCCTTTTCTTTAAGCTTAGAGACTAAAGAATTATTCATCTCACTAGTTGCTTGTTCAATATCACTAGCCTTAATATATTTTTTAACTTTTTGTCTATAAACAAAAGGCTTTTCACTCTTAGCGAATATCTTATCTTGAAGACCGAGCCAAAGACCTGGAATAGTAAAAGTGCTAGCATTAATCGCCATATCTTCGTTAGCAATATCAGAATAAATTTCCGTTTCAACTTTTCCTCCAGCCGGAATAGTAACACCCTCTTTTAGACGATATAGTTTATTATCAGTACTAAGCAATCTTGTTTTTGCAACTAAAACTTGAGGCTTATTTGAATTATTAACAAGAGTGACTTGTCCATATATTTCGTCGCCAATAAATTCTTCTCCACTTGATGTTACTATTTTTTCGTCGTTTAAAAATACTTCTTTAATTTCACCAGGAATAAGCTCTCTATAATCAGTTTCTGAAAGTGTGCCAGAATTATCTGTCTTTCCTGATTCTATCTTTAACAAAAAGCTGTCATTTATCTCTTCCCCTTTTGGTGAAATAACTATAGTTAGAGTCGCAAAAGAGAAATACAAAACAACCAGAAGCAAAACCACAGTAAACGATAAAAATTTCCAAACTAAACCGCGATACAGACTTATGTGTTTAGCGCTTGGAGCACTATTTTCAATATTAGATACATCTTTAGTTTTTATTTCACTAACAAGTTGAGAATAAAATAATTTTTGTTTATCAATATCTTCTTCTTTTTTTCTTTCACTATTACTTGCCTCTGCTGACATATTTTCTCGAACATCATCACTACAATCTAAACCAGAGGTTTTCTGTGTTTTATAATCATCATGACTTTCATTATTATCTTCATCATCTTCACCTTGACCTTCATCGCTATCATCATTATTACTTGTTAAATCACGATTTTCATGAAATGAATATACTGAAGGTAAATCTGGAAATACATCATCTTCATCTTTTATAACATCAACGATAACAGACTTAATCTTTTTCTTATAATTATCGTCTCTTTCTGTTGGTGCTGTTTTTTTTAAAACGACTGTCTTTTTTTTAACCAAAGATTTGGTTTTAGCTTTTGGTTTTTTTTCAGAATTACCTGTCTTGCCTCGAGCAGGTGCGATTTTCTTTTCGCTTTTTATTTCTGAAGTTTTTTTCGCTTTGGGCATAGTATCAAAAAAATTATTTTTTTTAATTTAAAAAAAAGTTAACATTTACATTAACTTTATTATAACAGAATTTTATATTGGCGGCAATTTATGTTATTAAATTTTTTATTAAATAATTATCAGGATCTAACTACTCAGCAATCTTTAACAGTTCACGAAAATCTTCCTTTAGTTTATCGACTAAATCTTTGGTATTTTCAACCTTAAAGGCGGTCTTAATAATTTTTGCTTTTCCGTTTTCGGTAATTTTAAAATACACCTCATCTTCTCCAGGATATATTGAAAAAGCATTTTTCAAATTTACAACATCAGCCGGCTCCAAATCAGTCATAAAAATAATTCTCAAAGGATTTTTTGGTGGTAAATTATTAGAACCCACTTCCTGAGCTGACTTGATAGTACTTTCTGCTGATTTATTATTGTTTGCATTAATATATTTATTTCTATAGTTTGGTTTAGCGGGCCCTGCCTCCATCATCAGTCTTTTAAAATTATCAACGGATTCTTTCGGTTTATCAGCTTCTAAAACAACAACGCGATTCACTAAAAATTTAACATCTTGATCCTTTTCAGAAACGCTACCGTCAAGAATAACTGCTTGGCCATCAACCCAAATATTCACAGTTTCCTTATAAAGACGTGGAAATACTAAAAGTTCAACTGAATTAGTTGCGTCTTCAAGTTTAACAAAAAGCATTGACTCTCCCTTGCGAGTTAAAATCTTTTTAATAGTTGAAACAACTCCGGCCGTGATAACTCGTTCTGATCCTTTGTGCTGTTTAAGTTTAACTAATGGCACGGTATAGTTTACTAAATATGGCCTATAAATATTATAAGGGTGTTCGCTAACGTATAAACCAAGTAATTCCTTTTCCCAAATTAATTTTTCATTTTGTTCGGCTGGGGCAGCCGGAGTTAAGGCGGCTTTATGAAGACCGCTTGAAGCCGGCATGTCAGCAAATAAACTTGTCTGCTTACTTTCTTTGGCTTTCGCTAATTCCTTGTTGTAGTTCAATAATTTCTCCATATTGGCGAGAAGCTCCCCGCGTTCACCAAAACTATCCATCGCACCACTTTTAATCAGACTTTCTAAGGACTTTTTATTCAAATCTTTATCAGTAACTCTTTCTAGCAAATTAAAAACATCATCAAATGGTCCATTTTCTTTGCGCTCATGAATAAGAGTATCAACGATATGCTCGCCAACATTCTTAATTGCTTTTAAACCAAAGCGAATTGTATCGGCTTTTTCATTTTCACCAACAATTCTATTTTCTTTTGTTCCAGCTGTTACCACGGTAAATGTTCCAAATGATTCATTAATATCCGGTGCCATGATTTTAATATTCATGTTACGACATTCCTCAATTTCGATTGCAACTCTATCACTATCACCTTGATCAGCGGTTAAAAGTGCTGCCATAAACTCAACGGGCCAATGAGCCTTAAGATAAGCAGTTTGGTAACCAATCATCGCGTAGCAGGCAGCGTGAGATCTATTAAAACCATATCCAGCAAAAGGTTCAATGAATGAAAAAACTTTTTCTGCTAATTCCTTATAAACACCATTTTTAACGCAGCCCTCAATAAATTTTTCCTTCTGCTCGGCTAGCAACGAAACAATTTTCTTACCCATGGCTTTACGCAAAACATCAGCTTGACCCATGGTAAAACCAGCAAGATCACGAGCAATCTGCATAACTTGTTCTTGATAAATCGCCACGCCGTAAGTCTTTTCTAAAATTGGTGCTAATTTTTCATGAAGATAAACAACTTTTTTACGTTTATGTTTTCCATCAATATAATCAGGAATCCATTCCATAGGACCAGGACGATACAGTGCCACCATTGCGATAATATCTTCAAAAACAGTTGGCTTAAGTTCTCGTAAATAACGTTTCATGCCGGATGATTCAAATTGAAAGACGCCGGTGGTTTCACCATCTTGAAATAATTTATAAGCAGCTACATCGTCTAGTGGAATATCATCAATATTTATATCAAGACCACGAGTATTTTTAATAATTTTTAAAGCTGATTCAATAATCGTGAGATTTTTTAGACCCAAAAAGTCCATCTTAAGAAGACCAAGATCTTCAATCGGATGAAGTGAATATTGAGAGATAATGCTTCTATCAGTTGATGAAGCGTATTGTGTGGGCACATACTCAGTTAAAGGGTCCTTGGTAATCAAAACACCACAAGCATGTGTAGAAGAATGACGAGCCACGCCCTCTAAGCGAAGAGCGTAGTCTAGAATTTTTTTAGCAGCTGGTTCGTTTTTATATAAATCTTTTACTTCGGGAACAGTTTTTATAGCTTCTGCAAGCTTTGTAAACATTGGGATACTCTTAGAAATCTTATCGCAAAATTCATAAGGTTCATCAAGTACTCGCCCCACATCCCGAACAGCCGCACGAGCCGCCATAGTTCCAAAAGTAATAATCTGCGCAACGTGATCCTGACCGTATTTACGACCCACGTATTCTAAAACTTCACCACGACGAATATCGGCGAAATCCATATCAATATCGGGCATGGAAATACGTTCTGGGTTTAAGAAACGTTCAAACAGTAATTCGTACTTTAAGGGGTCAAGATTAGTAATTCCAGTTAAGTAACAAACTAAAGACCCGGCTGCACTACCACGACCTGGGCCAACCACAATCTTATTGTCGCGCGCCCATTTAATAAAGTCAGCTACAATTAAAAAGTATGACGGCCAACCCATTTTTGTCACTACTGACAATTCGTAGTCTAGTCTTTCTTTAACAACTTTAAGTTCATCTTCAGACGCACCCGGAAATCTAGTTAAAATTCCCTGCTCGCACCACTCTCTTAAATATGAATTTCCATCATATCCTTCAGGCACTTCAAAATATGGCAACTGAATATTTCCTAGCTCAATTTCAACGTTACACATCTCCGCGATTTTCAAAGTATTACTGATTGCTTCTGGAGTATCTTTAAAGGCGGCAATCATTTCACTGTTACTTCGCATTGAGTAATCGCCATAACCTATCATAGTCATTCTATCGGTATCAGTAATTTTCTTTTTATTTTGAAGACACAATAAAATATCCTGCGCCTCAGCATCTTCTTTTTTAAAATAATGAACATCATTAGTTGCAACGAGCGGAATATTTAATTCTTTAGAAAACTTAATCAATTGATCATTAACAATTTTTTGGTCTGCAAGTTCTGGGTGATCTTGAATTTCTAAATAATAATTATCTTGTCCAAAAAGATCATTATATTCAAGAATTCTTTTTTTCGCTTCTTCAAGTTTTTCGGATCTAATCAGTCTTGGTATTTCCCCGGCTAAACAAGCGCTACAAGCAATTAAACCATCGGCATGCTCCTTTAGTAATTCCCAGTCAATTCTTGGTTTATAATAAAACCCCTCCATGTAGGCATGGGAAACAAGCTTAATTAAGTTTTTATAACCAGTTTCATTTTTTGCTAAAAGAATGAGATGAAAACTACGACCATCTTCACGAGTATTTTTATCATGACGTGAATTCTGAGCCAAATATGTCTCAACCCCAAGAATAGGCTTAATACCAGCTTTCTTAGCCTTTTGATAAAACTCAATAATACCATACATAGAACCATGGTCAGTAAGCGCAACCGCCGGCGACCCCTGTTCTTTGGCATAGTTAATCATCTCGTCCAGTTTAGTTAAACCGTCAAGTAATGAATAATGGCTATGATTGTGGAGATGGACAAAAGACATATAGTTGTTCCTACATTTTAGTATAAGAAACTAAGGTTGGCAAATCACATTTTTAGTATTAAAAAAGTGGCTTAGTTTTAACAAGCCACTTAAAATTTTATACAAGATACCAAATTAGAGAACAGATTTTTCTTTTTCCATTAAAGCAATAATTGCTGTGAAAAATAATCCAACAGCACAAGCAAGACCCAATAAAAAAGAGTCAGTAAATAAACTTAAATCGAAGTTTAAGCCATTGCTAACGCTATCAATAAGGTAATTAATCTGAACTGCTAATCCTATTATAATAGATATAACCAGGATAACGCGGAGCTTTTTTTGATCACGATTAAGTAGTTTAAATTTCTTCATGAGACTGGATTTTTTGGTTATTGTGATTTATTTTATTTTGAAATAACTATAGATACATTAAATATGTTTCCCTTGACTTATTTTACGTATTATTTCATTTAACTCCTCTTCTGAATAAAAGTCAATAACTAGTTTCCCGCCCCTGCCCTGACGTTTTAACTCGACTTTTGTACTTAAATAATCGGCTAATTCCTCCTCTTTAGCTCTATCAAAATAATCTTTAGTTTTAGAAGCTTTAGTTCCGCCAAGACGCTTTATTTCCTTATCAGTATCAGCTACGGTCAAGTTCTGACGAATAATTTTTTTAAGCATGTTTATCTGCTTCGCCTCTCCTTCAAGTCCTAATAAATACTTAGCATGAGCTTCAGTAATTTTTCCACTCGCTAGCGCTTCTTGAACTTCTAAAGGCAAGCTTAATAAACGTAAAGCATTAGCAACGCTTGAGCGAGCCTTTCCAACCTTTTTAGCTGCTTCTTCCTGGGTAATATTAAATTCATCGATTAATCTTTGGTATGAACGAGCAACTTCAAGAGGATTTAAATCTTCACGCTGTAGATTTTCAATTAAAGCAATTTCCAATTTTTTTTGATCTTGTTCTTCACGAACAATAACTGGCACATCTTTTAGACCAACAATTTTAGAAGCCCTTAAACGACGTTCGCCAGCGATTAATTCAAAGTCATCACCTTTACGCGTGACAATTAATGGAGAAATAATTCCGTGTTGACGAATTGATTCTGCTAAATCATTTAAAGCATTGTCATTAAAACTGGTTCGAGGCTGATGAGGATTAATAGCAATTCTTTCTGGATTAACTTTTAGAATTCTATCACTATCATGAAAAACAACCGTCTCTTCTTCAGAAACTTCAGACTTAAACGGATTCTGTCCGTAAGTCATAGTTTTTTTTGGGATAAGCTAGCCGAGTCCACGGCCTAAACCTTGAGGCATATATTTTGTTTATACCGCTTTGGCGGGCAAGCCGCCTTGGGCGGGCACGCCCGCCTTGGGCGGGTTATTTTTCTATACTTAAAATTTCACGAGCTAAACTTTCATAAGCCTTGGCACCTCGTGATTTTGGATCATATTGTAAAATTGTACGACCATAGCTCGGCGCTTCGGCAAGTCTTACGCTACGCGGAATAACTGAACGAAAAATACGATTTGGAAAAAATTTATAAAGTTCTTCCATAACTGCATCTGACAATTTATTGCGTTTATCAAACATAGTAATAACCGCACCAAGCACTTCTAGTTCAGGCTTTAAATTAGTCTGAACCAAACTAATAGTTTCTAAGAGCTGACTCAAGCCTTCAAGAGCATAATACTCACTTTGAATCGGAATCAAAACTTCATCGGCCGCCACTAAACTATTAATAGTTAGGAGGCCTAAAGAAGGTGGGCCATCAATAATTATAAAATCAAAATCATTTCTAACTGTTTCCAAAATCATTGCCAAGCGGAATTCTCTATTTTCAAGATTAACAAGCTCAACACCAGCACCAGCTAAAGCTAGAGTCGCAGGAGCAACTTTCAAACCATTCTGAAGCGTTCTTTTAATAATTTCGTGAACTGGTTTATGACTTACTAAAGATTCATAAATACCTGCTTCTAAACTGCGGTGATCAAGGCCTAAACCTGAAGTTGCATTCGCTTGCGGGTCAAGATCAACTAAAAGAACCTCTTTGCCAAGATTGGCTAAGTAGGCTGATAAATTTACAGAGGTCGTAGTCTTTCCGACTCCACCTTTTTGATTAACAATGGCAATGATTTTTCCCATAAAATTTATTGATAAGTTCATTATATCTTAAAGCTAAATCTTTGACAATTGAACTAATATTTATTATACTAAATTTTGTAATTAGAAAGCCGCGATGATGGAACTGGTAGACATGCACGACTCAAACTCGTGTGGTAGCGATACCATGAGGGTTCAAGTCCCTCTCGCGGTACAATTAAAAAAGGCCATCTTTTTAAAGGATGGCCTTTGTGTTTTTGTTAGTTTAGCTAATTAACTAGCTAGAGCTAAATCGACCGTATTTTTCTTGATTGAATCAAGTTTCTGATCGATTTTTTCAAGGTGTACTTTAATGCGGCAAATATCCTTTTCAACTTCAGAAATTTTTTTTCTAATTTCTGGTGATTGATTTTTAATTTTCTTAAGTGCTTCAAGAGAGTTCTTGTAGCGGTAAAGAGTGATATTCATTTCGGTTAAATACTCATCAAGAGCATTATCAATTTCCGCAATTAATTCTTTCGGTTTAGCATGAAAATTTAATCGTGCTGGTAAAATTGTAAATAATAAACTTACACCAGCAATTGAGAAAAGTCCACTCATTGCCAAAGCTAAAATGGTCATTTCTGAGTCATTTTTTTCAGAGGCTGCACGAAATTCTGGCAAAAAAATATATACGATAATCGAAAAAATTAAGAAGATAATAAAAAACATAATTCTTGTTTTTTTCTTATCGACAATTTTTTTCGAAACGTTCAGGATTACCTGCTCAATAGAAACGTTATTTGCTGTCATGATTACTTATTTTTAATTAACATTAAATTTGTGTTTATCGTGTTAGTCTTTTTACACGAATAATAAATTATACAATGATTATTAGAATATGTCAACACTAATTAAAAAGTAGTAGACTAGGTCTACTGCTATATTTTGAACGTTTTGAACTTTATTTTTCCCAGTTTACCGGGATTTTTGTTTCCTGAATTTTTTCTACAATTTTTGTATATCCCGAAAATTCTTTTGAAGAGCTAAGATAGCTAACCAGACAATTAAACAAGCTAATAATTTTGTCTAAGTCAGCGTCTTCGTAATTTCTTTGATACAAATCTGCGTACATACACAAAACGTATTCAAAATCTGCGCCCCAGACTATCCTCTTTTTAATTTCAGATATAGTAAAAAAATTACTTAAAACGATACCTGCGAGAGATTTCACGGAAAAGCGATTGAGGTAACTATAGCCAAACTTATACACTGCTTTAGAAAGCATAACTATTTCATCTATTTTAGCATCCCTGTCTTTGGTAGAATCTACTAATGCTTCAACCATTTTAATAGTTTTTTCCTTAAAAGCTTCTTCGGCCTCCTTTGCCGCAATTTTTTCATTTTCCTTAATTCCTCTTTCTCTTTTAGCGTCGGCTTCTTTTTCGTTTTGTAATTTTAGAGCCTCTCTCTTAGCTCTATCTTTTCTTCCTCGACTTCTGCTAACAGAAATTAGAGTAACAAACATACTAATAATTAATACAGCTACCCAAACTTGTCCGCCGGAAATAATCTCATAAGTTCCAACTTTTACAATAAAATTCCAGATAGTAACAAAGAAATAAGCAATGTGAGACCAGAATTGGATAATTGTGCTTATTATCGCCGCAGAAAAAGCTGCACCAGCCGAATATACTCCAAAAGCATATTCTTCCTGATTAAATCTTTCCCCAAGTTCTTCATAACCCTCAAACAACGTAAGCATTATAGTTGCGAGAAGTGGAATCCAGATTAACTGTGTTCCAAAAGTCATATAGACAAAACTGACAATCGTTAGTAATATTGCGAGGGCAAAACTTGCCCTAACTTTTTCATAGCTTTCGAAATAATTACCACGTTTATTATAACCGCCAGAACACACAATAAGAATTCCGATCAGTGTCGAACAAACCAGGATAGTCTTGCCTAAGCCTCCGAAAGGATTTAGTATTTCCGAAAAATTTTGACATATAAGACAAAGCAGTCCGAGAACAGTTATAACCTTAGTAGCATTAAACAATATGTTTAAGTACTTGTTAAATTTAGCTTCTCCCGTCATTCCCCAGAATCTAAAATTTCTGTATTCTGACCAATAAAATGATTCACGATATTTCCGGCCGAGCAATAGCTCAACAACAAGCAATGAAATAATAACGGTAAGCCCAATCGCAAATGATTTGCTAAGAGCTATAAACATAATTGCCACAATAATAATTGGTAAAGCAAAAAGAAAAACGAAACTTAGAATCGAATTAATGATTCCCTTTGAACTTTTTTTCATGATAAATTGATTTTTTAATGAACTTTTTTTTGGATGTCTTTCCAGGCTTTGACGGCCCTTAGCTATTTACATAGCGTTTATCGTGCCACCCAATTTACACGAACAAGAGCATTATATCACATATATTAGAAAATGTCAATACCACGCGATATTTACAAAAAATACGCCTCATTTAGACGTATTTTTATTTAATATTAGCCTTTTTTAATCTCTAGTTAGTTTTTTTGAATCTAACCGTAAAGACTGGTTCGTACTCTACTTTATTTTCATCAACGATTTTAACGAGTTCCCCTTTAGTTAATTGGTTCAAAGCTAAGTCGCTTAATAATTGATTGTCTCCTGCAATATTTAGTTTCAACCCCTCTAACTTATCAAACTCCTCTTTAAATTCTGCTTGAACACTATCTAAAATTTTCTTCTTTTTTAATTTCAAAGCTTCAAGTTCTTCAAGTACATCTTGGTACTGACCATTAACCGATAGAGCGTCGCGATAAATAGTTTTTAAATCGCGCTGTTCTCTTTTCTTTTCTTGGATTCTTTTAAAAACATCAGGAAGTTGTTGTGACATAATATTATTTGTAAATTAATTTTAAATACAAAAGCTATTATAGCACATCAATTATCCCACCGCCTAATACTTGTTTTTTATTATAAAAAACAACACTTTGACCGGGTGTCACTGCTCTTTGTTTCTCCTTAAATTCAACAATATAATCAGTTTTATTTTTTGGAGTAACTTTGCACTTAACCGCTTTGTGACCATAGCGAATAACTGCTTCACAATTTAAAGTTCTTTTTGGAGATCGTCCACTTAACCAATTAACTTTCTTCGCAATTAAACCGGGTTGATATAAGATATCCTGATTCCATTCTTTAACAACATAAAGAATATTTTTCTTATAATCAAATTTAGCAACATAATATGGACCAGTACCACCAACTAAACCGCGACGTTGACCAATTGTATATAGCGGAAGTCCAAGATGTTCACCAATTTTTTCACTGGTTTCAAGGATTCTAATATCCCCTGGTTTTAATTCCAAATACTTTTTCAAGAAATTATTATGATCGCCAGATAAAAAACAAATATCCTGACTTTCAGCTTTTCCTGCTACGACTAACTCAAACTTCGCCGCTAATTTTCTTACCTGAGGTTTTATATATCCGCCAAGCGGAAATAATAAATGTTTTAATTCATCGGGCCCAAAAGTATACAGGAAATATGTCTGGTCTTTATTTTTATCTTTCGCTTTAAATAGCCGATAATCACGCCCAACTTTTTTAATGCTTAAATAATGGCCGGTCGCAACATAATCATAACCTAAGGCTCTAGCATGGCGCAAAAGCAGACCAATTTTAATTTTTTTATTACAAACCACACAAGGATTCGGTGTTCTTCCCGCTTCGTATTCACTTAAGAAATTATCTACCACAGCTTCTTTAAACTGATTAGAAAAATTAAAAGTATAGAGAGGAATTCCAATTCTGGCAGCAACCGCCTTAGCGTCGAGTAGTGACTCTAAAGAACAGCAGCGATTTTCTGCTTTAGCGCCCGCCGATTCGTCTTTCCAGAAATGCAAAAACACTCCAGCCACATCATAGCCCTGATTTTTTAAAAGTTGCGCCGCCACGCTGGAATCAACGCCTCCAGACATAGCAACCAATACTTTTCCCTTCTTTTTTATATTTTTCTTTAACATGTTAGTTTTTTGAATACTTCTAAATATTCTCTAGCTGTTTTTTCCCAAGTAAATTCGCCAGCTCTTTTTAATCCTTTAGAAACTAGTGAGTCACGCAAGTCTTTATTATTCAAGATTAATTTGCATGCCTCACAAATTTCAGTAAACTCATAAGGATTAATCATTAAGGCAGCGTCAGCGACTACTTCGGGTAAGCTAGAAACATTTGCGCAAATTACTGGCACGCCATAGGTCATTGCCTCAAGCGGCGGAAAGCCAAAGCCTTCATAAAACGACGGGTAAACAAATAAGCTTGCTTGGCTATATAAAATATCCTTATCAAACTGATTAACATAACCCAAGAAACGAATATCATTTTTATATGGCGACATCTGCCACTCTCTATAAGTTAAACGATTTTTCCAGCCACTAGCACCAGCTAAAACAAGTTTTACATCACCATATTCTTCCCCGCTCATCCTCAAGCTATTATAAGCTTTGATCAAATTTATAATATTTTTTCTAGGTTCAATTGTTCCTAAATACAAAAGCATGCGTCCTGAGATTTTTTTCTTAGCTAAAAATTCTTGAACATCCTCAACTTTAACTTCCTTTTTAATAACATTATTTCCGGAATAAACAACCTGAATCTTATCCTCATTAATTCCTAAAAGTTCAACAATATCATTTTTAGTATTTTCCGAAACAGCAATAATTTTATCAGCCTCTAGTAAAGTTTTTTTAACATCAAGGGCTCTATGCCAAAAGTTTTTTCTCGCACTAAAAAATTCTGGATATCTTAAAAATGATAAATCATGAACGGTAATAACTTTTTTTGTATCCTTGCTTAGTTTTGTAAAATTAAAATGTGGTGACCAAAAAACATCAACTCCGCCTAAAATTTTATCTAGCTTGGGATAGGATAGAGTTTTTTGAAAAAAATAGTTAAATATTTTATTAGGAATATTTAGTCCAATTAACTCAGAATTATCCTTATTCCATTTACCAAGCCGCTCGCTTTGGTCATGGAATGAATTAAAGAATAATTTATAGTTATTTTCCTTATCAGCTTCAAAAATTGCCTTTAATAAATTAGCGGTGTATTCAGAAACGCCGCTATAGTATTTATCCATTAAAACTCTGACGTCAACACCAACTTTCATAAACTATTTTTTATGAGAACTGATAAATTCTTCAATTTGCTCAGTAAAGTTTTTGATTGAGAACTGCTCAGCATGGGCTTTAATTTCTTTTGAGTCAAAATTATAGCTAGAGAATTTTTTTAAAACTTGCTCAAGTGATTCGCTAGTCTGAGCATCAAAAAATAAACCAGTTTTTTCTTCAATTACTGTTTCGGTTGCTCCGCCACTGCGATAAGCGATTACTGGACGTCCGGCGGCCATAGACTCAACGACAGTAATACCAAAATCCTCCTCCTGAGGGTTAATAAAGGCTTGAGCGCCTTCAAAGAGCTTAACCTTCTCTTCCTCGCTCACACGGCCTAAAAACTCAATATTTGAGGCACCAGACGCAATCATCTTCAGACGCTCTAAATCAACGCCATCGCCAAAGATTTTTAACTTATAATTAGATCCTAAATTTTTAAAAGCTTCAATTACTAAATCTATTCTTTTATATGGCGCTAAACGACAACCAGCCAAAAAATATTTTTCTTCGGATTTTTGATTACTTAAATCAAGAATTGAGAATTTATCAGTTTCAACTGGTGGATAAATAACGGTAGAATTACGGCGATAATATTTAACAATTCTATCTTGAACAGTTTTGGAATTAGCAATAAAAACATCAACTCTGTCGGCCGCTAATCTATCCCAAGCGCGAATATTGCACAAAACCATCCCGATGATTTTCTTAAACCATTTGTTATACTTCAATTCATTTATATATTGATGGGTGTCGCTCCATAAATATCTGGTTGGGGTGTGACAATAACAAATATGTAAACAGTTTGGTTTTGTAATTACTCCCTTAGCAAAAGAACTGGTATCTGAAATTACAATATCAAACTCAGACAAATCAAAAAATTCAACCGCCATTGGCATAAACATTAAATACCATTGATAATGTTTAACGCCACCGGGTAGTTTTTGAATAATTGAAGTTTCAATGTGTCTGTCTTTAAAATATTTAGCCACCTGCTTGTCTTCATAAAGAAGGGTGTAAATTGGCGCATCCGGAAACATATCCGAAAAAACTTTTAAGACTTTTTCGGCACCGCCATCTTGGGCTAAATGATCATGGATTAAAGCAACTTTCATTTGATTTAAAATAATTTATTCAGCTTGACGATGTTTAAAAACCGCAAGTGGAGTTCTAAACAAAATTGAAATATCAAGAAGCAAAGACCAGTTTTCAATATAATAAATATCAAGTTTAGCCTCTTCTTCAAAAAGTAAATCGCTACGACCAGAAACTTGAGCTAGACCAGTAATTCCCGGCTTAACAGTTAAGGTCTTGCGATGATAATTTTCATACTTAGCTACTTCTTCTGGCAAATGTGGACGAGGGCCAACTAAACTCATGCGACCCATAAAAACTAAAAATAGTTCAGGTAGCTCATCAACCGACCAACGACGTATTATTTGGCCAACGCGAGTGACGCGCGGGTCGTCTTTAATTTTTACGAGTGGCCCTTCACTCCGCAAATTTCTATCGGCTAATTCTTTATAACGCATGCTATCAGAATTAGGAATCATGGATCGGAATTTAAAGTAACGAAAAGGATTTCCGCCTTGTCCGACACGATAAACTGGATTCCCATCATCTCGTCGTGAAAAGAAAATAGGTCCCTTAGAATCAAGTACAATCGCCAACATGGCTAATAAAATAACTGGTGATAAAATTAAAATTAAAAGACCAGAACCAACTATATCAAAGATACGTTTAAAAACTCTCCCCCAACCTTCTAGCGTTGTACGCTTTACCTCAACAACCGGAACGCCAATAATTTCAGCTACTTCGGTACGCAAAACTTTTACCTCCAGCAAGTCGGCAACATATTTATAAGTAATATGATTTTCATTTGCGAAATCATACAAACGTAAAGTTTCGACCTTACTAATATTAGGATCACTTTGAATAATTTCATCAACTTCGCGACCGGAAATAAACTCAGTTAATTCCTGAACTGTTTCAAGAGAAAAATCTCTAAATCTTTTAATAACTTCAAAGCCTGATTTTTTATTACTTGAAAATTCAGCAATTAAATTATCCGTTGTTTTTGAATTACCAACTAAAATAACTTTATGAACACCAATTCCGTATTGATATAAACGTCTTTGAAGCCAACGAATAAATGCGTGGGCTAAAGATATATAGAAAAAAGCAAATACGGCCCCCATTAAAACAATAAAACGAGAATCAAATAAATCGCGTTTAAAGAAAATAATAATCGCAATTAATGCTAATCCAGCCGCACAAGCAATAAATATTTTATTTATTTCTTGAGCTAACTTACGTGCGCTACGAATACTATATAAACCAGCAAGCGCAAAAATTATTATCCATAAAAAAGAAATGAATAATAAAGATTGAAAATAATTAGAAAATTGCAAATCAAAAATAATCGGTCTAACGCTCGCACTCCACTCCGAAAATCTTAAATTATAAGCGGATAAGCCGGCTAAAACTAGTAAAACAAAATCCACGGGTATAAATAGCACCGAAAAAAAAGTTTCAATTTTTTTCATATATAAATTTAATAAATACATTTATTATTAAGGCAGCTATAAGCCGGATTCTGTTCTAGCAATCATTTATCTTGGCTTATTATTGCTAATAAGCTCGTGCGAGCTACTTTGTCATTTATGTAAACATAAATGTTTGCTCTTGCTTCTGATAGGGTTTACCACGGCATCTCCGTCACCGGAGGCCGAAATTAGTAGCTTCGAAAAACACCTAATTTCTTTTCACCTTTCATTTTGTAATAAATTACAAAATTAGTATTGTCTCTGTGGCACTGTCCCTATCCGCGCGAAGCGGACGGTGGGCGTTACCCACTATCATTTCGCTTATAAATAAGCGGCGAAGTCCGGACTTTCCTCTCCTCTAAAAAGTAAAAACTTTAAAAAAGAGCGATTGCCCGCTTACCTTAATAACATTTATAGAATACAAGAAAATTATAAATAAATCAAGTAAAAAGCCGCCTTGAGGCAGCCTTTTTTACTTAATATTTTATTTATTATTAGCAAATATTTCCCGTATTTGAGCAGGACTTAAAGCTCCCTGCCAAATACCTAAATCATCAATTTCTGTTCCCCAATTTTCCGGCAATATCTCCAAGGAGTTAATAATGGAGTTATCAGCTGACCAAAGAAAATGTTCCTGACGACTCAATTCCCCGTCAACATAGTAATTTAATTCATTTCTATACGAATCGTAAACCATCGCTAAATGATGCCAATTTAAATCATGTGGAATGGTTAAATTTTCACCAAAACTAAAATACCCAGAATTATTACTAAAATTATAAGATGAAATATAATAGCTAGCCATTAAACTAAATAAATTAGGCTTAACTTCATTACCTAATGAAATTTTAACTCTCCCCTCCTCATCCATTTTCGGAGAACGCCACCAAAGTGTCAAAGATAAATCTCTAGAATTTATAGTCGGCAAATTTAAATTAAATCTATCCCTCCAGGCACTAGCCAGAACACTATTAGTCAAACTTGTACTCAGCCAATTAGTAGGGAGAATATTCATTTTCAAATCTCCAATTAAATCAATGCTTGATGTACCTATTCCCTCGTTAAAATTCCAGAAGTGCTTTAAAACAGCTTTTTGTTGAGGAATATATAGTGGTGCTGGATTATTTACTTGTTCTTGGGTCCTAATACTAGCTATTTCATTTTCAGACAACGCTCTATCCCAAACCGCAACCTCATCGAGCGCGTAAGCACTGTTATCACCACCAAATTCTAAGTAATTAATTTTCGACAATAGTTTATAAGTATTAACATGATATTTAACTATTCCATCAATATATAAGGACCAGTAACCCTCGTTTCGATTAACAACTAAGGTTGCCTGACGCCAAGTATTATCAAAAGAAAAACTTGGGTCATAAGCGCGCCAATCGGGTGAGGATAATCCACTAAACTGCATTAAACCTGGTTCTAGGGTCACATTAATAGCTTCTTCACTATTATTTCTCATAGATAAGCTAAGTCGCGGAAAACTGCCAGAACTTTTAAACCAAAAACTAATTGAAAAATTATTAATATCAAGCTCATCTTCTAACACCCCACCACTAACTCCCTTGTTATAAGAATTCTCTTTAGCGCAGGCAAACTTTCCTGGAAGCCAATAATCACCAACGCTTAAAGTTGATGACCCAACAAAGCTTCTTGCCTCAGAGCCAAAGCATTCATCAAAATGCCAGAGATAAGTTAATCCTTCTGAATTTATAGGATTAGGCGCTGGAAACAAATTATAAGAAGAAGCGGAAAAACTATATATCTCATTTATATTTTCGTCTTCAGGGCTTGGTGCGCTCCAATTAATATTTGGGTCACTAGACTTAATTAAATTAAAATCCAAATTATTATTCGAACTCGTTCCTATTCTATTTAAAATATAGTTATCAGTAATCTCGCTTGCAGGCGCATATCCACTAAAGCGACTAGCATCGGCACCAAAACCAACCAAGTCTACAATATTATTATCAGTATTCGAACTAATGGGGGCATTTCCTAAATATATAGAATAGCCGGAATTAAACCATGAAAAGTCAGTTCTAGTGGCAATCGCCTGAGCCTGTGATTTATAGAAGTCATTAGCTTCGCTTGAGACAATTAAGTATCTACTTTTACTTTTTATTATTGTTCCGCCAGGATATAGTCCATCAGTCGCATCTCCTATCCTCATAATTAATGCGGGGTCCAGTGCAGTTTTAGATTTTTCTAGACGGTAGGTATTACTCGCCAAATCAAAATCGAAATCGCTGAAATTAAATAATTCAAGCCAATCATTATTTCCAGTGCTATAAATTTTATTAATTAAAATTAGCGGCGTAGAACTTGGTAGATTAGAAGTAGCAGTCGACACTTCATCACTAGAGCTAGCAACTTCATCACTAGAGCTAGCGATTTTATCCGTACTGCTGGCGGAAACTAAAGACGACCAATCAATACTTGGGTCGTCTGATTTGATTAAATTAAAATCAACTTTATTATTATTTGAGCTTTTTACTCGATTTAATATGTAATAATTTTTTATCTCTGCGGCTGGAGATTCTCCTTGAAAATATGTAGCGTCTAAACCAAAACCGATCGCCTCAAGAATATCAACATCCTTACTAGAACTAATTGCGCCCGTACCTAAGTAAATTGTGTATCCTGAGTCCGGCCAAGTAAACTCTTCACGATTAACAACAGCATCTGCTTTTGATTGCCAATATAGACTAGCTTTATTGCTAACAATTAAATATGTCTTTTTTGCTTTAATAATTGTTCCGCCTGGATACGACGCGTCATCAGTATCACCAATTCTAATCATTAAACTTGGATCTTCAGCGGTTTTGGCTTTTTCTAAACGATATCCAGCCGTATTTAAATCAAAGTCTTTTTCACCAGGATTATATAACTCTATAAAATCATTATTTCCGGTACTGTATATTTTATTAATCGTTGCTATTTTAGGAGAGTTATCGTTAGTACTATTTCCACCCGAAGAACTTGAGCCGGAACTGCTCCAAGAGCTACTAGCGCCCGCTCTGGAACCGCTATTTGCTGCTTGAGAGCTTGTGGCGGCCTTCGTGGCGGTTTTAGAAGGGTTATAATAAGTAGTAGTGCTTGAAGTTGATTTATTCGTCGCTGCGGCTTTAACTGTGTCATTTTTTGTATTGTCAGTTTTAGTATTATTAGTTTTAGAGTTATCAATTTTTAGAACATCGACCTTACTACTTGAGTCTGCTTTATTTACAAGCGCACTGTTTTGCTTATTGGTATTAATCGTTACTCCCTTAGAATTACCAGCCGAATTGACGCTAGTTGTTTTAGTGGCCGTTGATTTAGCTGATGCTACTTTTTCTTTTATAGCTTTATTTACCATTGCACCAACCTTAATTGCGGCTACTGTTTCAGGACTCACGTCTTCTAAGGCGTCGGTTAGAACAACCTTAGTGAGCTCACTGCCGCCACCGAAAATACTATCCTTTAAACTCACAAAAACATCAGCGACTTTATTTGCAATCATCTTGACCGATGAAACAGGATTATTAACTAGACTCCAACGCAAAACTAAGGCGCTGGTATTGACCGCACCACGTACTTCAGAACCTGAAAATGAAGAAGAAATTTTTATATCAGTCTGAACATTATTTAAAGTCGGCTGCAAATATTGAGTATATGGCAAAAATATATATCGCTCACCTTCTTTTTCTAAACCAAGATTAAAGCCTATTATTTCAGGCGCAGGAATTAAAATATCTGTTCGTCTTCCAAATTTCGAGAATTCAAAATTTGGCGAGAAACAATCGCCGTAATCATTTACTTTAGTATAATTATCAAAACCATCGGGCGTAATATTTATAGCATAATAATTTTTATCATACTCAAGCGATTGTAAATTATTGGGATTAGATATATTTGCGCTTTCATATAACTTTTCAGCCAAGCCCACGCAGGTCCAATCACCACTATTTGGCCCTTTTTGATTTTTAAAATCATAATCATAAGCCAAGTTTTTCCCAACTAAACTTTTAGCAATTTCAACAACCTTGGCCTGCTGGACACTTGATAGGTTTTTAGGAATTTTTGCACCTAAATATTTCTCGCCCTCAGCTAAATTTACAAACTTATCAGCCGGCGTTTTAACAACTCCATTACTCAAAGCCTCAACAATATAGTCCACTCCATTTTCCTTACCAATATATATACCAACATGTCCAGAATATATATTCTTTACGATCGCTTTTTCGGAATACACTAGAGGGTCGCTACTATAGCCAAACATTTTTCCTTCACCAGAAGTCCTATAAAGCAGGGCTCCCGGCGGCATCGCCAAGCAAAATGATGGACTAATTATTAAGAGTGAAATGCTAAAAAATAGTGAAAAGATTAATTTAATTATTTTTAATTGTTTCATAAATTTTATTGATTATAGTAAGCTTCCCAATCTATCTCACTAACTTCAGGCAGGCTTAAATTTAATTTTTTTAAATGATTTAAACTGTCCGCACTAAATAATCGACTAATATTATCAAGGGCTTCGTTATTATATATTTCAAACCAGAGTGTCGCGCTTTCTTCAGGATAGATTAAATAATAATCACCAATTAATAAAACTAAGTCTTGGCGTACGCGAATATCTGTTTCTGGGTTAAGAATAATACTTTTTATTATTTCTAGCTGACTTAAAGTATAAAAATTATTTTTCTCTCTAATTGAACTAATATTTTTAATTAACTCCCTTTTAACGTCATTTTCTCCACTAGTGTTTAATAACGAGAAATACGTATCAATTTCAAGGTCATTTCCTAAACTCGCCTTCACTTTTAGTGTTTCAATTTTTTCGGCGCTAGAAGTCGCTAGACTAAATTTATTATTGAGCGCAAAATCTAATGATGTTAAATCACTAAGATCTAAGTCAAATAATGAAATAATTAACGTGGCGAGGCTAGACTCATAGTTCTCGTCATTGATATATCTTTTTAAATATTCAGGGACACCCCCTTTCCCATATGCTAAAAAATTTAAACGGACCACTTCTTTCTTGAAATCTAAATCGGTGTTTTCTGAAATCCAGTATTTATATAGTTCTTTTTCTGTGTCTGATCTTTTATTAATTAAATTACTAACTATTAACGACTCCTTACCTTGACGCCAAAGATAGCATTCTTCATGACATATTTTTTCTGTTGTATATGATTTCTCAAGTTCAGCTAGGGCGATTTGAGAAGGACTAAGACTAAACATAGAAAATGCAATATATCCAAGCCAAATCAGGACCATAAAACATGAAAATATAATTAATTTACCCGCCTTACTCCGAATATATTTATTACTCGCAAATAAAGTTTTTACGGATTTTACAAGACCAGCTAAAAGCTTTTTAATAATCTTCATAAATATTTATATCTTAATTATTAGTCATTTTAGAATAGCAAAAGACTGATGATAGAAATTAAAAATAGTTATAAAATGTATCTGGTTCATAAAACTAAAATTTGCCAATTAAACTCAATCTCTTTTAACAAATAAAAAATCAGACCGCGTGGTCTGATTTTTTAATAATTATCTTTATTATTTTTTTAACTATTTATTTGACGACTTTTCTGTTCAACTGAATAGCCTCTTTGAAAGCCTGCCATCCCTTTATCAAATTAGGATCGAGGGCAACTGCTTTTTGAAAAGCCTCTTCCGACTTTACATCATTGCCAATAATTAAGTATAACTGGGCTAAATTGTACCAAGCCTCAGGATCATTGTCGGACAAGTTAGCTATACGCTCTGAAACCTGTGCTGCCTTATTAAAATCCTTCACATCAGAATAGAAGTTAACAGCTAGCTTTAATAAATTACTTGAGCTAACAGAGCTTAATCCCCCTTTATCAAAACAGTTGTCCAAGGCAAACTTCTTCTCACTTTCATACTTTTTATCATCTAGAATAAAATACATTTGAGACAGACGACAATACCCTTCATAGTAATTAGTATTTAAGACTATGCCCTGCTTCATGGTTGCGACTGCCTCATCATTTTCCATTCTCATTAGCTGAAGTTGAGCTTTAGTAAAATAAATTGTCGCCCTTTTCGGACTAGATTCTATCGAAAATTCAATTGCTTGCATAGCCTGACTTGAGTAAAAATTAAATCTCTCAATGTTGCGATAATTAAAGCGAGCAGCTGTATCAAGAATTTGAGCTAGTTGCATCTGCATCATACTATCATAAGGATTGTAAGCAACATTAATTTTCGCCAGGCTTACTACATAATCAAGAATCTCCTGCGCTTTTTCGGCATTTAAATTACTAAACAAGGCTGGATTAGTAATAACTAGATTCATTAACGTTGTTCGCGAGTCTCTTTCAAGGGGCGCGCCAACTAAATTATCTTTATAATAATTAACCCCAGTTACTAAATTTCCTGAAGCAATGCTTGAATAGCCATCAATAGTTGCTATAAACATTTTCCAAGGTTTAATATTGAATTGATTTGTAAATATATATGCGATTAAAACGAATCCGATAAGAGCAGCTAATTCACCGCCTTCACTTTTAATCACTAAACGCGAATTACTTTCCTCAAGAGCACTATGGTTACGACGGAAATCTAACCAATAAACAAAGGCTAAAATCGTCATCAATCCCAAGAAGGTTGAGAAAGAGTCAAAGATGGCTAAATTTTGAATAAAATAAGCACTTAACAGTGAAACAATAATAATAATTTCAATATTATTTAATCCATTGGCATCACCACCACTTCTCTTCCCGTTAAGCTTAAATTCTTGCCAGAGGTAATATAAGGCAGCTAAGAAAATGCTCAAATATGTCACAAGACCAACTAAGCCAGTAGTAGATAAAATTTCTATTAAATTATTATGAGCCCTATCAAAATATGTATCACTAGTTGAATAATCATAAAATTTTGAATCAAAATACTTGTCAAAAGTATTAGCATAATTTCCAAATCCGTTACCAAAAATGGGGTGATTATTAAAGTCGGAGAAAGCTGCCTGCCAAGAAATTAGACGGGTTTGAAAAGTTGCTTTTTGAGAAGTTAAATTTTTCAAGAAACTGTTCTGGAACCAAACCGCCTGACTTTGAGAAAAAATGCCAACTATTGCAATCACAGCAACGATAAATAAAATTAACGAACCACGTCTAATTTTTTTGTTAACATGAGAAAAACCAAGAAGCAGAATCATCAAAAGTAGACTTAAAGTTAAGCCAATAATTGCTCCTGATGTGTGCATGTTTTTAAATTCAAAAATCATCGGAATTAAAGGCAGGATATACAAATAACGCCAAAGCTTACTAGAAGAACGGAAGAAAAGCAGAATTGTAAAATAAATACTAAAAATTAAATACCCACTAACATAAGCGGTGTTACCTATCGTACTATATGATTCAGCGCCAAATAAACCAATCAAGCTAATAATAGTAGCAACAAAAATTGAAGCCTGAAAAAATAAACGCCAATCATTCCAGTTACGAAAAACGGTAATTGAAATAAAATATAAGACTAAGAAATGAGCTAAATGAAAAAAACCTAGCATTCTTTCAGCATCACCCCAAAAACTCAAATTAAAATCAACACTAACAAAACACGATGCTAAAATTGCTAAAAAATAAAAAATAAGACCATAGGAAATGAAATTCTTTTTTGGTCTGTATTCTGGATAGCGTAAAATAAAAACAAGCCAAATAGCTAACAAAAACTCCATCACAATATTAAATAGTAATTGTTTAGAGGTAATAAATGGAAAAAGGAGGTCTTTAAAAACGCAAAGAATAATAAATAAGGAGGCAATAATACCGCCACGAAGAATACGTAAGTAAGTTTTTGGTGACATAATTTTGATTATTTAGCAATATATATAACTTTTTTATTATAACATAGACGCCGACTGCATGTCGACGGCTATTAGGGTTTAGAGTTTTTATTTTACAGAAACAACTGCTTCAAGTTTTTTAATTCTTAATTCGTGTTCTTCGGTCTTTTCTGTGATTAATCCTTCTAAATGATCAAAGGTTGTATCAAGTTTATAATCCAGGTCATGGAATCTCATATCCATATCATAAGATAATTTATCAATTAAAAGCTCTAGCTTGCTTGTGCTTGTTTTTAAACCGCTTACATCTACCTTCATATTACGAACATCTTTTTTAACGATATCAATATCCCTACTAAGACTCTTGAAATCATCTTTCGTCGCGAAGTTTTTAAGATCATCTTTCGTCGCGAAGTTTTTAAGATCATCTTTCGTCGCGAAGTTACTTAATCTTTCATCAAGATAGTCTTTCGTCGCGAAGTTACTTAATCTTTCATCAAGATAGTCTTTCGTGGCAAAATTACTTAATCTTTCATCAAGATAATCCTTGATGTAATCCTTAGTTGCTAACTGACTAAACTGCTCTGCGCTTAGCATTACTGGTGCTAAAGTTTGCATACTTTTGTGGCCCGCTATTTAAACCCCTTAGTATTAAATAGCTTCGGCAATTAATTAATAATTGCCTCCGGTTCCTTACTTGAGATCGTGTTAAAAAGTGATTTAAGGAGGATAAAAAATAGTATAACACCAATTTAGTTACGATTCAATTTACTAAAATTAAATAAAAAAGAGCTATTTTACAAGCTCTTTCTCTAAATTTAGTATAAAGTAGCTATTTATTTAACAAAGCTCTAGTCGCTGGGCCAACTACTCCTAATTGAGTGATTTTATTCTTTTTCTGATAAGCCTTAACTGCGGCGTAAGTCTGAGCACCGAATTTACCAGTTACTGGACCAGTATATACCTTTTCATAAAGGAGACGTGTTTGTAGAGCGCTTACTTCCGCCCCAAGTGCGCCCATGGAAAGATACTTAGTAAATTTATATTTAGGCTTGGCTGTGGTCGGGGTAATTATATTAGTTGTCGGCGTTATTACCACTGGCGTAGTTGGAGTTACGGTTAATCCGGTTGCTGGAGTTGAAACTACGGGCGCATTCACAGTCACCGCCAAAGAAGAACAACTATTAGTAGCTGAGCAAACAGTGACCACTGAAGAGCCGGAAACTTTTCCAAGTAAAACCAAATTTCTATCGCTTAAATTAACTTGAGCGATTGAAGGGTTTGAATTTGAAGAAATATAATAAGCACTTCCCGTTCCGCCATTAATCGCGATTGATAAAGTTTGACCGACTAAAATTGACGGATTAGTGCTGCTAAAAAAAATTGGATTGTTAACATCACTTGAAGTAACGGCTACATAAATAATTCCACACTGACCACCACTTTGACAAATAGAAACATTGGCATTACCAGCGCTAATTGCGTTTACGGTAACTTTAGAGCCATTAACCGCAAAAGTAGCCACATTTTGATTATTAGTACTGGAAATATAATAGCTACCAGTTCCGTACAAAGAAACGTCGGAAGTCGCCCCAATTTTCAAACTTAAATTATTACTACCAAAAGTTAACTGAGTATTAGCGCTAACGCCATTTACAAGCACGGATAGTTGAGTGCAAGCGCCGCCCGCTGAGCAAACACTTAAAGATGCGGAACCCGCTTTAGCGCCCGTTAAAGTTAAAATATTTGTGTTTAATGATGTTGAAAAATATGAAGCTGAATTAGCGTCGTTAATAAAACTATAAGGAGCACTACCACCAGAAATTACTACACTAACCGCTTGACCAACCTGAAGCCAAAGATTTGATTGACTAAGAGTAATTGGTCCGCCAGTGGAAGTATAACTGACAACCGCCGTCAATGAATTACAGTTTCCATTAGACGCACAAACCGTTACCACAGAAGAACCAACACTGCTACCAACTAAAGTTAGAGCATTATTTGCAATATAAGCATTAACAATATTTGAATTTGAATTTGAAGAAATATTATAATTACTTCCACCCGCGATTGCGATATTTAAAGTTTGACCAACGCCTAAAGTTGGAGCGGTTTGATTGAAAGTTATGGCCGTTGAGCTAACTGAGCCAACGCTGGCATTGATAATTCCGCAAGTACTCATATCAGTTGAACAAACTGTAATAGAAGCAGACCCGCCGTTACTGCTCGCTACTAAAGTTATTGTTTGATCTTTTATACTGGCAGTAATTACATTTGGATTTGAATTGTTTAAGACGGAATATAAGCCAGTACTGTTTAAAATAGTAATCTGGGAACTTTGGTTATAAGCAATAGTTAAATTACTTTGACTAAGAGTTAATGCCTTAGCTCCAGAATTTTGAACTGTTATATAAGCGGAAGCACAATTAGAAGTTGTTCCTAAAACACAAATAGTTGCAACTGTTTGACCAAAAGTATTGGCATAAATAGTTGCCTGAGAATTACTTAGATTTACATTAGCAACCTGAGGATTGGAATTATTTAAAAGGTATAATTTATTTGAGCCAGTATTATTAACAGTGATTGTATTGCTTGAGCCAACCGTCATTATTAGGCCGGTATTACTAAGCGTAATTGCACCACTACCTGACGTAACGGTATAAGGCCAAGCAACTGTAGATGATTGAATATTATTAACTTTAACAAGAACAGATGAACCAGGAGTTATCCCATATTCAGAAGTACTAATTGTACCAGAATAATAACCACTCGCATTAGTATTACTTAGATATTGAAGACGTGAGGTTCCGTCTGTTTTCTGAAAACTAAGAATAACGCTTGAGTTAGCATCCCCTGAAACAGTGAGTTGAACATTATCCCCTTCTCCGGTATTTGATAAAGAAAGACTTGGCGTGGCTGCGTTAGCCAGGTTAATCTGTAAAGAAAAAAATACTCCACAGACCAATAAAAAAGCTACAATTTTTTTCATATTATTATTTTAAATTGATATAAAAATATTATAGCATATTTGCATCATGAAAAAAAGATTACTATCTACTTCAATAATTTATTTTTACTCCTTTTAATCCTTGTCTTAACTTTTCCGATACTATCAACCACTGGTAAATTTTCAGGCATTGTTCCGCCAAGCTCTTCAATCGTTTTTCTGACTTTTTGACCAACACTGAAGTGAGTTAAGTTTGCAATCATTTCACCTTGAATGTTTTCTCTTCTTAATTTAGCATCTGTTTGAGTAGCTCTAAATAAATTAGCCGCTAGCTCCTCACTTCCCATGTGGTCAAGTATTTTTTGAGATTTTTTTAAATTTTTTATTTTATGTATTCCGGAAGCATCTAGCCCGCCATACAAACCCTGGTAACCATAATTTTGAAATTTTCCATAATTTTTGACACCAACATCCTCAGCCGCTTCAGCTAAAGATGAATTATGTTTTTTAATTTCACCTCTTAAAGTAGAACGTTTTTGATCTTCTATCAAACTATCGGCCTCTTCTTGTCTTCTGGTTTGTATTGCAAAGTAAGTCTGCCCCATAGCAATGACTTCTTTACTTGGATCAGAATTCTGAATAATCAAATAGCAAGCATATCTAGATAGATGCACTGTATCAACGAGTCTTTCTGCCCCAGAACCTATTACAACCATATCGTTGACTTCAACAAAATGGTTGTGGATATCTTGCTGACTATTCTTACAAGCCTCTTTAGCTTTTTAGTCTAAAACCTTGTATAAATCACGGGCTGACCAGTATTCACTGCCGTAATCATTGATCTTTTTTATTTCTTCAAAAATGTTGTTATTCATATATTTATATAATTATATCACCGCTATTATCTGCTAACAAGAAGTCTGGCAAAGTGATTATGAAGAAAAGATAAAGCAGAGTTTTTGCCAAACAAAAAGAGCCCCCGAAGGGGCTCTTTTTTGAATACTTATTTAAGAAATATTATTTCTTAAATGTTGTACCTTGGAATTCTTTAACATAAGTTCCATCGATAGAACCTGTGATTGTAGAATCGTTCCAAGAATAACCAGTATTAACCATATCCATACGGAAGTAGTTACCAGTTGTAGAAGCAGTACCTGTATTGTCAGCATAGACAACGAAAGTACGTGTTCCATTTACAGTAATGTCATTAGCAAATGCAACGTTAGCAGTAACACCACTTGTTGTAAATACAGCAGTAGATGTAGCTAAGTTAGTTGCTAAGTCATTAGCATCGTAAATCTTAATTGAACTAGTAGCAGCAGGAATAGTGTAATCAAAGTAAGGTTTCAAGCTAACTTGTTTCAAGTTAACTGGGTTGCTGCCAGTGTTGGCAACAGTGAATCTCATTACTTCAGATTTACCGCTTGGTACTAAGTTTGGATTTGTACCATATGAAGAAGCGTCAACTACTGTTGGGTAAGCAGATACTAACTTCATGTCATTTGTTGTAACAGCTAATGTACCAGAAGTGGTTTGAGTACCATTAATAGTATATTTCATACCTGTTAATGTTAGGTGCGATAAAGCGCCAGTGGAAACACCACCTTGACCATCGGAAGTAACATTATTGTATGCAGCTTTTACTTCAACTTGAACGCCCTGTAAACCAGCAGCGATAACAGTGTTTAATCCAGTCATAGTAACAGAAGTTCCTACAACAGGAGCTGTAACACCGTCAACAGTAATTTGGCTAATAGGAGTATTAGTTGCGTTTACTGTGAAATATAATTCGTTAATAGTAGCAGCACCGTCAGTTGCAACAAATTTTAATTTAGCTGCAGTAGCGGTAGTACCACCTAATACGAAATTAGATGTTGGGCTATCAGAAACATTAGTTGGAGTTGCTAAAGTTGCTGTCTTTAAAGTCATTTGTTGACCCGCAGTTGAAGCTGAAGTGCCAAAACTTTGAGTAACAGTAGTCTTGTAAGTAGCAATTAAAGCAGTATCAATAGTAACATTGTTTGCAATGTCGCCTAAGTCAGCGTAAACATCAATGGTCTTGCTCTGGCTCTTATCAACTGTCAAATTTGTATTGAAGTCGTTATTAGCTTGAGGGTTAACTGGTGATGTATTTTCGCTGATGTATAGGTTACTGATGTTATCAAGGCTACCAGAAGTAGTAACATTGATTCTAACATTAGAGATATTTACACCTTCAGCTGAACCAGCAGAAACAATGTATGAACCAATCTTTACCTTTTGGGAATTCTTGGAAACATTCATGTTTTGTGTGTTGGTATTCTTAGCAACAGTCATGCTACCAGAAACGATAGATAGAGTATTGTTAGAAGCTGCAGCAGCACCAGTTACAGAAGAGTATGATGTTGAGCCTTGTGCTGTAATACCAGTGATGTTAGCCTTAATGCTTTGCATTACTGTATTGGAATCAAGAGCTAAAGAACCCTTAATTTCAACAATAACTTCAGTACCAGCAGGAATAGTAAACAAGTTAGTAGTACCAAAAGATTGAGTATTAGACTTGTTTGAACCAGCTGGAGAGCTTGAAGCAATAGTGAAAGACTTAGAAGAACCAACTTGACTGCCGTTTACAACAACAGCTAAATCGTTAACTTTTTCAGTTGAAGTAGCAGAAGAAGTACCAACTGTTACAACGTCAACGCCAAAAGTATTGATCTTAACATCTTCACCAAAAGCTTTGATCTTAAATTTACCTAAAGTAACGTTAGTAGCAGTTTTTACTACTTGAGTGTCACTGAAAGTAGAATCAGAAGAAACGCTTAAAGTTCCAACGCCAATTGTGAAATCATTAATAGCTGCGAAATCACCAGTAGGAGCTACATTAATGTTGTAGTTAGTATCAGTGAAAACAGCATTAGCTGCAGTTTCCATGCGGAAGCTAAAAGTTCTGCTTGAACCTTTAATGATATCAGCTTTCATTTCAATAGTGTGGTTACCTGTATTCAATCTAACTGGAGTAGCTAAACTGAAAGCAACACTGTTGTTACTGTCTAAGTTAGAAGTAGCAACTTTAGTACCATCAACATATAAACTTAGGTTTGCTAAGTCATCAACGTTCATTGAACCAACTTGTTTGAAAGCAATATATTTGAAGTCAACAGCTTTGTTTGTAACAGAAGCTGATTCAGACCAAACGATTGTATTCATGTTTCCAGCTTTAACTGTTGAACCTGATAGAGTATCAGTGAAAGCAACAGCTGAAACGCCAGTAGCACTAGTCATTGACATTAAGTTTCCATTTAATGGGAAACCGCCTGTTGTAGCAGCGCCAGTAGACATAATATCAGAAGCAGCATTGATAGCTACACCAATATTACCAGTTGCTGAAGCGATGTCAGCTTTAACAGTAATAGTTTTTGTTTGACCAGCAGCAATAGTCATAAGACCAGTACCACTTGAGAAAGAAACCATACCGTTAGAGAAAGAAGCGCCGTCAGTTAATCTAGTTACGCCATCATAAAGATAAACGTTAGATACTGAGTCATCAGCAGAAATACCAATTCTCTTTAACTTTAAAGCCTTAACAGTTACAGCGCCATCATTAGCGGCTGTGAAGTTGAAAGAAGCTAAGTCAGCTAAAGCTTGGCCGTTAATAACAGAGTTAGAAACAGCAGTATTAGCACTTAATGAAACCATTAAGCCAGAACCAGTTACTACAACACCAGTTGTAGCACCACTTTGTGCAACGTTAACTAATTCAGCATTAGCAATTGCAGTACCGCCAGCAGCTAAAGTAGCTGTTGTTGATAATACATTAGCGAATTTGAATCTGTTTGCGTTGAAAGCAGCTTCTGAAGCAATAGAACGGTAGTTAGTGCCATCATAGTAATAGATAGCAGCTTCACCAGTCTTTTGTACTAAAGAACCAGCTGGAGTAGCACCATTAGCCAAAGCAGTGCCGATAGTGTAGTTAGTGAAGTAAGAATCAGCTACGTCAACAACTCTCTTGTTCCAGTTGGTGCCGTATAAAGCTGCAGCTTGTGCTTCACTTTGGATCTTTCTTAAAACGCCATTTGGTTCAACAGCGTAAACTGAAGGATCAGTTGTGATTTTAACTAATTGTGTACCTGCTCTCATAACAACGTTACCACCTAATTGGTAAGTATACATTTCTGAGTCAGGGATTGTTACAACGCCACTGAAGTCGTTGTACCAAGACATGTAAACAGTAGCATTTGGGAATACATATCTTTTGCCATCGGAACCTAGGTAATATACAGAAGAATTACCAGCCATTTTGATTAAATCACCTGCAGATGCAGAAGCGCCTGCTGGAGCAATAGAACCAAAAACTGAGAAAACTGTAAGTACCATTACGCCGATAACTAAAAACTTGCGTAATTTATTCATAATAATTTTTAATTTCTTTCTTCACGTCTAAACAATAGTAGTTTAAACAGTAAAGATAGAAGAATTGTTCAATTCTCTACTCTACTAGAGATATCTTTTTTTACTTTATTAGTAAATCAGTCGGAATCCCGCTCCGCCAGCCTGTTTTAGACTTAAGGCGCCGCCTGACTGATCTTGTAATAAGTTCTGCCAGCTGCGCGTGTTGTCCGCATGCTGGAGAAAAGCTTAACCGATTTACATTTTATTCTAAAATTGATAAATCGTTCGCGCTTTGAATTGAAATAATAAGATTTTTTAAGGATAAACCATCTCCATCAGGAGACTCGGCCTTTACCAGGTTTACCAATCCACATAAATGCGGATTTGTTAGCATATCTCCATAACTTGTCCATGAAGGATGAAATAATCTTCCAAGCAGGAGTGAGCGTAAGGGGAGATAAACTAACAAACGTGCACTTACTAAGTCCGACTCGGTTGGACGAAGTCCGACTCGGGCGAGCGAAGTCCGCCTCTAGCGGATTTACTAACTATTTTATTAACTCGTCAACTTCCTTTAATTTATCAGAAGCCTTCGAGTAGTCTTTATTATCAAACAAAACTTTAGCTTCATTAATAATTGTTTCTTCAGATTTTATTTCAGGAATTTTAATTTCGTCAGCAACAACTTCAACTTCCAAAACCTGAACACCGCTAGTAGCCTTTTCACTTCCCGCCATTATAACCTCATCGCTAGTAGTAGATTTATCTGGTTCAGGACTAACAACCCTTTTAGGTATTAGATAGCTAATTTTACTTTTTACAGTTTTAATTTCTTGATCAAAACTTTCGTTTAATTTTGCAACCTGATCTTTATTCTCCTCAGTATTAAATTTAGGGTCAGCTAAAACATTAGAAATATCTTGAGCATGTTCGGTTGCAAATTGAACCGCCATCTTATTGCGTTCGTCAGAATTAAACATTGTATTTAATTTTGCCTTTTCAGAAATTATCCTCGCGATATACAAAGAGTCATTAGGTTTAGCGCTACTGAAAACTTGATGACTAAATAAACTTCCAGAAATCAAAATTAAAACAAAAGCGCCAAGTGCATAAACCGGTTGAGCGACTGCCTTAGCAAGGCTATTAAAGTTAATAACAAAAAGCTGCCAAGCACTCAAATCGCGAGCTCCGGAATTAGAAATCTGGGACAACAAAAGATCCCGATTACTGGTCATCCAGGTAGAATCGGGTTTAATTGATTTTAGGCTATTTAATTTTGAGATTAAATCTTTATCGGTCATACACCTTAGTATACGTATAAATAGGAAAAGTGTTACAGTTTAGCGCTTGGCTCATTTTCAGCCTTTTCTTCGCCGACTAGCTCCTTAAGAGCACCTAAGGCACGATGGAGTAATACTCTAATATTTCCCTTCTTCTTTCCGGTAATATCCGAGATTTCTTCAAGTGTTAAATCATTGATAAACTTCATGATAATCACCTCACGATATTCTTCCTTAAGTAAAGGTAATTTACTTTTAATAAGTTCTAAATTAGCAGCTTGATCAATCCTATCTTGAGGGTCTTGAACCTCATCAACCACATCAATTTTATTTTCTTCATCATCAAGTGAAACACTAATTTTATTTCCCGTCTCGCGGTAGTGGTCAATAATAGTTGTACGGGCTATTTTATAGAGCAAAGCTCTTAAAGTTTTACTATCCTCAAGACTATTATTTTGAATATGATTCCAGGTCTTCAAAAAAACCATGGAGGTAATATCATTAGCCTCCTCCTTGTTCCCTACCTTAAAATAAACAAAGCGATAAATATCATTTACACTCTCATCATAAGCTTTTACAAAAGCGTCTTTGTCATGACTTTTCAGTCTGCTTATGGATTGTTTATTCTTAAATTTTTCGACCAAAGTATTAGGCATTTATTTTTATAATGTCATGCTTAGATTTTCTGAGATTAGGTTGTTTTAGCTTATCATATGATTAAGTATAAATCAACTGTTGATAAGCCAAAATAGGACATAAAAAGAATACTGTAAAGAGATAAAATTTGACTAAAATTCATTCTAAATTTCTCTAGAAATATATCTAAATTTAGTACGCAGAATAACTTAATAAAATCTAAGGGACTACGGGCAAGAGCTCAAACATTCATAAACATCAAGCTCCTTTTAGGCTTGACATTTATTTTAGAAAGATTAAAATAATAAGACTTAAGTCTAGTTTGTTATGGACTTAAAAAACAAATACCTAAAAATAAAAGAAATAAAGTCCGACTTTAGTCTAAACTAGCTTGGACTTAAATACTTAAAAATGGAAAAACGCCTTAGTTTTGAAGTTAATGAAGTTAAATATCCGATTTGGGTTTCAGTATCCGAAGCGGCCGATTTAGGTGGTGTCCAAGGTAAGACGATTAGAAGAGCAATTAAGTCAGACCCAAACCTTAAATACAAGATCGTAAAAAATAGATACCAAATTGAACTCTCCTCGCTTCTAATTTTTTTAAATAAAAATACAAAGTTAAAAAATAAATTTACTGAATTTGGCTTGGGTCAATATGTTAGTGAGTGGAAAAATTTAAAATAGAAATTTAGACAATAAAAGGTCTAGGTGGAAAGCAAGTGTTAATCAAAAAAACTGATCTATTGGGGGTCAGTTTTTTTGTGGGTTTTAATATTTACCGTATGTATTATCCGATCGTCGTTCAATCGCTAAGATATAAATATTTTTATCATCAGTTCGCTTAAAAATAATCCTCAACTTTCCCTTTCTAGCCCTATATATATCTTCACAGTTTTTTAATTTTTTAACATCAAGTCCGTCTAAAAACCCACTCTTTATTTTCAGAAGAATAGTTTTAATAAGTTCACGTTCTTTGCTTGATAGACTTTGTAAGGCCTTGGCAATTTTGTCCATATCAAAAATTACAAAGAAGCCAATAAGGAATCAATATCAACTCCACCTTTTTTAATCTTGGTGAAGTTTACTACCTCTTCCCAACGCTCGTCTTCACCAGATTCTTCAACCGGACTTAACTTAAAAATAGGCTTACTCTGTTTTAGAACGATAAATGACTTTCCACTCTTAACTTCATTGGCGTATTTTTCCATATTAAGTCTTAACTCCTTCAAGGCAATTATGTTTTCCATATGTATATTATTTAATATTTAGGGTTATCTTTAGTTTAACAAAAGATAACCCTAGAGTCAAGTAAATAAAAAACCATCCCGGATTCCGACGGGATGGCCTTTATATTTGAGAAACTAATTTCGAACTATTCAAAATACTATAGAACTGTATCTTTTACAGCTTTGGCTAGACGGAATTTTACAACCGTCTTAGCTGGGATCTTGATAGTTGCACCTGTTGCAGGATTTCTGCCTTCACGTGCCTTTCTCTTAACCTTTACTAATTTACCAAAACCAGGAACGATACATTCACCAGCTTTTTTAACTTCTTTGTAAACTACGTCTGCTAACTTTTCCATGAATCCAGCTGTGTCTTTTTTGCTTAGACCAGTTGCTTCGGATAAATTAGCAATCATTTGTGATTTAGTCATTTTTGACATAATTTTTGCATGGGGCTCCCAGCAATAATCTCATAAAGAAATTAATACTAGGTGTCCATTTATAAATGATTGTTATTAAAATTAATTAACAATTTCTTAATGGACCGTTGAAATTCAAGCTGTATTTATCGGGGTTTTCAACAGGTCGTTTTTTAAACTTCAATGTTTATAAGGATATTATAGCACACCTAAAATATAATGCCAATAATACAAGGGGTTTTTTGCACAGGGCAACTATTTATCGGCAATTATTCTACCGTCGTCAATTGCAATAACTTTTAATCCTATATTTATAAACTTTAAAGCCTTCCCCGTTTCTCTGATTTTCTTTCGGAGTTCTATGACGCTAGAAATTTTTTTATCATCTAAAATGACTGGAGCGACATGATTATTTGCAAATAAATTAAACACCTTATTATCTTTTATTTCTTTAGGATATTTTTCAAGCGGTGGTAAAATTTCTCCAGCACTTAAAATTTTAAATTTTTGATTCTTGGTTTGGGCGCGACAGAATTTTCCATAACGTCTTAGACGTTCGTCGCTTGTATACATTGTGCCGCGACAAAGTAATGATCCACAAAAACAAGTATGAAGCAAATCTCTTTGCCCCTCATTATCAGGATCAAAACCATAATCAATGGTAATTTCTTCGCCTACTAAAATCTTACGCAGAGTAAAAAATAATGTATGACCAAAGTAATAATATGTATCACTATTAGGCGCACAAGAATGATTAATTAAATGAATACCAGTCGCTTTAATATCAACTGGTAAAATTGATAAACCATTATCACAATAATCCATTGCATAACATGCGCCATACTTCTTTTCTAAAGCATCAATTTTTTCATCTTTAACAAGAAGGCCAACGTAATCACCAAGAATAGTTCCGGCCGGAATTTCTTTTTTCGCAAAGACGCCACGGCCTTTTTTATGAACGGATTTAATTTGGTAATAATCAGGAGATAATAAAAACATAAGATTAATTTATTCTTCTTTAATAAATAAGTATTGTGATATTTTATCAAAATGCCAAAGATGTTTCCAGCCACAATCACCGAGACCCGCGTCAAAAAATTCAGCCTTACTTTCAATTGCATGTTCTATATTAATTTTAACTAGCAACTTCCCTAAACCTGGAAAATCTTTAAAACTCGTACCTGTAATTAAATAATGCCATTCATTATTATACAAAACACTTAAAGAAACCGCCTGTATTTTACCTTTTATTTTTAAGGCTATAACTCGCCAAGAATAATCTAAAGACATTAAATCTCGCCACGGCGCTCTGTCGTTTTCCAATAAATACGATTCTTCTTTAAAATTACCAGTATTAAAACCGAATAGTAACTCAAGGACATCTAAATAATCTTCACGCACAACAATTTCAACTTTAACTCCATAAGCTTCAACCACAGCTATTTCCCTAGCCAAACTTCGACGTCTTTTTGAATCTAATCTTGATTCAAGAAAATCGACAAATTTTTTTATATCTTTTAAAGGTAAAACATACTTATAATCTTCTAAATCAAACTTAGTGGTAAACTCATCGTCGCCGGTAATATCATAAGCCTTCCCTGGCCCAGTTATCGATTTATATAAATCGGGAATAATTTTCTCATAACCATCTTTAATAAATGGCCGATTTTCTTCACAAGGATCTTCGGCAAAAAATTCAAAGCCGTGTTTAGGATGAATCTGTAGTGGCATTAAACCAACCAACTCTTCGCCCTCATAAGCGGCTAAAAACTTTAGTGGTAGTGGTGCATATTTATAAAAACAATAACGAAAATCCCATTCGTCAAAAATGGTTTTGCTTGGCGACAAGGCACGCCATAAACTCTCGGCGTTTTTTAAGTCATTTACCTCTCTAATACTTAACATAAATTACATTACGTTAGCTTGGAGATGGTAATAAGGAGGATTATCTTTATAACGCTTAATTGCTAAGCGAATAATTTCTTCTAAGAAATCGCCGTAATCCATACCGATAACTTCAGCAGAAGCAGAAAAAGTTCCCTCGGCATCAAGAGATGGATTCGGGTTTAATTCTAAAACGTAAGGATTATTATTTTTATCTACTCTAATTTCAATACGACCGTAATCATGACAATCTAAAATATTATAGGTATCAAGCGCAATTTCTCCCAAAAGTTGTTCTAATTTTTTACCAATATTTTTTGGCGGACGTTGAACAACAATTTTATTATATTCACCGCCATCAGTATATTTAGCCTCAAAAGGATAAATATGCCACAAATTAGACGGTAAATTATCAAAAGTTGAACGAGCGAGTGGCAAAATACGTAAATCATCTTCTTCGGAACCAATAATTGGCACATCATACTCATCACCATCAATATATTCTTCAATTAAAGCTGGGCGACCAATTTGTTTTAAAACTACTTCTAATTGACGATTCAATTCCTCTTTATTTCTAACAACAGAATCATTAGTGATACCAATAGAATTATCCGTGTTAGCTGGCTTAACAATTAAAGGATATTTTAAATCATCGCGAATATCGTCGTCTAAAGAATAAACATAATCCCATTCCGGGGTCGGTATTTTATGATAACTTAATAATTTTTTAACCCGAATCTTATCAATGCATAAACCAAGCGTAAAAGGGTTAGAGCCGGTATACGGAATCTGTAAGGTATCTAAAATAGAGGCGACATGAGGCTCTAATAAACTTGAGTTATTAATACGTTCACAAACATTAAAAACTAAATCAACGTCACTATTTTTTAAATCATTAAAAGCTTTACTAACATCATTAAAATCAAAAAAGCTAACTTTATACCCGCGTTCACGTAAAGTTTTCTCAATATCAACCCCAATAACGGTTAAATCCTTTTCAACCACCGTTTCTTGATCATCGCCCGATTCTTCGTACATATTACAAGCAATACCAACATGTAAATTTCTTTGGTTAGAAATTGCCATTTGACGAATTTTTTCAATCTTTGAACGCCGTTTTAAAATATCAACATTAATTGCCGAAGCTGAAAATGGAGAACGACGAGTTGTTTTACCAATTGAAGAAGCGGGATGAAATTTAGCCACTTCGTAATAAATTGCTTTTTCCGCTTCACGTAAATTGTCCTGAGCATCAAGGGGATTATTTCCCGATACTAATACCCAGCCTAAATACTCATAACCATCTGGTGGACATAAAACTGAGTCACCAATTTTCTTTTCAAACTCAAACTCTTTAACAAAAGGGCGACGTTTTAAATCTTCATCAATATCAAGATTAACAATAATACCGGAATAATCAGAGGAGAATGTTTCAGCTGCTAAGTATTCATAAGGACCAGCGGGAAATTCAAATTTAGGAATATAGACTCCGCAGGCGATTTTAACCATGTTCTCAACTAAATCAACATGCCAAGCAGCTTTCACGCTAGGATAAACTTCATCCCCACCCAGACGTAAATTAATCTCTAGAGGGATAGGACCATTTGCTGCTAACTTAGCTTCAAAGTGAATACAACCATTTAAAACACCTAATTTCTCTAAAGTTTCATCAGCCATAACGCTTAAAGCAGCTTGATGCTTTTCCGGCAAACTAGACGGGGTCATGCGTGTCGTTTCAATAAAGAAAGGCTCTTTGGTTTTACCGTTATCACTAATTGCACAAAATTTAATCTTTCCATTTTGAACTAAGATATCTAAATCAACCTCATCACCATCAATATATTCTTCAACAAAAACTTCTAATCCATCAGCAAGGGCGGATTCAACTTTAGGTGAAATATTCTTCTTAATATAATCATAGCTTTCTCTAAGCTCTTCTTCGTTATTTACTTTAACTACAAAAGCACTAGCCGCACCATAGGCCGGTTTAACAACTAAGGGGAAATTAAATAGTTTAACTACTTCTTCTAAATCTTTAGGGTTTTTTAAAGCTCTAAACTTAAGAGTTGGCAAGTTATTGGCCGCACAAAATTCACGAAAAGAAAATTTATTTCTAATCTGAGCCGCGACTTTATATGGAGTATTAATTAAATGATATTTATCAGCTATTTTAGCGGTAAGGAGAACATCGTCTTCTAAAAAAGTAATTACACCCGACATCTTAATTCCGGGATTATTGCTCAAAAACTTATCAAGCGCACCCATCGCCTCGGGATAGTTAGCGGTGTCAGCTGAAACGGAATAATCAACATAAGGCTGAAAACTACTCGCCTCCTTACTTAAAATAATTATTTTCACTCCCAAATTCTTCACTTTTTTAATAAAGAGCTTTTTTGAGTGCAGTGGATCACTCGCGCCAGTACTATTAACTATTAAAACCGTTTTGCCAACTAAGGGATTACGGCTAATATCAGAATTTCCATTCCCATTCATAGTATTTATTTAATATTATATGTTACGCCTATCTCTATTACTACCTCACGATTACTAATTGGAACGCCAGGAATAGACATTTGACCGCCACCCATACCGCCCTGATTATAGGCGCCATAGTAAGGAACTGGACTAATAAGATTCTCATACCACCCCGTAATCTCTTTCAATTCAACTCCAGCAGAACTTGCTAGTGCGTTACTTTTATTTTTAGCATCGCTTATTGCTAAAACTCTAGCTTGCTGTTTTAAGTCGTTGATTTTTGAAGAATCAAAATTTAAACTATTAATTTGATTTGCACCAGCCTTAGAAGCCGAAGCGATAACAGAACCTAATTTACCAGGATCTTTATCGTAGTCAACAATCTTTACAACCAACTGTTGATTAGCATTATAGCCAGAAACAGCCGACACGCCATCCTTATTGATATCGTATTGAGGTAGAAGTGAATAATTTTGAGTCTGAATATCTGATTCAGGAATTCCAAGATCTTTTAAAACCTTAACAATTCCAGTCACCTTGCCATTTAATTGACCCAAAGCTTCTTCCGGCTTAGCGACTTTATCGATTTGAACACCTAGGGTAACAATAGCTAAATCAGGAACGTATAAAACCTTGCCCTGACCATTAACGGTTACTGTTTTAAATTGTTGATTAACAAGTCTATCGCGAACAATAGATAATCCAACGATTCCTGAAAAAAGAATCATAGCAAGAATTATGATAAAAACTTTTGGTGATTTCCACTCTAACATATATTTTTTCTAATTAATTATTATTATTTTTATTATAACACTTTTTTTAAAAAGACCAGCATTTAACAGTCAAAAAACAGGCCATTTATCCACCGCTTATTATTCTTCTTGCTTCTCTGCGTCCAACTCTTTGGCGCTCATCTTAACCTGAGCATCAATTAAATCTTGGTTGAGTTCTATATGTGCATTTTTTATCTCCCACGCAATTACCGATAGAGCCTCATAAAATGTTTTGCCTAGAGCCATTTTTGTTTTAAGGCTTTCAGGTGAATATATTAATTTAACATATTCAGCCGCTAAATTGTCTGGCAGCGCCCCTTCTTGATAATTAAACATTTCGAATATTTTTCTAGCATCTTTCTCGTCCATCGCATCAAGAATATCGCGAGCCTTACCAAGAGCATAATCCTTATTATTTAAAACAATTTCCCTAAACTCATTATAAAGCTTATCGAATTCTAACTTTGCCGCTCGATTGTCTTTGGAAAAAGCTCCACCAGATTCGTATTTATTCATATGATTATTAAGCTCAAATTATGAGCAAATTTACCTCTTTAAATAAGATTCTCTATGTTTGGGTTCTAAATGTTCAATGGCGTAGCGTAAAGCGGTTCGAGGCATATTTTTAACATGTTCATCAAGAAAATCGGTTAATGTTTTTCTATTTACTCGCTTACCAACTTCTCTTAGCATCCAACCGACTGCTTTATGCATTAAATCGTGCTCATCTTTTAATAATTTCTTGGCTAAATATATTGTTTCTTCCGCTCTTCCTTTTTGGATGAATGCAAAAGTAGCAATCATCGCCATCCGTCGTTCCCAAAGATTTTTTGATTTAACGAGTTTTTCTAAAACCTCCATTCTCTTCTCTTCTAGGATTAAATAAGCGCCCAAAATTTTATAAACAGATAAATCAACTAAATCCCAATTATTTATGTAAGGGGTGTGTTTCAAATAAAATTTAACAATTTTTTCTTGAGTTTTTCTGTCTTTAGACTTTTGATACTTTTCTACTAAAATGAGTAATGCCGCTAAACGAAATTCATGTATTTTATTTTTTAATAAAACCGATACATCACTCAATTCCAAATTAGTATATTTTTTAGCAATCTTACGCGTCACCGGTACTTTAATTCCTAAAAAAACATCGCCATAACCATATTGACCTTTGGCGGTCTTAAAAAAGCGCTGTAAATTAGAGGCCTGAGGCTTATTCTGGGCGTTTTTTAATTCCTTTATAATACTTGTTAAATTAATCATATTATTAATAATGATAATTCTTTTTTTGTAAGATAGTAGCCGCTCTATATAGCTGCTCCATTACAACAACCCTGGCTAGCTCATGAGGAAAAGTTAGGGGTGATAAAGATAGGCTTGGGTAGATATTGTATAAAGTATCACTAAACCCCAAAGAACCACCGAGCACTAAAATTAAAGGAGATTTTTTATTTAACCAATTAGCAAAATTAATTGAGTCATAAATTTCACCACGTTCGGCTAATAAGTAAACAGCGGCATTATCTTTCTGCTTATCTAAATAATTAAGAATTCTTTCTGCTTCAAACTCTTTAGCTTTATCCTTAGTCTTTTCAGAAAAAGATAAACTCTCAAGCTCAACTATTTTCAGCTTTAAGTATGGTTTAGAACGTTTTTGATAATCAGAAATCAAGCTTAAATATGATTTATCTTTTGCCTTTCCGATTGTAACTAAAGTAATATCCAACATAAACTACAAATATTTTTTTACCAGCTTCCGCTACTACCGCCACCACCTGATCCGCCACCACCAAAACCACCAAAACCACTTCCACCTGAATTTCCTCCGCCAAACCCCCCACTGCCAAAAAACCAGATATCGTTAGATCCTTTGGTGTTTTTTGGTTGAGGAATAACACGTGATACTAAATAGTCAGCCAGCAAACCAAAAGCACCAACTACTAGTGGTAAAATAATAAAATAAATTAGCGTCTTAAGAAAAATAAGAGCAATTATAAGACCGATAATTAGGCCCAAAACTCCGCCCTCCCACCAATGTTTACTTTTCGCCAAGTAACGCCAAAGAGAAATAATCAAATTAAAGAAAACAATTAATAAAAATATCCAAGCCTCAAAACTTAAATTCCAACCCTTTTTAGCAACTGGCTCTGGGTCGGCAGTATACTCACCATGAGTGGCGGAAATTATTTTATCAATCCCCTCATTAATTCCTCTATAATACTCACTCTTCTGAAAAGCAGGTTTCAAAGTATTGTTTACAATTTGATAAGCAGTCGCGTCAGGTAGCGCGCCTTCTAAACCATACCCAACTTCAATACGCATTTTTCTATCGTCCAATGAAACTAAAAGCAAAACGCCGTTATCTTTTTTATCCTTACCAATTTTCCAATCTTCAAATAATTTAACCGCATAATTTTCAATATAGTCGCCATCTAAACTTTTAATAGTAACCACCGTTATTTCATTACTGGTTTCTTTGCTAAACTGGGTTAGTTTATTTTCTAAATCTGCTTTTTCACTTGAACTTAAAATACTAGCATAATCATTAACAAAACCGGTCGGTTTTCCAGGACTAGAATAAGCCCGAGCAGAAAATCCGACCGATATGAGTATGCAAAAAGTAAATATATATAAGAAAATTTTTCGCATGATATTTTTTTTAGTTTGAGAGGCCAAGATTATTTAGTAACTTGGAAATCAACTTTTGGAGCTTCAGCGGCAACTGGCGCAACTTCAAAATATGACTTTTCAGAGAAATTAAACATTGAAGCCATTAAACTCATTGGAAAACGTTTTGTTAAAAGATTGTACCCCTTAACTTCTTCGTTAAAACGACCACGTTCAACACTTACTCTATTTTCTGTTCCTTCAAGCTGAGCCATTAAAGTATTAACCGCGTCCATAGACTTCAGTTGAGGATAATTCTCCATAATAACAAGCAAACGGCTTAAAGCGCCTTCAACTTGAGAAGCGGCTTCAACCTTAGCGTTAGCAGTATTAGCTCCGCTATAGTTTTGACGAGCAGCAGCTAAATCACCAAAAATCTTTTGTTCTTGACCCATAGCACCTTGAACAGAATTAACAAGATTAGGTATTAAATCAAAACGTCTTTGATATTGAACCTCTACTTGAGCCCATTGGCCATCAACTTGTTCACTAACGGTTACGAGCTTATTATAGGAGCTCCAAAACCAGCCGATCAATAAAACAACAACCCCTAAAACTGATAACCAAATAATAATTTTTTTATTCATAATTTGTTTACTCCGCCTAGGGCGGACTAGTCCGCACTGGATGGATATTTTAATTTAATTTATTTATATTTTTATATTTAATACTCCAATATTTTAGCACATTTTTTGAGAAAAAACAAGAAAACAGACTAAGTTAGTCCGTATTTTAACTAATTAAATTTTACAAAATTAATAAGCCGATTTTTCCCATTCCTGAAGCCAGTTTATAAATACCTGCCCCGATCTATCATTAGGCCTTATTCTTCTTAAAATCCAAATATTTTCCTCTCCCTGTCTTGTACCAGGAATAGTTGATATAGCCGTTAAATATGAGGCTTCACTCAGAATGCTAAAAAAATCTTTGTTATAAAGACCAAAGGGGTAACAAAAACTTAAAACAGTTTTTCCGGAGATTGCTTCAAGTTTTTTCTTACTAGCTTCAATTTCAAATTTTGCATCCTTAATTTTTAATTTCCTTAAGTCAGGGTGATTAAAAGTATGAGAACCGATTTCCACTAAACCACTATCAGTCATCTCCCTAACTTGCTCACGAGTTAAATATCCTTTTGTTCCCAAGGCGTTAATAATTACATAAAGAGTTGCCTTGGTATTATATTTTTTAAGAAGAGGAAAAGCGTTTGAATAAAAATCCTCGTAAGCATCATCAAAAGTTAGGGCAACAATTTTACGGTTCATGCTATTTTTATTTTTTATATCCTTAGCAACTTCGGAAACAAATAAAGTTTCATAATTATTTTTTTGCAATTCTTCTAATTGAAGGACAAATATTTTTGGCTCTAAATATAAACTTTTCAAAGTTGACGAGGCTGGCGCAGAATCAATATAATGATACATTAATATCGGCACATTTTTTGAAAACCCCTTAAGAATAGAGGCTTTTTTGCTATCGTTTTTTATTTCTGCGTTTTTCTCTGTCTCTAATATAATAAGCTTTGCCGCTATGTCAAAATTATTAATATATGAATTAATATTATTCTTAACACTTAGACCTTCTATTTTTGAAAACTTTGAATTAACAACCAAATACAAAAACAAGACAATAATTGAAATTATTATAATCACGCCCGCTAAAATTAAAAATATATTTTTCTTTTTATAAAAATTAAACATATAAATAGCTCTGTTTTTGTGACCTTACATTTATGCTTATATTCTAACAGAAACTTATTTTAAAACAAAAAGCCTGCTTTTAAACAGGCTTTTTGTTTATATTTAATATTTTACTTAACTGTAGTTGTTGGTGCCACTGGAGCGACCACTGAAGCTTTTTGGGTTTCTAGCATTGGACAGCCACCTTGAGCACCTGCATTATTATTTAAGGCTTGGCAGCCGCCTTGCTTGGAATCTCCATTTTGCATCATCGGGCAACCGCCTTGCTTTTCTTCGTTCATGCATCCACCACGCTCACCATGCATCATGCCGCAAGATTTGAAACTATTAGCTCCGTCAAAGCGATATGCGTCTTTATAAGAACGTCTTTCGCCAAACTCAGCGCCAATTCGAAGCAAAGCAAAAACTATAATAAACGCCAAAATTACTTTAATAACTTTATGGGCTGTTGGACATGGTTTACAAGTCGAACTACAGCATTTCTTGTCTTCACAGCAAGACTTTTTATCGTCGCAACAAGCATTCTTTTCGTCGCAGCAATTATCACCGCCACAACAATCCTTTTTATCGTCTTTTTTAATCTCTTCCATATGTTTTTTTAAAATTATAGCTTTATAAAGCTTTTCTTAATTATTTTTTAAATCTATATAAATAATACGCAAATAATATTATTTTCTTTTATAATAATATAAAAATAAGTATATCACAAATTAACTCCATGGGTTCTATTTTAAGTTATTTATTAGAAATTGGCGAAAGACTTGATTTATGACATACACAAGAATTAAACGCGCTAGTGGCTTCCTGAGGGCTCCTGGATAAGCCCCGCAGACATAGCGAGGAGTTATGGATAAACTCAATAATTAATCTTTCAATTAAACTATTAGGGGGTTAATTTATATTGAAAAAGGCCTGTACAGAGCACAGGCCTTTTGAGTTTTAAGCTTATTAGTTAAACTTAAAGAGAATTTTCGGCTATAGAAGCAACTCGACTTCGCAGAGTCTGAGTCATCGTAACAACAGCAATTCTTGGATCACTACCCATCTTCTTTATAGCATGAGCTAAACCAGCCGAGTTCTGATCAAGATAAGGACTATCAATCTGATTTAAGTCACCGGTAAAAATTATTTTTGAATTTTCACCAACACGCGTCAACATACTCTTCATTTCGTGAAGGGATAAATTTTGCGCGTCATCAACAAGGATAAAGGCTTCATCAAGATTTTCGCCACGGATATATTCAAGGATGGCAATTTCAATACCATACTTTTCAAATATTTCATCGGCATGAACTTCCAGATTCGTCGGCTTTTTTTGTTGTTGAGCTGGTTGCTGAATATTTTTCTTTTTTCCAACATTTTTTAGCTCAGGAGTTAGTTCAAGCTCCTCCCTTTCAATTTTCATTAGGGACCGACTATTCTTAATCAATTTAACCAAAGCTTGCGCGATTGGACGAAGATATAGACCAATTTTAGCACCCGCATCTCCAGGTAATAAACCAAGTGTTTTTTTACGATCAAGCGGTTCGGGGACACGGAAAATCATAATCTTTTTATACTGATTTTGACCTTTTTGTGCTAAAGCGGCTGCCATTGATATCAAGGTTTTGCCAGATCCGGCGCCACCCTGAAGAAAAACACAATCAAAATCCGGGTTCATGACGTAGTATAAAGCGGCTGCCTGTTCCCAATTAGGACGAGTAGCCTCTTTAGACATTTTTGACTTAATACCACAAGCTTCAATGTCCGGATTAATAATTTCAAAAACGTCTCCACGTCTGATGGCAATAAATTCTCCCTTCTTAGCGTTCCGTTTATTGGAATATCCAATGAACGGTGAACCGTCGGGAATTTTTTTACCTAAACCATTAACAGGAAAAGTAAAATGTTTTCTCCAATCTCCAGCAACAATTGCTTTCTGAACTTCAATCATCGGAATTTCCAAATCTTTCTTTTCAATCTTGGTTCGTGTTTTGTTATAAGATTCAACGACGATCTGTCGTTTCTTATTAATGCTACGAGCCAATATCTTAACGCCTAAATCATTCGTAATCATTTTTACCTTATCATAACCTTTATAAGGATCATGACCTTTTAAAAAGTGATCATAAATATAGTTAAGCGTTGCAATGATTTGATGATCAGGTTTACTCCTATCAAAATTCAAGCCGGAAAAATTCATCCCTGATTCAATAATCAAGGTAGGTTCTTCGGCTTCCTGTAAAATATTTATTTCGCGAATTGCTTCACGAACTTCGTGACCAATGCGAGGATCATTCTTAAGCTTATCAAGCTCGTGAATATCCACTAAAGGAATAACAAGTAAATTGCCGCCTTTACGAAGCTCAATTATTGATCCAGGGTCTTCAATCAAGATGTTCGTATCAACTACTGAAATATTCTTTCCTGTTAGTTCTTTAAACGTTTCCGAAGTTGGTTTTTTTGGAACCTGATTATTCTTTCTGTTTGTTTCCATTACATTTTTTTTGGGGGGGTTACACTATTAATTATTTAAAAAAAATTGCCTCCTCCAGTTGGCGTTTTTAGTGGTTAATATTTATTACTAATTCATTTAATTGTTAAAGAAAGTTTATATTTTATCTTATGCCTAATTTAAAAAAATTTCAAGCCTAAAAATAGCTAAAAAAAGCCATATTTTTGAACTATTTTGACCTTGCGCCAGAGACGCCGTATAATTAAGGAATTAATAATAAAGATTATGCAAACTCCTTATCGCCGCAAAGAAACATACGTTAAGCCTAAACCAGACCCATATTTAACTGAGGCTAAATTTTTAGAACTCAAAAATAAACTTGAAAGAATGAAAGCTTCTCACCCCGCACTCGCTTCAGAAGTTAAACGCTTAGCGGAAATGGGTGATTTTTCTGAGAACGCTGGTTACCAAGATGCGAAACATAAACTACGCGGCTTAAACCAAAGAATTTTAGAGTTAGAAGCTCATCTTAAAGTCGCGGTGATTTTTCATCCCAGCAATGACATAGAAAGCGTTAAACTTGGCCACAAAGTTACTATCGAAACTGATGGCAAAGAAAAAACCTATACTATTTTAGGCGGTTCAGAAACTAATCCAACGGGTGGAATAATTTCTCACAACTCGCCAATCGGGGCTGCGCTTTTAAATCATAAAGTCGGTGATATCATTAAAGTTATAATTAATGATAAAGAAAAGATATATAAAATCTTAAATATTTCTTAAGCATATAAGCATAGACGAACAAAAAAGAAGGGATTTAATTCCCTTCTTTTTTAATACTTTATCTAAATTTTTTTAAATTTATTTTACTTCGTAGGTTAAAGTAACATCGACTTTAATTTCGTTCTGTCCTGATTGAATACTTGGCGAAGCAATACCGCCTCCCATAGCATCTGATTCCATTTTTGCATTAGTATAACTCATCATAATTGGCATGCCTTGATCTGCGTTTTCATACACACCTTTTAGTTCACCTAATTTCAAACCTGATTGACTAGCAATTAACTCAGCTTTTTCTTTAGCTTTTTTAATAGCTAATTCACGAGCTTGGTTTTTTAAAGCAAATTCATCGTCAATTGTAAAACTAACATTACCGACTTGATTAGCGCCCTTTTCAGTTGTCTTGGCAATTACATCGCCAATTTTACTTAAATCTCTAATTTTCAAAGTTACATTTTGGTTAACCTCATAACCAACTAATTCTTGACCCTTATCTTGCGTATAATTATAAACTGGATTTAAATTATAGTTTGAAGTTTTAATATCCTTGTCTTCAATCCCTAATTTTTTTAACTCAGCAATAATGCTATTCATTTTATTAGTACTATCAACAGTTGCCTCGGCAGCTGTTTTTTTCGCACCAGTTTTTAAACCAACTTCAAGATTAGCAATGTCCGCTTTAGCGTAAACAGTACCGGATCCGTTTACAGAAAAACGTTCTAGATTATTAGTTTTATTAGCCATAACAAGGGCCACAATAACGATCGCAGTCACTGCTAGACTAACTAAAGTAGCTAGAAAGATTTGTGATTTGTTCATATTTTTTTACCCTACTTAAAGGGTATTAATTATTATTGTAACTATAATAGCACAAATTTGTCGATTCTACGAGAAAATAAAAAAGAAGGATAGCTGTCCTTCTTTTACCAACTTAAAATCTTAATTTTTTTGTCTAATGTAACGTGTTACGAAGCATGCAAAGGCCACCATACCCCAGCCTAAAACTATGATCGTTAGTCCAACCACTAGCATCAAATCAAAATTTTCCTGAGTATTTATAACATTCATTTTTACAACCACTATCGGGAAATTTCGACATATTAGGGAAAAAATAATATTTATTATTCCTAATATTCCAAACACAGCCATAAGCAATCTACTATTAGGCATTTCATCTAAAAGTGATTTTAATTTTTCCATTGCCAACGATTTTTAAAGTTATACAATTATTTGTTAAAGTAATAGATGATATTATAATAATATTCTTATTCTGTCAATAAAAAAACCACTTCTCTAAAAAGTGGTTTTTTTATTTACCTAAATCTATTTCTTCAAAAATGGGAAACTTGCGTATTCTGATTTACCATCAAGTTCAGCTTCAATCGCCATTAAACGATTATATTTAGCTGTTCTTTCGCTACGGGCGGGAGCGCCAGTTTTAATTTGACCAGTACCAAGTGCAACTACTAAATCAGCAATAAACGCATCTTCAGTCTCACCACTACGATGAGAGATAACGGCCGTCATGCCACTCGCTTGAGCTTCGTTAACGGCTTTAATAGTTTCAGTTAATGACCCAATTTGATTTAATTTAATTAAGATAGAATTAGTAATTTTTTCAGCAATTCCTCTTTCAAGTCTCTTAACGTTAGTAACATATAGATCATCTCCAACGACTTGAACCTCCCAGTTGAAAGCATCGGTAAAGGCTTTAAAACCTGTCCAATCATCTTCGGCTAAAATATCTTCAAATGATCTAATAGGATGACGTTCACTCAAGTCTTTATAGAAAGAAATCATTTCTTCACTTGTCATTACTTTATTTTCTTTCTTTAAGTGATAAGCATTCTCAGAAAAAAATTCAGTAGCAGCGGCATCAATACCATAAACAATATCTTTACCTAATTCATAACCCGCTTTTTTAACCGCTTCAGTTAATAAATCAAAAGTTTCTTCGTTAGATGAAACTGCAGGCGCAAACCCACCTTCATCACCAACGCTAATACTATATCCCTTCTCTTTCAAAACTTTTTTCAAAGCTTGATAAATTTCCGCGCACATTTGAACAGCCTGAGAAATAGATTTAGCGCCAACTGGTAAAATCATATATTCCTGAATATCGGTTGCCCAGTTAGCATGCTTACCACCATTTAAAACATTCATCATTGGCACAGGCATTTTATATGTACCGTTGAAGTTAGGATTAAATTTAGATAAGTATTGGTATAAAGGTTGATTTAATGAAGTCGCGGCCGCACGAGCCACGGCCATAGAAACCCCTAAAATTGCATTAGCGCCAAGTACTGCTTTATTTTCAGTACCGTCTAGCGCGATCATTATTTCATCAATTTTTTCTTGATCAGTTGCGTCTTCGCCGATTAAAGCTGGAGCGATCTTTTCTTCTATATTCTTTACGGCATTTAAAACACTAGCGCCGCCATAAACACTTTTATCGCCATCGCGAAGTTCAACCGCTTCGTAACTACCAGTTGAAGCGCCACTTGGAACTGCCGCCCAACCGCTAACACCATTTTCTAAAATAACCGTCGCAGCTAGAGTTGGATTTCCTCTTGAGTCTAATATTTGTAAGGCTTTTATCGATTTTATCTTCATATAATTAGTTTACTCCGCCTCGGGCGGATTATAATTTTTACTACTAAGCAACGTAAGTTTTGTGTAGGTATTCTTCTGTTCTTTTAATTACTTTCTTCAAAGTACAAACCGCCTCAACGCAATAATCACCAACTGTAGTTTCATCAGATAACATAACCATATCTGCACCATCAAAAACTGCATTAGCAATATCACTAATTTCCGCCCTAGTTGGATGAGGATTCTTAATCATTGAAGTCATAACCTGAGTTGCTAAAATAGCTGGTTTTTCGTGCCAATGAGAATGTCTAATTAAATTCTTCTGAACGATAGGCAATTCTTCAATTGGGACTTCAATTCCTAAATCACCACGGGCTACCATGATTACGTCTGATGCCATAATGATTTTATCAATATTAGCTAACGCAATCCCTCTTTCAATTTTAGAGATAATTTTAACTTTTGAATTTTTACCAAGCATTTTTCTTAAACGATTTACGTCATCTTCTGTTTGAACAAATGATAAAGCGATGTAATCCATCCCAGCCTTAAGTCCAAATTTAACATCCTCTAAATCCTTGGCCGTCATCCCGCCTTTTTTTATATTTGTGAGAGGAACGTTTATTCCCTTATTTGAGCTTAATACACCACCAATAATAACCCGCGCTGTAATAATTTTATTTTTAACTTCAGTAACTGTTAACTCGATTGCTCCATTACATAAAAATAATGCCTCTCCTTTTTTCATGTATTTATGCAAGTCGGCGTTGCCAATAGGAATAACTCCACCCAGTTTATAGGGCAACTTTGAGTAAGTAAATTTATGGACTTCATCAACGTGTAGCATGATTCCATCTTCAGGCATTTTGCCGACACGAATACGAGGCCCCTGAAGATCGAGCATTAAAGAAACTTGATGGTCTTTATTTTTTTTATTATGAGAATCAATAATTGTTTTAATTCTCCTATATTGTTCATAAGAAGCATGAGAGAAGTTAACCCGCACCATGTCAACGCCAGCGGCGATTAAGGCACACAAATCTTTCTCTGATTCAGTCTTAGGACCAACTGTAGCCACGATTTTTGTGTTCATAAATATTTTTTATATAATAAATTTAAATTTAAACCTCTAATAGTATAAACGAAAATTACTTTTTTGCCAAGCTAAACGTTACTTTTGCAATCTCCTCCATCTCGTCAGTCTTAACAACTAAAATTTTAACTCTTGAGCCAGTTTTATTTAATTCAACCTCGACACCCTCTGATCTACTATTTAATTCTTTATTTAACACCACGCCCAAAAATTCCATATTCTCACATATTCTTTCTCGCATGATAAACGAACGTTCGCCAACTGTTCCGGCTAGAATAATTAAGTCCACGCCACCTAAAACAGCTGCCATGCGCCCTATATATTGTTTAATACGGTTAACATAAATTTTTAAAGCAAGCGTTGAATCAGCGTGACCAGATGCTTCACTTAAGAGCAACTCCCTAAGATCATCGCTATAACCTGATAAACCAAGCAAGCCGCATTCATTATTAAAATACCTCCCTAACTCTTTATAATCTTTATTTAATTTCTCAGATAAATACAAAACCGCCCCCGGATCAAGATCGCCAACTCGGGTAGCCATCACTAAACCTTCAAGCGGCGTGAAACCCATCGAGGTGTCGACGCTCTCACCATTTTTAACTGCCGTAATACTCGCCCCACCACCTAAATGACAAACTATAACTTTCTCAGGAAGTGTGCCCAAAGTTTCAGCGGCCCTGGAAACGACTGACTGAACAGAAATGCCGTGATACCCAAAACGACGCAATCCTAATTCTCGCGAATCTTTAAGCCGTATAAATTTTTTCTTCATCACTATAAAAAGAATATTTTTTTGAAGTACTGCCAGTATTAATAATTAAATATTTTGTTTCCATAGACTAAACTTAAACAGTAACTAAAAGAGTGATTTTCATCACTCTTTTATAAATATATCATTATAATAATTAAATTACCACTCTAGACTGCCGGTTGAATACTCTTTAACCGTAGACTCAAAAAAGTTGCTTTCGGTCATATTTCCTTGAGTAAATTCATCAAGCCACGGAAAGGGATTTTCACTATTCCATTTTTTCGGCAACCCTAAAACTTTTAATCTTAAGTCACCTACGAAATGAAGATAAGCTGTTAAATTTTCTTTGTTTAATCCTAGAATTCCATCCTGAATACAGGACATTCCCCAGGCTAGTTCATGGTCAACCGCACCTTCAATATTTTTAATAATTCTTTCTTGAAAGTCTTCAGTCCAAAGCTCTGGCTGTTCTTTTTTTATTGTGTTTACGACGTTAATAAAGAGTTGCAAGTGCATATCTTCGTCACGATTAATAAACTGTATCATCTGTGCGCTCCCAGGCATTTTATTATTACGACGAAGAATATAAAAATTTAAGAAGGCGCTATAAAAATATATTCCTTCTAAAATTACATTGCCCACACAAGCTTCTAAAAATAATTGGTCATTTTCTAGAGTTCCCGTTTGGAAATTTGGATTACCAATTTTATTAATTGCCGTTAGGACATACTGGTTCTTAGTATAAAGTTCTTTATCACTCTTATACATGCCGTAAATTTCATCAGGATTAAAACCTAAAGCCTCAATCATGGTTGCATAGCTGTGAACATGAAGCGCTTCCTCATAAGCCTGTCTAACAATAGCCAAAATAATTTCCGGAGAAGTTATCTGATTAACAATGTTAGTCGTTAAATTCCCTGTTTGAATCCCGTCTAAATTAGAAACAAAAGACAAACTACGCATATAAACACGACGTTCATTTTCGGTTAAGATATCCGGTTTACGCCATTGCTCAATATCTTCCTGAAGATTAACTTCTTGCGGTACCCAATTATTTTTAAGCATAGTCTTAAAAATTTCATCAGCAAATTGATGCTTTAAGGGCGCTATCTGCATCAAACCGTCATCTTCACCATTAATTACCAGGCGCTTATTTATTACTTCAGCATTAGATAAAGTATTCATTTTTCCTATTATTCTTCCCATATATATATGTCCGCCTAGGGCGGGTTCAATTATTATCAATAAATGTGTTAATTATTTTGGCTCAATTACTGGCAAGCCTCACAATCTGGATTATTTATAAGACAGGCTTTAGGCTCAACTTTTACAACTGTCTCAGGAGTCGTCTCAATCGGCATTTCAATTGTTTTAGCGATTTGCGAGGCAGCAAGTGTTCTTAAGTAATAAGTAGTTTTAAGACCAGTCTTCCAAGCATCAATGTATAAATCACTTAACATTTTTCCACTACTAGTAGAAACAAAAATATTAGTCGAAGCGCTTTGATCTATCCATTTACCCCGATAAGCGGCCGCTTTAACAACCCAATACGGATCAATTTCAAAAGTTTCCTTATATTTATTTTTTAATTTTGGTGAGATTGAATTAATACTTGCAACTGATCCATTATTATATTTAATCAAATCTAAAGTCTGTTTATTCCATAAGCCCTCATTAATTAAATCATCAACTAAGTATTTATTGGTCACTAAAAAGCTTCCAGACATATTCTCTTTACTATAAATATTCTTAAATATCGGCTCTACGCAAGGAGCGACACCAGTTATATTTGAAATAGTCGCCGTTGGTGCAATCGCCAAACAGTTTGAATTACGCATTCCTTGAATTCTTATTTTTTCTCTGAGTGCATCCCAATCGAGTGTTCTCTCTTTATTAATAGTTAAATTAACCCCTCTTTCTTGTTCAAGAATTTCTAAAGTATCAATTGGCAATATTCCGCGACTCCATTTACTACCCTCATAAGTTTCGTAAGAACCTCTTTCTTTTGCCAAATCAGAACTAGCCGAAAATACATGATACGAAATTAACTCCATTGAAGTATCGGCAAATTTTAAATTTTCTTCGCTCGCAAAATCAATTCCTAGCTGATAAAGAGCGTCTTGGTAACCCATTAAGCCAAGCCCAACCGGTCTATGACGATTATTGGATTTTTCTGTTTCTGGAATTGTATAAAAATTTATATCAACCACATTATCAAGCATACGCATTCCAGTCGCAACCGTTTCTTTAATTAAGTCGCTATCTAATTTCCCATCACGAACCATTAAACTTAAATTCAAACTCGCTAAATTACAAACTGCGGTTTCCTCTAATGAATTATTTAGAGTTATTTCTGTGCATAAATTTGAATTATGAATTACGCCATCATGATCTTGAGGCGAGCGCAGATTACATGGGTCTTTAAAAGTAATCCACGGGTGGCCAGTTTCATAAAGCATGGTTAATATTTTCTTCCACAATTCTTTGGCTGGCAATTTACGTGCTCCAGGCATATTCTCTCTTTCGTATTCCTCGTATTTTTCTTCGAATTTTTTTCCATATAAATCATGAAGTCCCGGAACTTCATTCGGCGAAAACAAAGTCCAGTTTTCGTCGCTTAAAACTCTTTTCATAAATAAATCCGGAATCCAAACGGCGGGATGAATATCATGAGCTCGACGACGTTCATCGCCGGTATTCTTTTTTAATTCCAAGAATTCTTCAATATCATTATGCCAAACTTCAAGATAAGCCGCTAAAGCTCCTCGACGTTTACCGCCCTGATTAACCGCAACCGCCACATCATTAAAGATTTTAATAAATGGAATTATTCCTTGAGAATCACCGTTCGTTCCTTTAATTTTTGAACCCATAGAACGAACTGGTGTCCAGTCAGTCCCGATTCCACCTGACAATTTTGATAACCGAGCAACAACAGAAAAACTTTTAAATATCCCAATTAATGAATCCTCAACCGTATTTAGAAAACATGAACTTAGCTGACTATTAACCGTTCCACTGTTAAATAGTGTTGGAGTTGATGGTACAAGTAGAAATTGAGACATTAAATTATAAAATTCAATCGCCCTGTCTTCACGTTTATCTTCTTTTAAAGCAAGCCCCATCGCAATGCGCATCCACATCCACTGAGGTAATTCAAAAATAGAGCGCGGCTTAACAGGGGTTTTTAGTAAGTATCTATCATAAATCGTTTGCGCACCTAAATACTGAAAATTATTATCACGATTTTTATCAATAGCAGCGGCTAGTTTCATTAAATCAAAATTAGCAAGCTCTGGGTTTAAAAGCTGATATTTAATTCCTTTTCCAATATAATCGATAAAACCTTGACGATATTTTTTTAGACTTAAGTCTTCGCCTAATAATTCCTTGTCATAATCAAGACCTAAAACGTCTTCACATAACTGGTCAATTAAAAGGCGGGCGGCTAAATAGGAATAATTATAATGTCGTTCAATTAAAAATGTAGCGGCATTAATTATTGTTTTTTTAAGCTCACTAACTTTAATACCCTCATAAAGACTGCTTTTAATTTCACTTAGAATTATATTTATATCAATGTGATCAAGTCCTTGGGCCATGATTTTTAGTTTCGCTTCAATTTTTTCTTCGGAAAAATTTTCCATTGTGCCATCGTTAGCAACAATTTTATAAATACTCATATTATGTTTTCGAGTTTATGTTAATAAATACTACACATTGTGGTAGTTAATAATATTATACCACAAGATGTAGTGTGCGCCAATACCTGAAAACATTACAAAAAAACGGTTTTTTATAACCGCTTATAGTGTTTAATTTATTTTTATTATAAAAACTATTCTATTCTTAAAGCTTCAACTGGATCAAGTGCGGCGGCTTGCTTAGCTGGTCTATAACCAAATAAAAGACCGCAAACCAAAGAAAAAATTAACGAGGCACCAATTCCCTGCCAAGGAAAACTAAATTGCCAATCCAAGCCAAAATATCTGGCAGCTATGTTCAATAAATAGGAAATTAAAACACCTATAAAAGCCCCAAGAAGCCAACCCCAAAATGTAATTAACAAAGATTCAATTAGAAACTGCCAAACAACATCTTTCCTGGTCGCCCCCAGCGCTTTTCTTAAACCGATTTCCGGCGTTCTTTCAACCACAGTAACGTACATAATATTCATAATTCCGACGCCACCAACTAACAATGAAATTAAAACAATGGCAAGCAACAAATAAGTAACCGCATTAGTTACCGTACTTAATGTATCTATCATTTCTGCCATTGTTGAAACATTAAAATCATCTTTATCAGGATTAGTAATTTCATGTCTTTGACGCAAAAGAGATTTAATTTCGTCAGCTGTATCAGCGGCAATCTTTATATCCTTAACCTCGTGCATAAAATACATCGCATAATCAATACCAAGAATTCTTTTGTGCAAAGTATTAATAGGGATATAAACCATGTTGTCAAAATCAAGAAAAGAGGCCCCTCCACCCTGCTCCTCTAAAACACCAACTACTTGAAACTTTTTAGTACCAAGTTTAACGGATTTTCCAATAGCATCTTGATTGCCAAATAATTCATCCTTTAGAGCGGAGCCTAAAACAACTACCATGGCCTGACTTTTATCATCTTCTTCAGTAAAAAATTCACCGCTCGCTAATTTCGTTTTAGTATCAATTTTTGCGTAAGGTGCGCTAGTCCCAAAAATAAAAACTTTTTTACTTTGTGACTCATAGCTAACTCTTTGCTGAGCTAAAGAAGCAGCATAGCTCATGGAAATATTCCTAAGCTTATTGATCGCTTCCATGTCACTAATTTTTAAAGAAGTTACCTCAACTGAACCATTGGCCGCTTTTCCTGGCGCCTTAGTTTCAGTTTGGACAACATTCGTTCCGTATGATTCAATTTCACCCGACACTAAATTACTAAGCATACTACCAGCTGAAAATACAACGATAATTGCCGCCACTCCGATAACCACGCCTAAAACCGTTAAACTTGTTCTCACAAGATTTAAGCGCAACGAATTAAAAGCTAATTTAAAGGCAATAATAACACGCATAATTTATTCATAACGCAAAGCCTCAATTGGGCTTAAACAGCTCGCTCGCTTAGCGGGATAATAACCAAAAACAACTCCGATTAAAGTCGACAAACTAACAGCGACAATAATCGATGATAAAGAAATAATAAAATCCCACTGATAATCAAGTGATCTAACAATAATGGCTGTTAAATACGAAAGTAAACTTCCTGCTAGTAGACCAATTAAGCCACCAAACAATGTAAGAACAATCGCTTCAAATAGAAACTGATTTAAAACCTGGCGATTTGTCGCACCTAACGATTTTCTTAAACCAATTTCTCTCGTTCTTTCAGTAACGCTAACTAACATAATATTCATAATTCCAATTCACCCAACCAGAAGAGATAAGCTAGCCAATGCAGCCAAAAAATAACGAATTGAGTCGGTAATTGTATTTACTAAATCAAGTGCGTCCCTAAAACTACGAACAGAAAAATCATCATCAGTTGGATTATCAATATCGTGACGCTCTCTTAAAGTTTGGCGAATATTTTCCATTGCCTCATCAATATTTTCAGAATTATCAACTTTTATTCTAACTGAGCTCAAATAATTAACACCCGCAATTTCTTTTTGGGCAAAAAGAAGAGGTGTAATTATTAAATTATCATAACTTTGAAAACCAACCTGGCCCCTTTCTTTCATTACACCAATAACAGTTGCAGTTTTATTTTTAATTTTAATTTTTTGATTAACTGGATTATTATCACCAAATAATTCTTTAGCCACTGTGCTCCCTAAGATAGCAAAATTTAAACTAGAGTTTAGTTCATCATTTGTAAAAAAGCGACCAAGAGACACTTCGCCACCTTCAAGTTCTGAATAATCACCAACCACACCTTGAAGAGTCGCGTCGTAGCTTTGATCGCGCCAGTAAGTAGTGGCGCTGGTCTGATAATATGAAACGACCGAGGTAATATGAGCTACATTTTGAGGGTCTTTAAAAGCTTCGGCATCGCCAATTTTTAAACTAGTAACTTTAACCCCGAATACTGAGGCAGGCGGCCCTTTAGAATCTGATTGGCCCGGCAGAATGCCAATTAAATCTCCGCCCACACCGGATAACTGACCAAGGATCAAAGACTTTGCACCAGCGCCAAGCGACATAATTAAAACAACTGCTCCAACGCCAATTATAATCCCTAACATCGTCAAAAAACTTCTGGTTTTATTGCCCAAAAGTGATATAAAAACTAGCTTAAGTAATTGGCGAAAGTTTTCTAGCATAATTATTTTAAATTTTCGCCATCAGACGCAAACCGTCTATGTTTAACGAGTTCATCGGCAACGATTTTGCCATCAAGAACACGAATTATTCTTTGAGCATGTTCAGCGGTATATGTTTCATGAGTAACTAAGATAATAGTTTTTCCTTCGGCATTAAGTTTTTGAAGAATTTCCATTACCTGCACACCTGATTTTGAATCAAGATTACCAGTTGGTTCATCGGCAAAAATAACTGATGGATTATTTACTAAGGCACGGGCGATGGCAACTCTTTGCTTTTCACCACCGGAAATTTGATTCGTAAAATAATTAAGACGATGTTCTAAACCAACGCTACGCAAAACTTTAGCAGCTCTTTCATCCATTTTAAGTTTATTATCGGAATATATTAGAGGTAGCTTAACGTTATCTAAAACACTAGTTCGAGCCAATAAATTAAAGGCTTGAAAAACAAAACCAATTTCTTTATTTCTTAAATGAGCCAGTTCTTCATCACTTAATTTACTAATATCACGGCCAGCAAAAAAATATGAGCCAACACTTTGCCTTTCAAGTAAGCCAAGAATATGCATCAGGGTCGACTTACCCGAGCCGGATGGGCCCATAATCGAAACAAACTCACCTTCTTTAATATCAAAGCTTATATCTTTTAAAACCTGTGTCTCTAAATCACCACTAACATAAGTTTTCTCAATATTAGTTAATTCGATTAAAGCCTTTGCCATAAATTTATTATTTAGCTGGAGTAGCGGTTTTAACAAAAGTTACTATCTGATCACCAGCCTTAATTCCACTTAAAATTTCAATCATACCTTCATCGCCCTGCAAACCAACTTCAACTGGAATTTCTTTCACAACCCCATTTTCTAAAACACGAATAATTTTTTGAGAATCTTTTTCTATTAAAGATCTCGCTGGAACCTGCAAAGCTTGATCACGTTTGTCTGTCATAATTACAACGTTAGCCGTCATACCCGACTTTAAACTTAAACCCCTACCCTCAAGTAGGCTTAAGGTTTCGATTAAATTAACAAAGTCAATTTTAACCTTATAATAAACTACGTCTTGAATAACTGTCTGAGCTGGCTCAATAAAACTAACTTGACCTTTAAGAATCAAATCCCCAGGAAAGGCGTCAAAAGTTATATCTGTTAAATTACCAATTTTTACTTTACTTATATTTGACTCCGAGATATCAACTTCAATATTAAAACTATTGTTTACTAAAACAGATATCATTGATTTACCAGTGCCACCGAATTGTTCACCAACCTCATAGTTAACCTGATTAACAACCCCATCTAAAGGCGACAGCAGAACAGTGTCTTTTATTTGTTGATTAATTCCATCAAGTGTTGCCTGGGCTTGATTAACTTGAGCTTGAGCTACTGAAACATCCTGACTTCTGGCTGGAGCGACCGTACTGTTATATTGAGCAAGGGATAAAGCTAAAGCATTACTCGCGCTATCAAGACGAGACTGGGCGGAGGATATTTGCTGGTCGCCGCTTAATTTTACACTACTCAAAGAATTGCGAGCGGCATTAACTGCGTTTTCTAGATTAGCCTGAGCTTGTCCTAAATTATCCTCGGCGCTTGAAATACTAGTTTCTTTGTTTAAAACTGCGTTATTAAAATTCTGAACTGAAGATTCAAGAGCGGAGCTAGCAACATTAACTTGAGAAATTTGTGAGCTAATAATTGTTTTATATGAGTCCAACAGTGTTTGAGAAAAAGACGAGCTAACTATACTTGCCTCTAAAGTATCATAAGCTGAATCAAGAGCGTTATCCGTGGCAGTTAAAAGATTTTTTACTGCCTCCCCGGCTGAAATAAGTGAGGCTTCATCGGTTTGTTGACGAGCCTTGCTAGCAGCTGCCTCGGCTTTTGAAATTAAGCTCAAAGCAGATTGACGAGCATCTTTAGTTTTATTAAGTGTTGCCGAATTTTTTGCTCCTAAAACATTATCAGCTCTATCGTCTTCAAGAAGTGTATTAATATTATCAAGCGCAATTTTTGCATTCAAAATTTTATCATTAACAGCTAAAACAGCTGAACTTCGAGAATTGTCGATATTTTTTTGGCCATTCTTTATTGCATTATCTAAGGCAGTTTTAGCGAGCGCAACCGCTTGTTCTTGAGGAGTGACCGTATTTGGACTAGTTGACTCTAAATCAGCTAAAGTTTTTTCAGCTTGACGGATATTTTCAGAAACTGTTTTTTTAGTTTTATCTAAATCAGTTTTAGCTGAAGATAAACTAGTTTGAGCCTGCGAAAGACTAGACCTGCTAACACTAACTGTTTCTGAACTAGCGCCTGCAATTAATTTTGAAAGAGTGGCTTTAGCCATACTTAAGCCAGCCTCCGCTTCAGTTTTTCTTAACTGTAAAGAGCTATCTTCAAGAGATGCTAGAACCGTACCGCTAGCAACCTTATCACCAACTTTAACATTAACCGTTTTTATTCTCCCGCCAGATAAGAAATTTAAAGCGACTTCTTTAACTGGCTTAAGAGTCCCTGCTTCGCTAACTGTTTGCATAAGAGGACCAGATTTTACCTCAACCGTAGAATAGTCAACTTTTTTATTTTTACTAGCTGACCACCACCAAAAACCACCAAACAATAAAACGAGGGCCAAGCTAATCATTAGCCAGAGCTTACTTTTTTTCATAAAATATATTCAAATAATTTTTTATAATTCTAGTATCTAAAATACCATAAAAATGATAAAAAAACAAACTATAAAAAAGGTAAAATTACTCTAAAATTCAGCTATTGACATATAGTGCTTAATTGTGATATTGTTTTTAGGTTATTTAACAATTATAAACCCATCCACCCAAGGCGGATCTGCTCGCCCAAGGCGGAATAAACAAAACAAATAAGATGGCTAAAGCAAAAATTCCAGTTCTACAAAAAACCTATGCGCAACTTGTAGAAAAAAAAGTTCTTTTAGAGAGCATAATCTCTCTTGAGCAAAAAGAAAAAGCACTTGAAAACGGAAATCGACTCGAAAACATTCAAAACTCTGATTCAGAGTTTCACCCCAGCCTAACTGTAAACGAAGTGCGACTAAGAGAAATCAAGCAACTTATCTCCATTGCTCAGGTGACAAAACCTGAAAGACAAAACCAAGTTGTTAAAATAGGAAGTATTGTTACTCTGAAGTATCCAAAACAAACGATAACAATGTCGTTTGATGGAATGAGCTTTGAAAAAGGCACAGTAAGCCTGCAAAGTCCTCTCGGAAGTAAAATTTTTGGGAAAAAAGCAGGCGATTTTATTTCACTAAATGACATGGAGATTAAAATTGAAGAAATTCAATTTCCAAAATAAATTTGTGTTAAATAAATAAAAGGGCTTCCAAATACGGAAGTCCTCTTTTTTTTATTAAAGATAACCCAGAACTAGTCAACTTAAACATTCAAGCCCCACTCTACCTATCTCAAGTTGAGCGATAAAGCTCGAAATAAGTCTAATAAATGTTTCCAATCTTTTTGATTACTGGGGCGATAAAGCGGAAGATATGATTCTTGACACAGAAGACTTATTGCAAGCAGAAAGGCTAGTGAATTTCTAACTAAATACCAAGGCTTGGGACGTTGCACCCGCTGAGATATCGGGAAAAAAAATTACGAAAAATATATTTAAAGAAAGCTGGGACATTAATAATATTTAAAAAGTGCAAACTTTGAATGGTTCATAAGAAAACTATTTTAAACTTACTGTATCTTATTTTTTTTCTTGTTTAAAATCTTTGCTTAATTTTGAAAATACTAGAGTGTTTCTAAAATCATTGAAATGCTTACTGAATACATCAGCTCTATGCTTCCCTTCAAAAAAATAGCCACATTTTTTAACAACACCCACTGAAGCAATATTTCTTTCGTCACATCTTATTTGAATTCTGTTAATTCCTAGATTTAGAAAAGCTTCTTTTTCAAGAACTTTAACCGCTTCAGTCGTGTAGCCTTGACGGGCAAATTCAGAACCCAGCCAATAACCAATTTCACCTGATTTATTTTTAAAACTTATATCAAAAAAACTAATATTGCCCACATACTTATTGTCTACATAAATACCATATTCAACTTTTTCTCCATTATTTATCTTTGCTTCATTTTCAAGTAAATGCTTAAAGGAATCATCCATTTTCTTAGTTAATTTTTCCCAAGGAAACCAGGGACGCAAATGTTCGCGATTAATATTAACCAAGGAAAATATATTATTTGCAGTCTCAATACTTGGTTTATTGATTTTTAAAATCACTCGAGGACCAGTTAATTTTTGTTTAAATTTTTTCATATACTTAATTAATTCCGCCTCAGACAGATAGTTTATTTTACTGACTCATTATACCAGAAAAATATCGATTAATAAAAAACCATGCTTTACAGCCTGGCTTTTTAAATATATCTACTGTGAAATTATTAAGCTTTACCCAGGGTTTTGTCACCAACTTCCCAATCAAGTGGACATAAATCGCCGCTCTGGAGAGCCTTAAGAACACGCAAGGTTTCGGTAACTGAACGACCAACAGAACCCGCGGAAATTAGAATATATTTTATTAAACCTTCAGGATTAATAATAAACAAACCGCGCTCAGCAGAGCCATCTTCGTCATTTAACACTCCGTAATCACGCGCTAGAGAGTGGTTAGTATCTGCGATGACTGGATACTTAACTTCTGGTAAATCTCTTTGAAACCAGTTCTGATGTGACCAGGTTGAATCAGTAGAGGCAGCTAAAATCTGACAATTTAAATCTTTGAAATCGGTTTCATGCATAGCGAAGCCACGTAATTCTGTTGGACAAACAAAAGTAAAGTCTCGTGGGTAAAAAAATAATACGAGCCAGCTACCTTTATAATAAGGTAGATCGATTTCTTTTACTTCGCCATTAAAATAGGCTTGAAGACCAGAAAAACTTGGTGCTTTTTGATTTATATTTAACATAAATTTTATGATTAATTACTTAGTTTACCTGTAAAACAGGTAAATTTAAATATATCATAAAATCAGGCTATGAGCAATAAGTAGCCACAATAAACAATAAATTTCTATATTAATGAAGACAGTATTTTTTTATATAGATGTATTCTGTTCTGATAGTTACTAAAATCTTTTACTTCTAAATCAGAGGCCATCGTGTCTAGTAAACAGAATAAAAGTATATCAGGATATATATCAAGAAAATTTTTACTTTTTTCACCCAACAGCGCTTCTGCCGTACTTATATCATCAAACACAACGTGAGGTATCCCATGATATTTAATTATTTTTAAAACATAATCCCGACATGAAGAGCTTATTTTAAAACGCTCAAGAATTAACTTTGATTGTAAATAGCCAAGTTCCTCATGGCCTGGACATCGAGTAAAACCATGTTCATCGGAAACAAGGGTGTCAAATTTAGCGACATCATGAAATAAAATTACGAGCTTAAATAAATCCTTTTTAGATATACCATTAATATCTCCACTCAATATTTTTTGGGAAGAAAATACTAACATATCATTATTATGATCCATTAAATCCAAGCGCTCATAAAGAGACAAAATTTTTAAAGTGTGATCAAAAACTGACTCCTCGTGCCAAATATTACTTTCAACAACTAATCTTAGCTTGTAAAGTTCTGGCAAATCAACCAGCAACTCTTCACTAAGAATTTTTTCATAATTAATATCCGAGACGTAAATCATAATAAAATATATTTACTTTTTCAAACCATTTTTTTGTTCGTCTATAATATCATCTTTTAATAGATATTCTCGGACATTTTCAGTATCATTTTTAAGTTCTTTGTATTGTTTGCTTTTAAAGAAATCCTTTAAGCTCTGTACAAATGGAGCTCCATTACGATATAAGCATAGTCTAACTTTCAAAGGATTGCCTTCGAGACGTATCCCGTAAAATCCTTCATAACATTTCCCCGCTTTTCGTATTGGGCAACTTTCACAAAGCGATTTTAGATAAAAATTTCTAATACACTTAACGCCAAAATTATATTTTTCATTAAGCTGGTAATCTAAACGATGGCTTGAACTGATTAAAGTTACTTCATGTCCTATTAAATTAGCCTCATTCTTTTTTAAAATAAAATTAATAGTCTGTAAAGATCTTTCCCCTAAAGATAAGTCGTTTAGTAGTCGAAGTTTAATATTGTTTTTTGCGCAAAATAATAATACATCTTCCGCGCTTGAAAATTCATCGCCAACGACACAGTTGATTTTAGTATTCATTAATTTCTCGGCATTAATAACATTACTCACCGCTAAATCAATACAATTTTGCGCCCACGCTGCGCCGTCTTTAATATTCATTTTGTGATTTTGTAGCTTTAAAAATGAAAATTTCTCTAGAGAATGGATGCTGAAATTGATAGAATCAAGGCCAGCCTCTTTTAATTTAGGCAAAAGACTTGAGTCAAACTGACCATTCGATGTTATAGAATTAATGATACCAATTTTATTCGTTTTCTTTATCAAACTTAATAAATTTTTATATAAAGTTGGTTCTCCTCGCGTATAATGAACTCGATAAAAAAACAATTCTTTCTTAAATTTTTTTAAACAAGAAACAACCTCGTCTTGATTAACCTCTTGGGCGGTGCTATTTCCCTCCTGGTGACAGAACTTGCAATTATACTGACAAGCACTATTCAACTTAATTCTAACAGAACGCGGTAAACAAAACTTTACTTTAAGCATATTATTATTTTTTTTCCATTAATAAATCTGGGTAGCCACAGCCGGAAACTATTTGACTTTTCTTAAGACCAAGATAATCAACTAACTCTTGAAATTTTTGACTCGTGGATTTTGTCATTTTGCCTACATATTCTATTTCCATAAAATAACCAAGCCCCACAACTTTATCAAGAACTAATTCAAAACTATTCTTTTCATCGAAAAAAACCTCTCTATGTTTTTTTACAACACAATCAAGTTTGAAATCTAGTTTTGTTAATATAGTTTTTAAAGTTACAAAATTATCGCATGCAAGTTCTAACTCCTTAGTTTGCAAATTATTAACGACAACGTGGTAAGCAAAGACCGCAGTACCATCAGTCTTTTTTCTAAGTCTTAAATAATACTTTTTCGTTCCTGCAAATTTCTTATGAGGTGGCGAAAAATAATAATCATCCTGTGTTATTTCTTTTTTAAATTTAAACCCAAAATCAACAATCTTCTTTTCCAAGAGTTTGTTGGGCTTACTTGTTTTAAATTTGACTTCATTCTCAATTTGCATAATTTTAATTCTCTAAATTAATATTACTAATATTATTTCAAATTAAGCCCAAAATAACAAGATAAAAAAATTGTTTTTAAATAGATATTGACAAAATATGATAAATAATGTAATTTAAATTGAAGTCCTTTAACACAAATACTTACTTAAAAATAGAAGTCATGCCAACGAAAAAAGAAATTATTGATGAACTTATTAAGAAAATAGCTAAGACGCTTAACTCGACGATCGAACAGGCCGAAGTTGCTAGCGATGCCGCTATTGATGCGCCAGGAAGAAATGAGTCAAGATACGACTCAACAAAAGAAGAAATGAGTTATTTATCAGATGCACTAAAAGCAAAGGTGCTGGGCATGCAAATGGCTATTGATGAATTAACAAATTTCTCACCCCCAAAAAAGTCTGAATACGTCATTGTGGGTTCATTAGTAGAAATATTTATGAACAACAGTAATCAGTTACTTTTTTTTGTTCCAAGCGGTGGTGGTTATAAAATTGAAGTAGGCGATTTAAGCATATTTGCTGTCAGTAAAGGTGCGCCGCTGTATTCAGCTCTCCTTGGACGCAAAAAAGATCAGGCAACATCATTTAATGGAAAACCAATTATTATCAAAAGTATTGAATAAATTGAAAAAATTTATTATTTTTGAAGGGTGCGACGGATCAGGAAAAAGCTCATGCGCTCTTGAGCTGGCAAGACAAATTGATGGAATCTATTATAAGACGCCTCCAAAAATCTTCGAAAATTTAAGAGAGTCGATTGAAATAACTACCGATTACAATTTAAGATTTCACTATTATTTAAGTGGCACTATTTATGCCTCTTATGAAATATCTGAAATATTAAAGAATCATCATGTTGTTTGTGATAGATACATTTATTCCACTATTGCTTACCATCGTGCACTCGGAATTAACATTGCCGATGACTTAGCTAAAACCGTCGTTCAGGCTGATTACGCCTTTTGCCTTCACGCTAAAAAAGAAGAAGTAATCAAAAGAATTTCGCAAAGAAAAGATCTTGGAGCATTCGACACCGCCTTTGATTTTCAAGAAAAAATTTTTTCAGAATTTAAAAAATTTCCTCTGGAATTTTTCGACACCACGAGCTTAAACATTAGTGAGTCTGTAGAAAAATTACGAAAAATGATTGATTTATAAGAGACTCCAAAATACCATACCAACCGCTTACAATTACGTAAGCGGTTTTTTTATTTTTTAAATACCCAAGAAAGTTTATTAATTAGATCAGTTTTCTTTAGCAAAGCTTCAGCTTCAAAATGAAGAGAGTTGGAAAATTTTACTAAGTCAATTTTCATATATTTATATTTAATAAATAATCCTCAACTTCTCTTCTTTTTTTAATTTTTTTATTCTAGACTCCTCCTTTTGTGCCAAAGAGCGCGTTTTAAATTTCTTTGAATAAACTAATTTAACAGGGCGTCTCGCTTTAGTATACTTAGCCCCAACTTTAGAAGTATTATGTTCCTCAACTCGACGCTTAAGATCAAGCGTAACGCCAGTATATAAAGTTTTGTCGGCACATTCTAGAATATAGAGGTAATACATTTAAATAAAGATATTTATAATTAACCTATTAATTATATCATTTTCATAGCATCTATAAAAATAAAAAAGCCCTGATTCTCAAATGAGTTTCAAGGCTTATAATTTCAATCCTTAATAATGTTTAAGGATTATTAAATTCATGCGTATCTAATTCTCCGATTTCCATCCAGAAACCGATTTCAACCTGATCAATCATGTTTAATTCTTCACCAGTAACAATTGCCATCTCATCACCTGCGAGATTAGTGTAGAAAAATCGTCCCACGTCTTCTTTATTTGGCTTTAATTCCGCAAGCTTTGCTCGCATCAGGCTTGATTCATTCCGTTTAGTGGCGAGTAAATAATTAACATCGAGAATAGTTTTAGCAACACAACCATTTCGATTTAATTTATTCCAGGGACATGGCTTCATCCAAACCCATTTTGCAACGCAACTACATGACCAATTTTCCATTTCCCACCCTGATTGAATGTATATAATCCATGCCCAAGGAACACTTTCCAGGCCTAAATCTTTAGCAGCTTTAACCGCGTTTTCAAGAGATTATACTTTTAAATCCATTTCTTTTTCTTTTTTTTGTTTTTTTAAAGTTTATTTCTTTTAAATCTATAACTATCCATTTATGGATATGGCGACAAGCAAAAAAAATTCCAACCAAAATATTCGCTAAAAGAATAAATGGGAACACAATGATATCTTCATAATTTATTCTCTTCATAATTTATTCTCTTCATTATTTATTTTTTAAGGTAATAGTTGATATTATCACAAAATAGTGTTTTTTGTCAATACTAAGATACCCCACCTAAAAACGGTATCGCCAGTCTTTTTCTATACGTCTCTCCTTTAAACAAATTCTCTTTACGCTCACTTGAGACTTGGCGGTCGCCCTGATGTTGAGCTTTATTTACCGCTGAAAAACTAGAACCTAAAAATAGAGTATGTTTTCCGTAACGCCTAGCCATCCCATCAACACTCCCAAATATTCTTGAGATTTTTTCGGCTGTTATAACCTCATTAAATAAATCAGCTTGACGACAATTATTTTCCACTATATCCATTAAAATAATTCCACTTGATCTAAATAATCTATCGCCTAAAAATACTTCAGAAAAATATTTATCAATCATTTTAATAATCTCAATTGGATTATCAGTCGCTCGTATTAATTTAAACTCAAAACCCTGAATCCGAAAATCTTGAGTTTTCAAAAAAAAGAAAATTTTCTTAGTTGCTAAATTATAACGTCGTAATTTTATACAAGCGCTTTCGGTATTTTTAGAGAGCTGACTAAAAACATATTCTCTTTCACTTGATGGTGGCGTAAAAGTTTTAGTTTTACTAATTGACTGGTAACTACTTTTTTTATTCACATCAACTTTATAAATCATATTCCCTCTTAACTCCTCCCAGATTTCCTGATGCGGTTTGGTAACCCGACTTTTTATCCAATCAAAATCTTTTCTCGTAAAGTCTAGCGCCGTTTTAATTCCTAATTTATTTAAGTAAGCGGTAGTCTGTGGTCCTATGCCCCAAACATTATCGATACTTAATTTTTCTAAATATAAATGAATATCAGTTCCAGGAATAATAGTTAGCCCTGATGGTTTTTTCCATTTAGAGCCTAGTTTAGCGAGGACTTTAGTTGGCGCTAAGCCAACCGAAAAAGTAAAGCCCAATTCGCTATCTAAAGTCGCCTTTATCTTCTCAGCTATCTTCTCGTAGGACATGTTTAAAGGCCGCTGTAGGCCTGTAATATCAGCGAAACATTCATCTATGCTATATTCTTCCACCTCGGGCGTAAAGCGTCTTACAATGTTAAACATCCGCATTGAGTAGAGGCTATAAGTTTCATAGTCAGATGGTAGAAAAACAACGTCCGGACAGATTTTCTTTACTTCATAAAGTGACATCGCGCGCTTAACACCACGGGCTTTAGCCTCATAAGTTAAGGACGATACTATTCCTCTTTCCATTCCTGTGACGACCGGCTTCCCTTTTAATTCTGGGCGACGAGCAACTTCACAGGACGCAAAAAAACAATCACCATCAATATGAAGAACCGCCTTAGGATAGGCATGAAGAAGATGAGGCATATTAATATTTTCTAACTACCGCCTTAACGACAGCGGCAATTTTTAATTCTTCTTGAGGATAGATAATCGGAAATTTTTTATTAGCTGGTTCTAAATAAAACTCTTTACCATTTTTACGTAAATATTTTATCGTCCACTTATTATCAACTTCAGCAATTACAATATCGCCGTCAGAAGCAGTTGCGCTTCTATCAACTAAAACCATGTCACCCGGCATAATACCGGCGTCTTTCATGGACTCACCGCTAACCTTTAACATATAGGTTGATTCTTTATTCTTAATCAGATATTCATCCATACTCATAGTATCAGCTAATTCCTCTTCGGCCGGCGACGGAAAGCCAGCTTCAACTTGACCTAAGACTCTGAGTTCGCCATAAAGATGTTTCGGAATTAATTTTCCCTTCTCATCTTTAGTTAAAAAATTTTCTTCTTTAAGTTTATTAACTAATTTAAAAACCGCGTTCTTAGATTTAAAGCTTAAGAGCGTCATGATTTCGCCATAGTTAGGCATGCGTCTATTTTTTTGATAGAAACGAATGATTTGTTTTTTATATTTCTCCAACATATGTTTTTATATATAACTATAGTATAGTAAACATCCGTTCACCTGTAAAGAAACAAATAAAAAAGCCTGTTCGTTTCATAGAACAGGCTAGATATAGAAGCTCTTATTATTCGTAAACAGCTAAGGCTTCATTAAGTTTTTTCTCAAGCATTGTGCCAAGAGCCAACCAGTTGCCACCGGCACTAATAAGAGATCCGATGAGAAGAGGCATAACAAGTGCTTTTGTTTCAGCGAGTTGTCTCTCTCTCTTTTCCTTCGCGCAAGTAATAAGTGTCCTTATATCATGCAGACGGTCACAAAGCTTTGTTACAACCGCCCAAGGCCCACAGTCGATTATTCTTTGCAGATAGTCTTCGGTCGTCTCTTTGCCTTTCGGTAATTTCGTAACCGAAAGTACATCACGCGCAACATCTTTTCCGCAATTAAGTCTAATCCGATATATCGAAAGTAGATATGCATCCTTCCTGATGTCATGCAGCAAAATATCACAAATAATACGAGGATCACGGCCACCTAATTCATTGATATAAATCCAGGCTGCCGCCTTTGGATGGTCAAAATATCGACTACCACCATCGCGTTGTTGGTCTTTGTGACCATATTTTGAAGCGACATAAGCGAACGACACCATTTCCAAGGTGTTTGGGTCATAATCTACCGATAAAGTTGAAAGAAAGAGATTATAACCAGGAACGGGAATTTCAGGATTCATGATTTTTGTTTTTTTAATGTTTTTAGAATAGCCTACATTTTACCAATAAAGCTTCTAGCTGCTAAGAGTAGATGATTACCATTTATTTCTTTTTTAACAAAAATAACATGGCTTTCGAGTTTAGATATTTCTTCTTTATATTCTTCACCCCAAGACCAAAAAATAACCGGAACCTTAAGTTGCTTAAGCTCTTTTTCATAAAAAACAATTCCGGTTCGTAAGCCGTAGAATGTTTCCTCAGGCGTGTAAACGCCCCTTGGTGGTATACTAACTTCCACGATTATCAAGTCATACTTTTGTTTTTTAAGAAAATAGATAGCAGTTTCAAGCCAACTAACGTGTACAACTTTATAGCTTTCTTTTAGGCGTGAAATATAGTTTCTGTTTTCCGTAATGTACTGCGATACCAATAAAATTTTCTGCATTTTTTTGTTCTTAAAGTTCGTACTCAATTTTAACTATCAAAAAAATTTATCATGTATTCACTTTTTTGTCAATAAATACAGAAGTACATTCAAGTTAGAAGTGCAACACCTGTCATTTCATAGAATACCTCATAAG
>CAZCQW010000003.1:92784-131850 GCA_964500975.1 uncultured Gammaproteobacteria bacterium | reverse complement strand
TGATTATGCCCTTAATTATATCAAAGTGTTGCACTTACTTATTGAACTGGGGATTTGAGATCATTTTAATTCCTACTGATAGTCTATTCAGCGTAGTCTCTGTCTTCATCTTCGTCATCATCGCTAGATCGCTTTTTTTCTTTATTGCCAACAATTTTAATAACTTTTTCCGCAAACTCAAAAGTATCAAATTCATCTTTAAAGAAAATATAATCGGCCCCAAGTTCAAGTGAGCGACTGCGACTATCTTCGTCACTTAAATCAGTAAAGATAAAAATTTCTTTTTCACTCAACTCATCATCACTCTTAATTCTTTTTACAACTTCGAAACCATCCATTTTTGGAAGAATTAAATCTAAAACAATATAATCAGGATCAAAATCTTTGATCTCAGTTATTAGTTCTTCGATTTCTTCATCAGCTTCACTAATTTCAACGTCAAGATCAGCAGCTGTAAATTGAGATTCTAGGCCATACAAAATATTGGCATCATCCTCAACAATAAATAATTTTTTACTTTTCATAAATTTATTTTTTTAATTTTTGCCACCAGGCAATATTATCTTTATACCATTTAATAGTCTCCTCTAAACCGGACTTAAAGTCAATTAATGGTTCCCAGTTTAATTCTTCCTTAGCCTTAGTAAAATCAATCGCATAACGTAAATCGTGGCCTAATCTATCTTTAACGTACTCAATTTTATCCTTAGTTTCGCCCATTACTTCTAAAATTAATTCTGTAATTTCTAAATTACTTTTTTCACTATTTCCACCTAGACAATAGGTTTCACCAATTCTTCCCTTCTTAATAATAAAGTCAACGCCACGATTATGATCATCAACATGAATCCAATCACGAACATTTTTTCCGGAACCATAGACAGGAATTTTTTTTCCTTCAATTAAATTTGTGACAAATAAAGGAATTAATTTTTCTGGATACTGGTAGGGGCCATAGTTGTTTGAACAATTTGAAATAGTTATTGGTAAGGCGTGAACATGGTAATAAGCGCGAACTAGATGATCAGAGGCAGCCTTAGAGGCGCTATACGGTGAACGTGGGTCATAAGGAGTTGTCTCGCTAAACTTTGGTCCTACTAAAGGCAAGGCGCCAAAAACTTCGTCAGTGGAAATATGATGAAAACGAATGTTTCCATTATTTTTGGCAGCTTCAAGTAAGACACGAGTTCCCTCTACATTAGTCTTAATAAAGTCAGCACTATTTTTAATGGATCTATCAACATGGCTTTCGGCTGCGAAATGAACAATTAAATCAATTCCCTTAACTGTTTCATTTACTAAAGCCTCGTCAGTAATATCACCTTTAACAAACTTATAATTAGAATTATTTTCTAAATCTTTCAAGTTTTCTAAATTCCCGGCATATGTCAAAACATCAAAATTAATAATTTGATCTTCAGGATAATTTTTTAACCAGTAATGAATAAAGTTTGAGCCAATAAAACCAGCCCCACCAGTAACTAATAATTTCATAAGTATATTGAATTATCTGTCTACCAATTAAACTTCTGCGCGAAGAATAATTTCTGTGGAAAAAATAAGCTGAAGCATATTTTTTCTTTACTAAATTATTTGCGCTCCGAAATTTAATTGCTAGCCAGATACACTAATTAACTTTTTAATTTTTTAATTTCTTTAAAACTTCTTCAGCTTCTCCTTCTTTATATTCTCCTCCTGGCCAATGTTCTAGATCATCGCCTTCAACCCTAGGAATAAGATGAAAATGAATATGAGGGACAGCTTGACCGGCGATTAAATCATTATTTTCGTGAACGTTATACCCAATCACATTTAACTTATCCTTTAACAATTTACCAATCTTTTTAACGGCGTTCATTAGAAAGGCTAAATCATCTTCACTTATTTCTTCAAGATTCTGGTAATGTGTTTTTGGAATAACTAGGGTATGCCCAGGGTTAACGGGTTTAATATCTAGAAAAGCTAGAACTTTATCATCTTCATAAACTTTATAGCAAGGAATTTCATTATTAATTATTTTACAGAATACACACATATAATATGTTTTGTGTTTCGTCTTATACTTTTGAGCGATTTATAATTTCGTCGAGCAAAAAGGAACGCTAGTGAGTTTTTGCCACAGAAATTATCATGAGCGAAAAGGTATAAGGCGAAACACAAATTCAGTTTATCTTATTTAGTTTATCTTATAAGGACTATTTTCATCTTTTTCCCATCTAATTTCATCAATTTCATCCTTTTTAGCAACACCTTTATATAATTTGTCAGGAAAATTTATAGATGTAGCTGGATGATTAGAAACACATTTATAACCATGAACAACGCCTGGTGGAACAACAACTGTACAAGGATAAGTTTCACCGACAATCATTTCAACTTTTTCGTCCTTAGTACTTGAACCTTCGCGTCTATCCCAAAGATAAAGCTTGAAGTCACCGGCACCTGGAAAAATAAAATAATCAGTTTGGTAAACATGCTCATGAGGGCCACGAGCTACGCCTGGTAAAGTCACGCTTAAATAAGCCATCGCTACACCAGAATCAACTTCATCACGTCTATATATTTCCATTAAATAACCTCTATCGTCTTCATATTTATTAAGTTCTTTTATAATTACTCCGTTTATCATATTTTTATTTCTTTATTAAACTCTTTTTAATCAATCCGTTTTGCGCTCCAAGATGAGAAACTTTTGACGCAGTATTTTTTAAAGCAAGAGCTAATGCTTTATCAATGTCATGATAAACACTATAGGCAGCTGCAAAAGTTGCATTAAAGGCATCGCCAATACCGGTTGTATCAACGCGCTTTTCTTTTGCAATAATGCTATACGAGTAATACTTTTTCCCATCATATGCCTCAACCCCATCAGAACCCATTGTGATAACAACTATCTCGGGACCGAAGCTTTTAATAATTTCTAATAAATTTTTTACATTATTTAAATATTTATTATTAGAATCTTTATATTTTTTTGAAGTTAAAACTAATTCGATTGCTTCGTCTTTATTAAGCGCTAAAACGGTTGTATGTTTAAAAAATTTTTGCAAATTATTAACACCAAGTTCAATTTGTCTCCCACCTGGATTCCAAAAAATATTAATTTTTCTTTTCTCGACTACGGAAAAAATATTATTTACAACATTAAACCATGATCCGGACAAGGATGACAAGTAAATATTCTCCGCTTTTTCTAAAATTCTTAAATCCTTAGGTACAAGTTCCAAATTTTGGTTTGCGCCCCGAGCACCAAAGATTATTCGTTCACCCTCCGGGGTAACTAAAATAAAAGACGAACCACTATCTTCACTTTTAATTATTTTAACAAAGCTCGCGTCAACTTTATGTTCTTTTAAATTTTGTTTAATTCGGAAACCGTCTTCATCATTACCAACCGCCGCAATACAAGCTGTTTTCAAATCAAAATTCGCCAAACAAACAGCGGCGTTAGAAGCACCTCCTCCAAAAGAATAATAAAATTCATCAACTTTAATTTTAGCTCCATATTCGAAAGCTAAAAGTTTTTGTTGCAAAATATTTTTTCGATTATTAATTAAGACTCCCTTGTCAGTAAAGAAAGAAATATCTCGAGTTGCTCCTCCAATTGTGATGAAATTATATTTCATATTTTAAAACTAAATATTATCGTATAAAGATTTTTTTTCTAAAAAGAAAGGTCTGATTCTCTTTGAGCTCATGACGGCTAAGTTAAATAAAACTAAAGCTGATAACAAACTCCACATTATTTGATAAGCAACTTTTAGCCAAAAATTCGACTGCCAGAGGAAGAAAGAGTTAAACCCCGAGCTAGCCAAAAATAGAATAAAAGCGGCTAATACGTTATAAACAAATGTTAAGCCAAGCATTAAGGCGCACAATGTATAGAAAGATCTATTGGTTAACCAGTTCTTTAAAATCCACTGAGCTAATAACAAAGTTAAAAGTAAAATTAACAAATAAAAACCAAAAAAATTAAAAGAAATAACATCAAGCAAAAATCCTGAAATTAATGCAGAAAATAAAGACAAACGAAAATCTAAAAAAAACAGAATAAAAATTAAAACTATTAAAATTAAATTAAATTGACGAAAAGGATCTGGTAGAGCGCTAATTAAAGAAAATTGTAAAAGCACAAAAAACGAAATCACTGATATCAAAATTATTATTTGCCAAATACGTTTTAACATAAACTTAAGGAATAATCACCGTCACAACCGTTAAATTATTTAAGTTAACCAATGGTTCAATCGTTGCGTCCTGCCAAACTTCATTACTTTCATTTCTAATTTCTATAATTTTTCCTATTACTAAGCCGCGCGGTATTTTTCCACCTAAACCGGATGTAATAACCGTATCGCCAACTGCAATTTTTTCTAACTGCGGAATATAGTTCATCTTAATAGTTAGGCCTAAATCACCATCAGCAATTCCTTGTGTTTTTGTTTGATTTTGAATAGCCGCCGCTAACTTGCACTCCCGACTAGTAGTTAAACAAATCTTGGCACTAGTTTCTTTCACATCAATTACTTTGCCAATAATTAGCCCCTCTTCGCTAACCACCCCTTGTCCGGCAACTATACCATCACTTGAACCTTTATTTATAATTAAATCTTGACCATCCTCGCTACCTTCAACCAAAGATTCTCGCGCTATAACCATGGCGGCAACTGCTTTAAAATTATTATCATTCAAAAATTTTAATTGACTTTTGAGCTTTGAATTTTCTTCAAGAATTTCTTTTAGACCAGAATTAGCAACCGTTAGGCTCGCTACCATTTTATTTAGCTCATCTATTTTAACTGTTAGTGATTCCTGCGTCTCTCTATCTTGATATGATTTACTAAAACCATTTCCAATGCTATAAAAATTTCCACTAACCGGTTTTAATAAATTAATAAAAAAATTTTCTACAGGACTAAGTAGCCCAACGAAATGAAAAAAAACTAGCACTATAAAAACTACTAAAAAAACAAAAACTGGATTATTTTTTTTTAATTTTTTCATTATCTAAAAAATTTATTCTGCGTTATTAGCAAGCACCACTTTTTCTAAAAGTTCTTTATTGCCTAATAAGAGACCAGTACCACGAGCTACGCAAGTTAGAGGATCATCAACAATTTTAACTGGGATTTTAGCAGCAGCAGAAATCGCTTTATCAAGACCGCGAAGCAATGCCCCGCCGCCAGATAAATATAAGCCCCGCTCATAAATATCGGAAACTAATTCTGGAGGAGTTGTTTCTAAAATTGTCTTAATAGTTTCAATTATCTTAGAGACCGTGCGACTAATCGCTTCACGAACTTGCTTGTCGCTAATCATAACCGCTTTAGGTAGGCCGGTTAATAAATCACGGCCACGAACTTCAATTTCTTTTGGTTCATCAAGAGGAACAGCTGAGCCAATATTAACTTTAATACTTTCTGCCAACTGTTCGCCGATTAAAATATTAAACTCTTCACGAATATACTCAATAATATTATTATCAAATTCGTTTCCGGCTGCCTTAAGAGATCTCCAAGTAACAACACCTCCTAAAGAGATAACCGCAATTTCACTGGTACCACCACCAATATCAACGATCATAGTCGCTGTCGCTTCAGTTACTGGCAAGCGGGCGCCAATAGCTGCGGCCATCGCCTCTTCAATTAAATATACCTTACGTGCTCCGGCGCTACGAGCTGCATCTTCAACTGCTTTCTTTTCTACCTCTGTTAAGTCTAAAGGAATCCCAATTACAACTCTTGGTCGAGCGATTAATGTAAAATTTTCACTATGAACTTTATTAATAAAGTATTTCAACATTTTTTCGGTGATTTCAAAATCAGAAATAACACCATCTACGAGCGGTTTAATCGCCTCAATATGACCAGGAGTTTTACCAACCATTTTTTTTGCCGCCTCACCAACTTCAAGAATTTCATTAGTACGTTTATTAATCGCAACCACGCTTGGCTCATTAACAACAATTCCTTTATCGGCAACATAAACTAAAGTATTTCTAGTACCCAAGTCTATTCCTAAATCATGACTAAATTTGCCGAGGAAATTGTTGAACATATTATTTTAATTTTTCTATTAATTCGTTTAATTTAACTAATTCACTTTCTACGCCTGAGCGCGCTTTTACCTCAACACTATCTGCTGCCAAAGTTTTTTTACTTACAATTACTCTATAAGGACAGCCAATTAAATCAGCATCGGCAAATTTTTCGCCAGCTTGAAGCTCTCTATCATCATATAAAACTTCAATCCCCTGCTTAACTAAATCAGAATAAATTTTTTCCGCTGCCTCATTTTCATTTAATGATAGAAGATGAACTTTAAACGGGGCAACATTTTCTGGCCAAATAATTCCTTTTTCATCGTGACAAATTTCTACCACCGTTCCCATTAAGCGACTAATACCCAATCCATAACAACCCATGATAACCGTTTTCTTTTCACCGTCTTTATCTTGGTATTTTAAATCAAAGGGTTCTGAGTATTTAGTTCCGAGTTTGAAAATATTTCCTGCTTCAACCGATTTCTCTTCTCGTAAATCTTTTTTGCCACATTTTGGACAAGTGTTTTGATCGGCAATGATTTCTTTGTTAACCGCCATCTTACAGTCATCGCAAACATAAATAACATCTTCGCCAGCATCAGTTAAGGTTTGAAACTCGTGAGAATATTTAGAAAAACTTCCACCAGAGGCGTAAGTTAAATATGTTTTTTCACCAAGCCCGACGCGACGAAAAATATTATTGTAAGCCTTAATCGCTCTTTCATAATACTCATCTAAATCTTCTTGAGTGGCATGAAAAGAATATAAATCTTTCATTAAAAATTCACGGCCACGAAGCAATCCAGACTTAGCTCTTTTTTCATTGCGAAATTTATTTTGAATTTGATAAACCGCCATCGGAAGTTCGCGATATGAAGAGATAAACTTTTTAGCAAGCGGTGTCACAACTTCTTCGTGAGTTGGATTAAGAGCGTATTCTTTTTCATCACTTCCATTAGTTTTAAATAGAACATCCAGCGTGTCCCAGCGTCCAGTTGCCTGCCAGTTTTCTTTTGGCGCAAGTGAAGGCATATTAATTTCCTGCCCACCAATTGCATACATTTCTTCACGGATAATATTCTCGATTTTATTAATTACCTTCCAGCCAAAGGGTAAAAAAGAATAAACACCAGCTGCTGATTTATCAACAAAGCCAGCCCTAATTAGAGCTTGAGCATTAAAACTCGGCTCATCTTTTGGTAACTCCTTGACTGTTCTTGTAAAAAGTTGAGATTGTTTCATATTCTTAGTAATTTACCTTTATACTATCTAAAAAATACCCCTCTGTAAAGCTTAAATTTATTCACTAGCCCCTTACTTTTTAGCCATTTTTTTAAGGGCAGCCTTAACTCTTTCGCCGCTATCAGTAATAGACGGGTCAACAAGATTAAAAGCACTGCGAGCCTCATTTAATGAATATCCTAAAGACATCAAAGCATCAATTTCATCACTACCCATTAAGCTCGGAGATTCGAGACCAGACGAAGCAGAACCGCGTAAAACTTTTGTTTTAAGTTCAAGCACTAAACGCTCGGCAGTTTTTTTACCGATACCAGAAACCTTAGTTAATAAATTAGCGTCTCCTCTAATAATCGCTTCTTTAATATCGTTAGCACTGGCCATTGAGATAACTCCCAAAGCAGATTTAGGTCCAACGCCAGAAACAGTTAGAAGTAATTCGAATAATTCCAAATCTTCCATATTCTTGAAGCCATACAAATCGCTCGCCTCTTCCCTAACCTGATGATGAGTATAAACTTCAACTTCACTACTAATTTTTAATTCATTTAAAAAATTTTCACCGGCAAAAACCTGATAACCAATACCCGCCACTTCCAGGATTGCGTAATTAAGAGATTTATTTATAATTTTACCGCGTAAATATGAAATCATAAAAATTTATTTAGTTCTTCGTCTTAAAACCATTAGCGCGGGCACATCACCCATTTTTTTATCAAGCTCAAGGTAAGCAATTTGTCCACCTCCGCCACCATGGGCTTCAGTTAATTCACTATCATTCTTTTCATCCCAAAGATTACTTAAGCTCAGCTTAATTATATCATAATTTGGGCGAATAATCTCTATTTCATCTCCAATTTTAACCGTATTATGAACTTGAAAATAAACACGGGTATTTCCACTCTTAGTTTTTTCACTTTTTAATACCTGACCGCAAAACTCCCAATCACTTTTGTTGTGGGCGTCGAGAGTATTCTGGTCGGCCTTTTCGCCTAGAAGGAATCCTTTAGTATAACCGCGATGAATTAATTTTGTTTCAAGTTCTGAAAATAAATATTCTAATTCTTTTTTTAATTTAGCGGCCGGAGTTTTCTTATTTATTAAATCAAGTGCTCGTCTATAAACACCAGAAACAACCGCTTGATAATAAACACTTTTCGCGCGACCTTCAATTTTAAAACTAGTGATTCCTGCCTCAATTAATTCTTTAAGATGATTTAATAAACATAAATCCTTGGAGTTAAGAAGATAAGTTCCATGAGCCTCCTCCACCAACTCTAATTCTTGAGGATGATTCTTAGTCTTTAGCGTAACGTCATATGCCCAGCGACAAGGTTGTGCGCAATCACCAAGATTTCCGCTTCTATCTAAAATTAATTTTGATAAAAAGCAACGACCAGAATAAGCCATACACATGGCGCCATGGACAAAATATTCAAGTTCAACTTTTGGCACAGCTTTATGAATTTCTTTAATCTCTTTTAAAGTCACTTCGCGACCCAAAATGATTCTCTTTAATCCTTGTTTCGCCCAAAATTTAACCGCCTCTAAATTTGTACAGTTAGCCTGAGTTGATAAATGAATTTCGGCAGTCTTCCAATTCTTTTTAACTAGAGCGATAATCCCGGGATCAGAAATAATTAAAGCATCTACTTTCATTAGCTTAAGCGCCTTAATATAAGCTGGAAGTTTTTTTAAATGCTCGTTATGAGCAAATATATTAATAGTTACATAGACTTTCTTTCCTTTATCATGAGCATATTTAATCGCCTCTTTAATTCCCTTCAAATCAAAATCATTAATTCTTACTCTAAGAGAAAAATCTGGTATACCTAGATAGACTGCGTCAGCGCCATAGCTAAAAGCAGTCTTCATTTTAAGCATATTGCCAGCCGGAGCCAGTAATTCTAGTTTTTTCATATATATTAGCCAAATTTTTATGTAATTATTATAATCTATTTTTAAGCATAAATAAATATTGACAAGATTAATAAAAAATTTCAAAAATCTAAAAAAACCCCAATGCAATTTCGCACTAGGGCTCTTTTATTTTCAAAATGTTTACATATTATATCTGAAGCAGACACGTGCGATTTTAATGTAAATTCCCTACTTCTTTAAACCTAAGCTTAATTTAACATCATCAATTTTAATTTCTTTAGAAACTAAAACTTCAGGAAGAGCTTCAACAAAATTTAAAGCCGAGCTCAAAGTATCTTTCATAATATCATCTTTCTTTTTAGTTAGAGCTGTTTTTAATTCTTCGCTGGCACCGGATAAGTAAATATCTGTTTCATCATTTAAACTTAAATTCCCTTCTTTTCGAAGCATGTTAACAAAGCGAATTAATTCTCTCTTTAAGCCCTCTTCCTTTAATTCTGGGGTAATTTCTGTATTAAGCTCAACTTCAATTTTATCATCACCCGAATCAGTAAATTCAACTGCCGCTAAATTTAATTCATCTTTAATTAGCTCAATATATTCAAGCGTAATTTCAGTTTTAACTTTAATCGTAATTTTCCCAAGCATTTGGCGAATTTTGATTCCGGCTTCATCGCGCGAAGCCAAACCAAGCTCAACAATTTTACGAACAACATCCATGTCGGCAAGTAATTTAGAATTATCTGTTTCATTAATTTCTGGCCAAGATTCTAAATGGACTGATTTATTTTCATCACTAAAGTTATAACCGCTAACTTTCTGCCATAAGCTCTCTGCCATAAAGGGCATAAATGGCGACATGACTTTAGCTAACTCATTTAGAACGTAGCGAGTAGTCGCAAGTGCATTTAATTTATCAGCTTCATTATCAGACTTAAAGCGATCTCGACTGCGTCTTAAATACCAAGTGGAAAGTTCATCAATAAATTCTGGTAACTGACGAGCGGCTTCATAAATGTGATATTGGTTTAAATCGCTAGCAATGGTTTTAACAAGTATAGATAGTTTAGCTAAAATCCAAAGATCTAGAACGTTATTAGTTTCAGGTTTTTTTGCCTCCCCCTTTTCTTCTGAAGCATACATCTCATAGAATTTATAGACATTCCAAAGAAGCATAATATTTTTTCGGAAGACGTCTTTAACATCTTCTAGATCATAACGCTTTCCTTCGCCGGGTTGGTTAATTGTGTACATGTGTTGGCGAACCGCGTCAACACCATAAAGAGAGATTACTTCGTTTGGGGTAATGATATTTCCTTTTGACTTAGACATTTTCTTGCCAGTCTTATCATTAATATGACCAAGGCAAATAACGTTTTTATATGGATTGCCTTTGCCTAAAGTAGTTGAGATGGCGAGTAGAGTATAGAACCAGCCACGTGTTTGATCAATTGCTTCGCAGATATAATCAGCTGGGAATTGTTCGCCCTTATCAATTAAATTAGAATTTTCAAAAGGATAATGATGTTGGGCATAAGGCATAGCACCTGAGTCAAACCAACAATCAAAAACTTCTTTAACGCGTTTCATCTTACCGTCACAATCAGTACAAGTAAATTCATAAGTATCAATTTCTGGTTTATGAATATCTGATTTCAAAGTAGTTTTTTTACCGCTTAATTCTGAGAGTTCTTCAACACTACCAATAACTCTATGCTTAGCACATTTATCACACTCCCAAATTGGCAGTGGTGTTCCCCAATAACGTTCGCGAGAAATTGCCCAATCTTTAACATTATTCAACCATTCGCCAAAACGACCGGCTTTAATATGGTCAGGCACCCAATTAACTTTTTCATTATTAGCAATTAACTCTTCACGAACTTTGCTCATTTCAATAAACCAAGAGTCTTTCGCATAATATAAAAGCGGAGTATCACAACGCCAACAGAAAGGATAATCATGCTCGTAGGTTTCTTCCTTAAATAATAATCCTTTACTGATTAAGTAATCAATGATAATTTTCTCAGTTGTCGCGCCTTTTACAAATTTCCCGTCAAGTCCATAAGCGCTTAGGTCTTTAGTAAAATGACCAGCCTCGTCGACAGTGTGAACCTTGGGTAGAGAAACTTCTTCGCCTAAATTATAATCATCCTCGCCATACATAACCGCCGTATGAACAACACCCGTTCCGTCGGAAGTAGTAACAAAATTAGCCGCAACAACACGATAGGCTTTTTTACCAGTTTTTTCTTCATCAACTTTAATTGCAGCAATATCAAACAATGGTTCGTACTCTAAATCAATCAAATCAGATCCTTTTAATTCCTTAATAACCTGATAGCTTAAATCTTTCAAAACATGGTCCAATCTTTCTTTAGCAAGAATATAATTTTCTTGTTCAACTTTAACAATAACGTAATCAATATCGCGACCAACTGCTAAGGCAACATTACCCGGTAATGTCCAAGGAGTCGTTGTCCAAGCTAAAATAAAATCACCGGCACTAACATTGTCATTACCATTCTTTACTTTAAACTTTAAATAAACAGAATTATCCTTAACTAATTTATATCCTTGAGCAACTTCATGACTAGAAAGAGCGGTTCCGCAACGTGGACAATGTGGAACAACTTTATGTCCTTTATATACTAAACCTTTTTTATCAATCTCTTTTAAAATCCACCACAAAGTTTCAATATATGAATTCTCATAAGTAACATAAGGATTCTCCATATCAACCCAATAGGCAATACGGCGAGTTAATTTTCTCCATTCGTCTAAATAAACCCAAACGCTCTCTTGGCATTTTTGATTAAATTCTTTAATACCGTATTTTTCAATATCAGGTTTTCCAGAAATTCCTAACTGCTTTTCGACTTGAAGCTCAACTGGTAAACCGTGTGTATCCCAACCAGCCTTACGCTCAACGCTATATCCATTCATGGTTTTGAATCTCGGAATAACATCTTTAAAAGCACGAGCTAAGACGTGATGAATTCCAGGCATTCCATTGGCAGTCGGCGGCCCTTCAAAAAAAATAAAGCTGCCATTTGGAGCAGATTTTTTTACAGACTTATTAAAAATTGCAGCCTTATCCCAAAATTCTAGAACATTTTCTTCCATAGCAACGAAAGCATTAACCGGCAAGGCGGTATGATTTTGATTTTCTTGCTTTTTTCCTGGCATAATATTTTATTTTTTAATTTTTTCAAAATTATTATTTATTTCCATCTTCCGTAATACTCTTCGGCTGGGATAAATGGTTTTGTGAAATCATCGTCAGCGCTAATTGGTTTATCAGGGTATTCGAACTCATTCTTTATTTCTTCGCGTACTTCTTTTAATTCTTCCTCATTGGCTAATTTTTCTTTTTTAGTTTCATTAGCAATATCCGTAAAAGATTTTCCCATCAAATTTGAAAATTTATTAAGCGCTATTTTATCCTTCCTCTCTTTAAGTCTCATTTCAGATAATTCAATATTTTCTTTGAATTTGAGATTAGCAGCTTCAAAATCATAAGATTTTGCCTGTTCAGTTAACTGAGCCGATTCATCGGCCACAATTAACTTATCCGCCCTATCAAATTCAGCGTAAAGATCAAGCTGAGAATCTATCTTTTTCTCAGGAATTTTTTGATTATTTTTCCTAAACATATGTTTATACTTATGTTTATTAATGGTCTAATTATAGCCTATAGGGCGTTTTTGTCAATAAAATGGCAGGTGTATTTGCATAATATTGGCCAATAAAAATAAGCTATTTAATTAATTTTAAATATACTTTTTTTAAAATAAAAGATAGTATTAAATATAATAAGGATAAACCAGAAACAATGTAAGCAAAATAATAATACCAGGGTTTAATATATTTAAAGATAATATTTTCATTAGCATAAACCATCATGAAGTTTGGTGAAGCCTTATATATCTTAAGCTCTTCTCCGTTTTCACGATAAGCCTTCCAAAAAGGAAAATAGGACACTTTTACATAAATTGGAGCTGGTGTTTCTAAAACCGACGCATCAACTGAAAAGCTGTCCATTCTTTTATTTAATACTTTAAACTCAAGCCCAGTATTCTTTTTAGCCAACAGCCAGCTGTACGGAGTGCCATTAAATACCAGAATCGGTTTATCATATTTGGAATCAGTATTACTGCTAGACTTTAACCAATCACTGGTCCACCATTTTCTTATGCTATTATTCCAATCTTTATCAATATTAACCGGTCTTTCACTGAGCGCCTCAACTATTGAAGTATCGTTAACTTTATAGAAACTCTGATAATAAAAACCCGGAGCTCCTTTTAAGAAAGAGACTATTCGCATATCATCGACTAACCTCTCTTTGCCCAACTTAAATAATAGATCTCGCTCTTCTTCGCTAATTGTGTTAATAGTGGACGAGGCCTTCTTTTTTAATTCTCGTTGATAAAGATCAAGAAAATTACTACGATAATCATTGGGAGGGGTGTCACTTATGAGGTATTCATAATTAATACCGAAAATTCTCGAAGCCCAAGATAAGTCAATCGGCGGAGAAAGATCAATATACGCCCAAGTAAAATTTTCCATATTAGCCCCCCAATTTTGCAAAAGAGACATTGTATACCAACCATTTATACTAGATTCCATAAATAGCCCTTCGAAAACCGGTAAAGAATAATCTATATTTATTTTCATTCTAGTGCTATGAAATCGGGCATCCAAGCTATCACTACTTCCAACTGCAATTACCCTCCCTCCTGAATATTTTTCTCCTATTCCCTCTAAAAGATTGGTGTCAAAAGGTCCAACGGGCACAATTCTTAGAAAAAAAATATAAAATATAAAGGCTGATATTGAAGAAAAGTTTATAATTTGCCAATTGATTTTTTTATCATGAATAATATAAAGCAGAAGGATTGGAGATAAAAGAACTGGATAGACTAAAAATCTTGAAAAATGAATAGCAATATCTTCAAGGCGTATAAAATCTCCGCCCAAAGAAAAAAGGAGGACTAAAGAGTTCAAAACAGCTACGCTTTTAAAAAAAATAGCGTAACGATGTTTTTTAAAAAAAACTGCAACACTTAAAAATAATATTAGTGGCGAAATGAATATTACTATGGGAGAGTAAAACGAGCTAGCGTTAGAGCCTGAGGCGTAATTCAAATTAACAGCAAATGGCAACCACCAGAAGAATGTCAAAAGTCCAGCCAAAAATAAATGCTTGCCGACACTACCTCTAAGACCCTTTTCTTTAAAAGAAAAAATTAAAAATATAAATGAAAAAACTAAAGCCGTTACTCCAGTGATAATATGAAAAAGAAAACATAGCGCCAATAGACAAGCTTGGATCCGCCACTTTTTTTTATCATCAAAAAAACGAAGAAATGATAAAATATAGAAAAAGAAAAATGTTAATGAGAAAAGATGCGGAAGCATACCGTAAAAAAGATCTGAATACATATTATCATTAAGTCCTGTTTCAAAGAAATAAAATACACTAACAAAAACGGCTAAAACATTAGAAATAATTTTACTTTTAAAAATTTTCATCCCAATTAAAAAGACAGAGACTGGAAAGAAAAAAATAGAGAGCGAAATTAAAACTTTAATAGAAATTTGTAATGGAATTAGGTAACTTAAAGCCGCTCCTAACCAAGAAAATAATGATGAATATAGCAACCCCTGAGGAAAACCTGACAAATTCATCATATTCCATCCGTCTGGCCAAGGCCAAAAACTATTCTTAATATAATAAGCATTGGCAAAATGACCCGCGGAATCAAAGCCCTCAAGATTATTAATGCTCAAAAACGGAACAATAATTAAGATAATATCTAGAAACAACAAGATAATTAAACTGTAATTATTTCTGAGCCAATTGAAATACTTTTCAAATTTATTAATATTCACAAATTAAAATCATATATACTCTAGTCGCAGGAATTCGACGAGCAGTCAGCATACTGCTGTACCAATATGCTATAAAAAAAATAATGACTTATTCCAATGAGTTTTGCATTGCTAATATTTGGACTGGCGTTTTCTAAACTGAATAAAAGTTGAATCGCATTGCCACCATTTCTATAACTTTGCTGATAGGTATACTGGCCACCTCCAGGATCGCTGGGAAGCTTTGACATGTACGGCCTCAACTTCACCCCAAGACATTCATTCCAACCATATTCCTGAATACCATCGCCATCATAATCCGAACTATCGCCTGTAGCCATTTTATCACAACCAAAAAGACAATCAGGATATTCACCATAATCATTGTAATACATTTCAATGGCAGTAACCAAGGACCTCATATCACTAAGACGACGGGCATCACGAGCTCTTGACCTAACCGCATTAATAGAAATCATTGAAATAGTTGCTAAAACACCGATAATAGCAATAACAACTAGAAGCTCAATCAAGGTAAATGCAGGTCGATGGTCTTGTATTTTTTTCGAAACAAACAGATCCTTAATTTTCATAAAGGATTAAGATATTTATATATTTTCTTTATAATTATAAATTTATTATATCAAATTTGCATAATGTAGGCCAATTATTTATACTTATTTTATATGCTAGTTGACTTCTGTTTGCCTGTAAAAGATGAGGAAATAATATTAGAGGCAAACGCCATAAAAATATATAATCACTTAAATTCGCAAGAGGTAGAATATGACTGGCGAATAGTTATTTTAGTTAACGGATCAACCGATAAATCATACGAGATCGGCAAAGAACTTGAAAAAATATATCAAGATAAATTTAAGGCAACAAACATAGAACGAGGTGGCAAAAGTCTAGCCTTAAAAGAATACTTTAGAGAAAGTGACGCAGATATTCTCGCTTTTATGGACATAGATTTAGCAGTCTCCCTAGACAGCATAACTGGTTTAATAACTCCCATTATTCACGGGCAAGCCGATTTAGTAATTGGCTCTCGTCTACTGCCTGATTCAAAAATTGATAGATCGAACTTAAGAGAATTTGGCTCAAAAAATTATAATCGTCTTTCTAGAATTATTTTCAAAAACGACATCAGAGACTTGCAATGCGGATTTAAAGCTTTTAAAAAAGAGTTATATTTAAAAATTGAAAATCTTTTACAAGATGATAAATGGTTCTTTGACACAGAACTTGTTATCTTTGCTGATTACTTTGGTTATAGAATCAAAGAAATACCGGTTGACTGGAAAGAAAGTCGATATTTTGAACGTGAGAGCAAGGTAAGAAAAATTGAAGCCTACCACTTCGTCAAAAAACTACTAAATTTTAAAAAATACGTCAAAAGTCTCAAAAAATAGACCTCACTCGTTTGATGGGGTTTTATTAAAAAGTAGTAAAAAGATTTTAAATAATTTCTAAAATAAAAAAGCCGTTCTACCACAGAAATAAGAACGGCTTTTTTTATATTTCAATATTTATTCCTTCCTGAAACCACCGGCAAAAGCTTTTAAGATTTCTACTGGAGTAACAAAGACAACGGTATTAGATTGATCGCTAGATAAATCATTAATTGACTGCAAAGTTCTAAGATGTAAAGCGCCGTCAGATCCGGCTAAAACTTTAGCCGCCTTAGCAATGTTTTCTGCGGCTGCGACTTCACCTTCGGAATTAATAATAACGGCTCGTTTTTCACGTTCTGCCTCAGCTTGCTTAGCGATAGTTCTTTCCATTGATTCAGGAAGTGAAACATCTTTAAGTTCTACATTATTTACTTTAATTCCCCACTCATCAGTTTCTTTATCAACAATTTCTTTAATACGTTCAGCTATTTTATCACGTTGACCAAGAAGTTCATCTAGAGACACCTCGCCAACAATATTTCTCATCGTAGTCTGAGCATATTGAGAAACAGCGTAATAAAAATTTTCTACTTCAATTACTGCTTTAGCGGCATCAGCTACTTTATAGTAAATAACGGCATTAACGGTAACTGAAACATTATCACGAGTAATCGCTTTTTGATCTGGGACATCAACTGCTTTAATTCTAATATCAACTTTTTTAAAAGTTTGGAAGATTGGCATAAGTAATCTCCAGCCTGGCTCCATAATATAGGAGTAACGACCCATAGTGAAAACAACTCCTCTCTCCCACTGGTTAACCTGCTTTAAACAAGCAAGAACTAAAATTGCGACGACGATTAAAATTGTCCAAAACATAAAATTAAATTTAGTTTTTTATATTTATTATTTATTTATTTTTATTTCTTAACCACATTCTCTTAAAAAATGGCATCGTTAAAGTTGAAATCATAAAACCAATAGCCGGAACGATTGCGTTTATCCAAGGTCTATCAATATTAATAGCGTTTAAATATAAGCCAATTGATAAGTAAGTAAATAGGGCCAGCAAACCTCTTCTCGCCCAACTTGTCTCCCAGGCTTTATCAGCTTGAACTTTTTTATTTCGCGCTTCAATTGATTCAATTCTTGCTTCTATGTTTTCCATATTATAATACTGTTTACTCTTGAACATCTAATATCAATTCTTTTAGTAAATCTTTTGGTAATCCAATTATACTCTCGCGTGTCCCTTCTATCTTTTTTACATGCTTCTCCCATTTTTCACCATCAACGGTAAAGCCGCCAGCCATTCTATAAAGATCACCAGCCTCTATTAATTCGTCAATTTCTTCTTCTAAGAATGGAAAGAAGAAAATTTTAGCGACATCAACCCCTATAACTTCTTTTTCTGTCTTTGTATTAACAACTACTAGAGAAGTGACAACCTCAGCTGGAAAATAATTATACCATCTTAAATACTCTCTAGCCATTTCTTCATTAACAGGCTTTTCTAATATTTCTCCTTTACAAACAACTACTGTATCAGAAGTTATTAAAATTGCTGGCTCAGAAATTATTGATTTCAAAACGTCAGCTTTTGCTTGAGCAAGTGCAGAAGTTAATTCTTTTGGATCATTAGAGCGAATAGACGATTCATCAAAATCAGCAGCCATAGTTTCAAACTCATAGCCCATCTCCGTCATTATTTTTTTTCTCCCCAAGGATTGTGATCCAAGAATTATTTTCATAATTATTTATTTGCCACAACACTGCTTATATTTCTTTACGCTCCCACATGGACATGGATCGTTGCGGCCGACTTTTTCGCCAGTTTCACTCTTAGCTTTTTCATGCACTAAATCGATTGTGTTTCTTTCAGCGGCTTGTTTATGCATTTCTTTTTGAGCGCCGGTAAATTCAAGTTTAGTTTCTCTTTGATCAGAAAAAGATTTAATTTCTTGAGAATTAGCCATGGACAAAGCATCGGCCGTACGATAAATAGAATAAACAACATTCTTATTAATAAGACCGTTTAACTCTTGGTACATATGCCAAGCTTCTTTTTTGTATTCAACTAAAGGATCTCTTTGGCCATAACCGCGTAAACCGATTCCTCGTCTTAAGTAATCAACTGTTTCTAAATGCTCAACCCACATCTGATCAATAGAGCGAATTAATATTCCTTTTTCAACTTCAGTAAATTCAACGCCAATTGATTTAAATTTAGCGGTCGTTGACTGATAAACGCGATCAGCTTCAGAGATTAAGAAATTAATCATTTCTTCTCTTAAATCCTCTTTATTTTTATCGCTCTTAACAATTTCTTCTAACTTATTTTTCAATTCAGATTCAGCCAGCCAAATAGTTCGCATGGTTTCATAAATTTCCTTAAGATTCCATTCATTTTTATCATCTACCGATGTATGAAAATTTACAACCGCACTAATTTCATCATTCACTAAATTAGAAATGATTGAATTTAATGTTTTTAATTTAGCTTCTTTTTTATCCCTAATTTCTAACTCGTTATTACCATCGCCTAAAGATTTTTCTTCTTCAAAAATATCCTGGCCTTCAAAAATTTCTAAAATCTCACGACGACGATGATAAATCGCCATACGATGTTTATTAATAACATCATCGTACTCAACTAAATGTTTTCTAGTATCAAAATTATTACCCTCAACTTTTTTCTGAGCGGATTCAATTGATTTAGAAATCATTTTATTTTCAATCGGCATGTCGGAAGGAACATTTAAGGTAGTCATTAAATTTTTCATTCTATCGCCGCCAAAAATACGCATCAAATCGTCATCGGTTGAAACATAAAATTGAGAGGAACCCGGATCACCCTGACGTCCGGCGCGACCACGTAACTGATTATCAATACGACGTGATTCATGGCGCTCAGTACCAACAACATGAAGGCCACCTAGAGCTCTAATTTCTTCTTGTTCGCCCTCAAGTGGCGGATTACCACCTAAAATAATATCAACACCACGACCAGCCATATTAGTAGCTAGTGTAATAGCGCCTTTACGTCCGGCTTGAGCAATAATTTCCGCTTCTTTTTGGTGGTTCTTAGCGTTAAGCATTTGCGGTCTAAGTCCCTCACGCTCCATCATCTCAGCGAATACTTCATTCGTTTCAATAGAAATAGTACCGATTAAAACCGGCTGTCCTTTAGCATTTCTTTCTTTAACATCCTTAATAACCGCTTTAAACTTATCTTCTTCGGTTCTATAAATTAAATCATTTAAATCCTTTCTGACGTTTGGTTTATTGGTTGGGATAACAATCGTATCTAATTTATATATCTTATGAAATTCTTCAGCTTCAGTCGCAGCCGTCCCAGTCATACCGGACAATTTTTTATAAAGACGGAATAGATTTTGGAAAGTAATAGTCGCCATGGTTTGAGATTCTTTTTGAACCTTAACTCCCTCTTTAGCTTCAATTGCTTGGTGCAAACCTTCGTTATAACGACGACCTGGCATCATGCGGCCAGTAAATTCATCAACGATAATAATTTCGTCATCTTTAACAACGTAGTCTTTGTCTTTTTTAAATAGAACGCGAGCTTTTAGCGCTTGTTCAAGATGATGAACTTCTTTGACACCGCCTTCAACATAAATATTTCCTAAACCTAAAACCTTTTCAACCTTATTAATACCGCCTTCAGTTAAAGTTGCAGCTCGCATTTTTTCATCAACATTATAATCATCATTTTCAATTAAATTTTGAACAATTTGAGCGAATTTAAAATATTTATCAGTTGATTCTTCGGCGGGTGCAGAAATAATTAAAGGGGTTCTCGCTTCATCAATTAAAATAGAGTCAATTTCATCAACAATCGCATAATTAAGTGGACGCTGAACAGTTTGGTCTAATGAGAAAACCATATTATCTCGCAAATAATCAAAACCGAATTCGTTATTTGTGCCATAAGTAATATCGCAATAATACGCTTCGCGACGCGGAATGCGTTTAAAATGTTTTAATCTATCATCGTACTGAGTTTCATCAATATATTCAGGATCATAAGCATAAGCATTATCATGAACAATAACACCAGTTGTTAACCCTAAAGAATAAAATACTGGAGCCATCCAACCAGCTCCTAAGCGAGCTAAATAATCATTAACGGTAATAAGATGAACACCCTTTCCTTCAAGCGCATTTAAATATAGTGGTAAAGTCGCTACTAAAGTTTTACCTTCCCCAGTCTTCATTTCCGCAATCTGACCACGATGAAGAACCATGCCGCCGATTAACTGCACGTCAAAATGTCTTTGATTTAAAATACGACGAGAAGCTTCACGCATAGTAGCATATGCTTCAGGTAGCAGGTCATCTAAAGTTTCACCGGATACTAAACGCTCTTTATATAAAGAGGTTTTAGCTTTAAGACCTTGTTCATCTAATTCCTTTAGTTCTGTCTCAAAGCTAGCGATTTTATCAATCGTTGGTTTCATGGCTTTGACTACTTTTTCATTGGCGTCGCCGAAAAGACTGAGGATATTCATATTTATTTGGCTAATTTTATATAAAAATAAATGGGGTTAAATATCATCTAACCCTACGCATAGTATAATACGTTTTTTAGAGAAAATAAATATTGACAAAAATCTATAAAAAGTGTAAAGTTTTATATTCCGAATGTAAAATTTGGATAAAAGTAGTTTAACAATATAGTACAAACCCCATCCGCCCAAGGCGGAGTAAACAAAACCAAAAAAATGAATCAATTTTCAGAAAACGTGCTTTGGAAACAGAATCCAGAGTTACAAAGATTGTCGGTTTTAAATCCAACGGACTTTAAAGCCCCATTTATTAATAAAGACTTTTTCCCGGGAACCCTTGGTCTTGCCGATCAAGGCGAAATTATCGCTCGAAATGAAATTGTGAGATTTTTGTTTAACAACCCAAAAATTGGCGGAGAGATACATGGAATGTTTTCCGAGGTGTTTATATCTAATAATGGATTAAAGAAATTACCTAGCGAGGGCAATAACTTTCTGGCATTTTATCAGAAAGAAAACGCTTACTGGAATTTAGTTGACCTTTTCGTTCTAAAACTAAAAAACAAAACGAATAGTCAGAGATTAATAGATTTCATCGAGCAGCTAGAAAAAGATAAAGCACGATTATTCGATGAAGAAAAAGAAATGGGAAAAAGAATTTCTGAGACCCTTGGTCGAGTTACAGAAATGCAAGGATTTCTTGAATTTAAACTCGATAACTCTGAAGTTGTTAACGAAGTGATAATTGGCCAAAAGTCTTTTAACGCTAAGTGGTCTCCAAGTTACACAGGAAATATACCCGAGTGGGCAAAAGCCTGGATTTTTCGTGTAATTGGAATTCAAACATTAATACAGAAATTATCCAATGAAAAATTAAGAAAAAAGTCGTATCGTTCGGCTTTAATTCTGAATTTTCCCTCTGAACTTAAGGAAGATATTATTTCTGGAGCAAGAGAAAGGATTTTTGAAAAAAAATGGCAGCTCACAACAAAAGGAGATAAAAATATTCTTACAGAAAGTGAAAAAGATATTTTGAAGTTCCTTGAGAATATACCACCCCTAACAATAAGTCTTGAGTTTAAGTACGATAAAAAGGGATTGGTGATTCATTTTTTAGACATAAAAGCATACAAGGAAGGAAGTGAAGACGAATACACCAACACGGGGCTTAGGGGGTATGTTGGTCACACTAAGCAAGAAAAAGCTCAGCTAACAGAACAAATTCATAATTATGAAAAAGTTTTGAAAGACACAGTTGCTTCGAAAAAAGCGTTGAAAATAATCACTTTTTTAGAAAATAATTGTGGCCTTAATTTTCTCGAAAAGTTTAAAATTAAATCAGCGCAAACAGATTGTGTATTTTCATGGGACTTTCTTGAAAACATATATGATCTCCCGGAAAATAAGGTAATTAGCGCCGATTTAAATCAGCAAAGAGAATTCTTCTATGAAGGGTTGCTGGAACTCATGACCATTGATAAAATGATCTCAGACATGAAATCTCAAGCTAAAAGTAAAGGTATGCCAATTTGTCTACCGGAAGTTATTACTGACAAAGTCGGAATTAATTTCAAAAATCTGGCTCCAATTAACATGATTAGCCAGGATAAAAAAATGGTTCCCTTCAGCTTCCCTGAACTTAACGGTCGGATGATTTGCTTAACTGGACGTCATGGACGTGGTAAAAGCGTCGCAGGCAATAGTGTACTGGAAACACTATGGCTAGCTCAATCAGGGCTGCCTGTATTCGCAGAATCGTTTTCCTTTGACGTGAAAGATGTAATTGGCGCGGTTATTAACGACGAGGGGCATGGATCAACGGCGACGGTATTTGTCCAGAAAACTAAAAATCTTTTGGAAAATATTGCCAAAGTTCCATCGGAAAAATCCGTTATTTTCATCGACGAAATCGGCAAAGGAACTCAGGAAAACGCCGGCTTAGTGCTTGGTAAACGTTTACTTGATACTATGTCAAAAAAACATTATAGTGTGATATTTAACACACAAATAATGGATTTAGCCCGATACGCTGAGCAAACCGTGCAAGCAAAGTGTCTGAAGGTTAATAAAAACCATCAATTTGCTGCCGGTATTGGCGAAGGTGAAATGGAAGAGCTCGTAAAAGAAATCGGGCTTGATAAATACCTGAACTAAACAAATTTTTAAATTCAAAAGGCTTCCCCTTAAAGGAGGCCTTTTTTAATTGCGCATTAATATCCTATTTATCTATTTTTATCAGCCATTTTTTCTTTATACTCTTTAACGACTTCAACTAAATGATCTTTCACTTTATCAATCGCTTTATATAAGTCGGATTCTGTCTTTTCAACCCTAAGTAATTTATGAGGAACTTCTAGATTTACTTCTGCTCTAAATATTTCTCCTTTATGTTGACTACCAACCGCTTTTTCGATTTCTACATCGCAATTGAGCACTTGAATGTCACCTAAATATTTATCTACCATATCCATTTTAGTTTGGAAATAATCGCGAATAGGATCAGTTAATTCTAATTTTGTGGCTTTAATTCTAATGTTCATATATTTTAAGTTAAAATAATTTAGCAAGATCTTTATACGTAATAAAAAGAATTAAAAGAATCAAGGCTAAGAATCCAATATTATGAATTACTGCCTCAATTTCACGTTTTACTGGTTTACCTTTTAATTTTTCTAGCAACAAGAATAAAATTCTTCCACCATCTAACGCTGGCAAAGGTAAGATATTTATGACTGCCAAATTTAACGACAACAAAGCAGTGAACTGAAGTAGATAGGAGAATCCAAGACGAGCGGCTTGACCGGTTATGTTTGCGATTCCAACGGGACCAGCGAACTGATCACCAACATTATGTCCTTGAAAAATACCGCCGATTAAACCAACGAAAGCTAAGAATATCTGCTCTATCATATACGCAGTAGTCTTAGCGCCTTCGATAATAGCAGAGAAAAAAGGATAACGAACCAAACCGGCTGAAAAAATTGAAACACCAATAGTCGCCCTAGCACTATCTCTAGAAGTCGGAACAGCCAATATGTTTACTTCATCATTTCCTCTTTTAACGAGTAAAGTAACAACTTGATTATCATTTGCTGCAATCATTTCTTGAAGATTTTTTTCAGTTGCAACTGTCTCATTATTAATACGCAAAATAGCATCCCCTTCTTTCAAACCAGCGGCAGCGGCAGGAGAATTGTTAACGACAGAGGCGATCATAACACTCGACTCAGACACAATAGCATTGCTAGATAAAGTTTCAGTCGATTGAGGAATTCCTATCATGTACCCAACAGAAAATAAGCCCCAAGCTAAAAAAACATTCATGATAACGCCGGCTGATAAAATAATAATTCTCTGCCAAATTTTTTTAGCAGCAAAGCTATCACTATCATTTTTCCCCTCTCCATTTTCTCCTTTAATTTTTACAAAACCACCGAGTGGCAACCAGTTTAGAGAATAAACCGTTGATTTATTAGCCGGATGGACACTCGCATTTTCATCTTTTTCCAAACTCTCAACACTACGATTTCCAAAAACAAAACGCCATTTACCATGCTTATTTTTATAAACCCCAAAACCACGAGGCGGAAAACCAAGACCAAATTCCTCAGCCTTAACGCCAAAATAGATGGCGGTTAAAAAATGGCCAAGTTCATGAGCAATAACAAGGAACGATAGAACTAGAACGAATACAATAATCGTTATTAACATAAAATATTTTTTTACTCCGTTATAGGGAAACGGCTAAATAATTAAGATACCTATATTTCCATTATATCACTTTCTTTACGGTCACGGATATCTTTCAATTCATCATTTTTCTTTGCAGAAAACTCATCTAGCTCTTTCATGAATCTAAATTTATCATCCTCACTAATTTCTTTATCAGTAAAGGCTTTTTCAATTGAACTTTTAATTCCATCACGCACCTGACGTAAAATAACCCGAGTTTTTTCCATTTTCTCATTTAACGTCTTAACTAGAGCTTTACGATTTTCTTCAGTTAAAGCTGGAACGGTTAAACGAATCTTATCTCCTTCATTAGAAATTCCTAGACCAAGACCAGCGTCAACGATTGCTTTTTCAATCGCTTTTGAAACAGCTTTATCCCATGGAACGATCACAATACAACGAGCATCAGAAACAGCAATATTGCCAACAGCATTAACCGGATTCATTGTGCCGTAAGCTTCAACTTGAATATTGTCTAACACAGCTGGATTAGCGCGACCAGTTCTAAGTGTCGAGATTTCCTTCTTAAAAAAATCTAAAGAATTGGCGAAATCACCTTGTTTATTTTGTAAGAATTGATTCATATTTTTGTTTACCCGGCCTCATGCGAGCCTGCCCGCCCTAGTCAGGTTTTTATTATTAATCTATTATTTTTTATTATATTTTCTTAGTGCCTAAATATATCATGTTTGTATCTTTAAAATCAATTAAGAGTTCACGACCAGCTCTTTTAGTCGGTAGCTTCTTAGTTGTCCAAGAAGAACCACCATCAATTGAACGGAAAAAGGTTGTATTGGTTGTGTAGTAAATATCATTAGAATCATCAGGATTAACTGCTAATGAGTTAATAATAGCCTCCTTTTCGGGTTGAATTAAATTAACATTTTCCCAGGTAAAGCCACTGTCCTTTGATCTTAGAATAACTTTAGCACTAGCAATAAACATAGTCCCGTCTTTAGCATTAACAACAATATCTTTAAAATTTGAACCTAGCTCAAAGTCTTTTAGAACTTCATTTAAATCAGTCCAGTTCTCGACTATAAAATTATTATCTAAATCGGCTGAATCGGTTGGATTAGTATTAGTATTAGAAGTGAAACTAAAGATATTATTTTTAACCGTTGCCGCAAAGACCAAACGACTATCAAGTGGCGAAATAATTAAATGAGAAACGCCATAATCAAGACGTTGAATAGTGCGCCAAGAATTTCCGCTATCGATACTCTTAATAATTTCCCCACGACTAGTACCGATATAAAGATTGCTTGTATTATAATGATCAATGGCAATAGTATTAACATTTATTTCGGTGTTGTTGTCATAATAAATTTGAGTCCAGGTTCGTGAGCAGTCCTGAGATCTATAAACACGATTAGCGAGAGCAGCATAAACAATACATTTTGACTTAGGGTCGACTTTAACATCGTTTATAGTTGCTTTTGGCAAAGTTTTAACTTCATTCCATCCGTTTGCAATGTCATAAGTATAAAACAATCCGTTCTCGTAAGTAGCTAAATAAATTGCCTTGCTATCAGCCGGATCCATCGCCATCATATTCACATTTAATTCCGAAATACTACCTGTTCTGCCAGTTGCGCTTGGAACGGCAGTCATAGCTCGCCAAGAGTCACCTTTATCAGAAGAAACAAAAATACTACTATCGATGCTCTGGGTATTGCCAGTCGAGGATGTGGAGATAGTACAAGCAGAAGTAATGACAGCCGCGCCGACTATCAAAAATACTAATTTAACTAATTTTTTAGACATATTATTTATATTTATTATTTACAAATTTATTACTAATTGTTCAAGAATTAAACGCGGATTAACATTACTAACAAGATACTCCTTAGCTTGAGCAATTAATTTTAGTTGATTTAAAATGGTAGGAATTTTTTCTTCATTTTCTCCGGGCAAACTAGCTAAACTTTTTTCTAATTCGTTAATTAAAACTAGGTGCTGAACCCTGTCTTTCTGGCCAAGCGTAAGTAACAATAAATCACGCAACAAGCCTTCGCCCATTAATAAAAAACTTAAAGCGCTTTCGCTCGCCTGGCGGCTATACGTCCGATCTGAAAAAATTGAATCAAGAATTTTTAATCGCAAATTTATATCCATGCCAAATAAACTTAAAAACTTCCCCGCTTCTTCTAAATATGTTTTATAAAGTTCGGGGTTATCTAGGTAGCGAATCGCTTTTAGCGGTCTACCTAGGGCGAGACTGGCTAGATCTTTAGCTTCCGAGCGCTTGGTACCATAGTTTTCAATCAAATAGTCATATATTGTAGCGGCTGGAACGGGATAAAAATATACCTTTTGGCTACGCGATAAAATTGTGGCTGGCAAACTTTCTTCACTGGTAACAAGCAGAATTATAACAACCTTGTCTCTTGGCTCTTCAAGAGTTTTAAGAAGTGCGCTTTTTGCTTCTTCGCTTAGTAAATCAGCTTCTTTTATTAAACCAATTTTATATGAGTTCATAAAAGAACTCAAATTTAGCATTTTAATAAACTCTCGAACCGCTTCAATGCCAATACTCTTTTTCCCAGCCTCTGGAGTCAAAATATATAAATCCGAATTAAAACCATCATAAGAGCCCTGCAAATTTTTTGCATATGCGAGTGCTATAGTAGATTTACCTAATTCCTCAGGACCAATAAAAACATAAGTCTGAGCCAGTTTACGACTTTCCAAACTTCGATTCAAAAATTCTATCGCCTTGTCATTGCCAATCGCTGGCCACACATATTTTTTTATAGGTTTTTCAAGATTTTCCATAGTTTAATTAGCGCTTGAAATCTTATTTAAGTCATTATTAGTAATTCCTAATCCTCTACTACGCATAATGTTATAAGCATCTTCGGGTTTGCCTAGATAATATAAATTAAAGTTACTGGGATCAAAATAATAAGCCTTGCCATTATCTTCTGGTTTTAACAAAATTCTTCCGGCCAACTGACTCCATGCATTAGGATTGCTTTCGATTGAATTAAAATTAGCATTAGAAACCCCGAGCGCAACACTACGCATAACATTGTAAGCCTCTTCAGCGCGACCAAGAGAATATCTTTTACTGTTAGCAGGATTAACATACCAGGCACGTCCTTTGTCCTCAACTTGTAAAAGAATTCTTCCCTTTAAACGAGTTACCAAGCTACCTGATGTTGCGCTAGAATTAGAATTTCCTGATGACAAATTACTTGAACCATTAGAAGAGCTTGAACCAATATTTGCATCAGCGCCTGATAAATAAAAAGATTTTTTGTTTGAAATCAAATATTTAGAGGAGGGCGTAATACTAACATTAAATACTGAGCCATTTTTTACATAAAAAGCCTGACCAAAAACTTGATTACTCGAACCTGTGTATGAGGCAAGATATTGACCAGCTGCCAAAGAAACTGAAGCGCTATTATTAACTAATTTAATTGTGCTAATCTGTTCGCCGCGATAATATGTTCCGCCCTTACCAGTTAAAGCATAGAGTTGGAGTGATGAGGAATTAGCCATACTCCGACTCAAAGAATTTCCAAAACTAAAATTTGTTAAAGCAGTGGTCAATTTTTTGAAATTATTAGCACTACTAATATTTATATTCCAAAAAGGATTATCGCGACCCAAATCATCAGTCGAGACAATCGCATACGTTCCTGAAGGATATTCAAACTGAAAAGCCCCGTTTTCGTTAGTTTTAAAAGTAAATAATTTTTCACCCAAACTTAAATAGTTACCATTAGATTTCTGCTCATATAAAGACAAGTTCCTATTGGCTAATAATTTTTCTTGGGCATCCCTTAATTCTCCATTTAAGCCACCGAAAATTGACTCAAAAGTATAGTCTTTGTCGGGTGATATTTTTATATTATAAAAATTTTTAGCATTTCCATTTGAGTCTTTAGTGCTAAGCGCATAAACGCCTGTTTGAGAACTTAAGTATGTATTGTAAGGAGCTACAAATAGACTCGCTGAACCAGTATTGCTTGTTTTTAAGCTCGCGATTAATTTAGTAGATTCAATTATGGGATTAGAATCGGCATCAAATTTTTGCATGTAAAGAGAGAAACTATAATTTTTTTTCAAATTGCCAGCCATGTCGCGCAACACAATTTTTAAAAGCGGCAAACTTTTACTAATACTTTTATCAACACCACAAGTAAACCTGATTGCGTCATAAAACCAAAATTCACCCAGGTCGGCTCGCTTATCATAAACCTTCAAAGCATACATTTTTATTGGATCTGGTTTAAGTGGCAAAACAAAGCGACCTGAACTATTAAATGTTCCCCCGCCAACTTTAACTCCAGCTACTGGTAGTCCATTAGAATCAGTATTCTGTTCATACAGCTCAAATTTCAAGCCAGTCACAGATTCGCCCGAATAACTTTTAAGAGTTAAATTTAAATTAGAAGACAGCGGACAAGCTCCAGCTACAGGATTAAAACCTTGGCTAGGGGTTAAGGTATGTTCACTTACTTTTCCCTCTTCAGCTTCAATATTCCAAAAATATTGATATTGACCAGTTTTACCTTTAACCCCTAAAGCGTAAACACCGGCGTTAGTTTCGTAAGTCCCATAACCACTGTCACCGATTTTAAAACTCCCAAGCTTATCTCCTTTAGCATTTTGGTTATCAGCATCTATTGTTTGCGAATAAACCTCAACTACTGTTCCGCTTGGATAAGCAGCGCCATTAGTTCCTTGAAGGCGAACTTTTAAAGAACTCAGATAATAATCAAGCTTAGTCATCGCGCCATCTTTAACGGCAATATCATAATAATAAGATTTTCCATTTGGCCGAGTTAACTCTAAAGCATAATGATCACTTAAAGTTTTTGAGAGACTACGCAGACTCCCTTGAGGCAAGTAAACCTTTACTTGACCAGAATAACTAGTAGTTAGTGTTGTAAGTAATTCGCCCTTTTGTTTTAAAACTCGACCAGCCGTATCATAAACTTGAGAATAAACATTAAATTTAGTATTAGTTAAAACTTCCCCACCACCATCACGCAGAGTAAAATTTATCCCACTCAAAGTTTTTTCTATTCGCACCCCTTGTCCGCAAGTTAACGTATTATTAAAATACCAAAAACTAGTATTATCTTTTTGGATAGACTGGACTTTAAGAACATAGGTATCGCTCTCTAAAGAATTTTTAAAACTTAAGGTAGCTATTCCCAGATTAGTACTAGTTATAGCTGAGGCCACTCTCGTAGTTGGCTTTGGGTAACCATTAGCATCTATCTCTTGTTTATATACCTCAACTTTTACAGCTGGAATAAAGCTGCCACTAGCATCACGGGCAATAAACTCTATTTTCGTAGCTGTGTTGCAGGCGGCTTGAGAAATCAAAGGAAAGACTAAAGCCAAAAGCGGAATAATTAAAAATTTCAATTTTTTTGCGATACTTAACATATAAAGTTTAATTAATTCAAAATAAATTTTTCCTCAATATTAATTATTTCTGGTTGAAGGTTGATATTGTAAGTTTTACCGACCGACACTAATTCATCTAGTTGTATGTTAACAGAATTCTCTTTGTTTCTGGTTGATTTTAAAGCAGCAACGAGGGTTAGGTTTGCTGATTTCCCTTTCGCAATCTTTAAATAGTTAATATTAAATTCTAAATCATCGCCATTATCTAATGATTTAACGCGAGAAATTATCTGCCCATTATTAAAAAGTCGAAAATCTTCCCAATCATTTTTATTAGCAGTACCAACATTTCTAAAGTTTATTTTAGTCACTAAGACATCCTCCCTGAGAGAAGTTTCATTCAAAGTAAACTTGCCAATCAGCCTATTCCCCGTTGAAGCAAGCTGGTAAATTGCCACACCCTCCTCTTGACTGATTATCTTGCCCAAAAGATTTGTATTATTTAAAATTTTAAATTCTGTTCCTTTTAAAGGAAAGCTAGCGACGGGAAAAGCACTGGTATCAATATCTTCAACTTTCTTAATTTCAACTTTAATTGTTTGGTTATCACCAGCATTACCTAAATCTAAATATATTTTCATAGTTTTTTGACTCCCTGGAGCTAAACTAAGTTGGTTACGAAAATATACAATCGCCTGACGGTCACTTCTTCTAATATTAAAACTAGAATCGTATTTAGTATCGTTTTCGTCATAAACACTAATATCTCTTAAAGCAGATTCGTCATGAAGGCCAGTAAAAGAAAAAGTGATGCTACTTATAGTTGCGTTTTTTTCTGAAGAAAGAAAACGAAAAGAACCCACCAAATTACGATTTGAACCAGTTACTAAAGTATTTCCATTTGCACCTTTTACTAATTCCGAATACACCAAGAGTTTTCCAGACTTAAGGACGGGTGCGGGTGGGACATCAACAAGTTTAGTGCTACTAGCAGTATTTTTAGTAGTGCTAGCTATAGACTCAGTGCTAGTTGAAGTATTGCTAATTAGCGAACTACTTTGAGAAGATAACCCGATTTCGTCATAAGACGTTGATTCGTAATAATTTAGTTCCTTTTCGCTAACATTTAAAATCGGCTCACTAGCTAAATTAAAGCTCTCTAAATCAGCCCAACTCTTAATAACAGCCTTTCTACCACCCTGAATAAAATAAACTATTGGCGAATCAGCTTTTTTTATCAACTTAACATCAGGCCAAGAATTTAATTCTTGTGAACTAATAACTTTAACATCCGCCCATTTATTACCATAATCTAAATAGATATCACTATTTAAATAAGCTTTTTTTCTATGACCAGCATGATAAAGAAAATAAACAGCTGGACTTTCGCTCGTTCTAACTTGTCTAATTTTCGGGTCCAGGGCGTGAGCAGAATCAGCATGAATAAACAAAAAACTAAGGCAAAAAACAGCCCCGAGTCCCAAAATGAAGGGTTTTTTATTTAATATTTTCATACATGTTCATTATATCATATTTTGGAGAAAGTAAAGCATAATTTACATTGATTTTTTAGCCTCATATTGGTATATTAAAAGCATAAACATTAAAATGTTTCATCAAGAAAACATCTATAACAATTAGAATAAATACATAATATGCTTAGTCGACTTAAAAAAACTATTTTGCTAATTGGAGACTTTATTTTCCTGAATTTAGCCTTATTCCTTACTTTAGTAATACGCTACCAAGAAAATACTTGGCTTTCTAATTTTAAAAGCCATTTCCCCTATTTTTTAGTGGTGTTTTTAATTTGGTTAACAATTTTTTACATTAACGATCTCTATAATTTAAACCTTAGGTCTAGTGGTCGTAAGTTTTTTCTCCAGACTATGCACGCAGTTAGTTTAAGTAGCTTACTCTCAGTTATCTACTTCTACTTAAATGTGCAGTCAGATATTGCCCCTAAAACCAATTTACTTATTTTTATTGTTGTTTTTATAATACTGTTTTTCTTCTGGCGCAGCGTCTATCAAGCGGCGGTTCGCTCATTAATACCAGAAAGCAATTTAGCCATCATAGGCCTTAATAAACATACAGAAATTTTAATAGAAGAGTTAAAAAATAATCCTGGCGCAGGTTATCAAACAGCTTTAATCTTTAAAGATGCAAGCGAAATGGAAAGCTTAGTTGAAAGTGTAAAGGAAAAAAATATTAAAGCACTCGTCGTAGTTGATGATTTTGGTCAAAGCGAAAAAATGCGCGAAGCTTTATTTAGTTGTCTGTCATGTAACTTGGTTTTCTTTGACTATCCAAGCTTTTACGAGCTATTAACTGGTAAAGTTCCAGTTGAAGCAATTGGTCCGAGCTGGTTTTTAGATAATTTAAAAGTCGGTGAAAAAAATTACTTTAATTTCTTTAAACGAATTTTAGATTTCTCTGGCGCACTTTTAATTTTAATTCTATCATTACCTTTCTGGCCTTTAATTGCCTTGGTAATTAAGCTTGAAAGTCGCGGTCCAGCGTTCTTCACTCAAAAACGTTATGGCCGTAATGAAAAAATATTTAAAATGTTTAAGTTTAGGACTATGCGTGAAGATGGCAATGAGCGAACGATAACGGTTGAGGGCGACACACGCGTCACTAGTTTTGGTAATTTTTTACGTAAAACTAGAGTTGATGAAATTCCTCAAGTTATAAATATTTTAAAAGGTGAAATGAGTTTTATCGGCCCTCGCCCAGAGAGACCAGAAATAGTCGCTGAACTAGAACACCAAATCCCATTTTACAAAACTCGCCTATTAATTAAGCCCGGTATTACTGGCTGGGATCAAGTATCAGGCACATATCATTCCCCGTCTCTAGAAGACACTCTAGAAAAACTACAATACGATTTATTCTATTTAAAACATAGATCTTTATACTTAGACCTCGCGATTACTCTAAAAACAGTCGCGACCGTTCTTGGTCGTGAGGGGAGATAATATTATTATGAAAAAAGTTTTTGTATCAGGCTGTTACGATATTCTTCATGGTGGCCATATTGAATTTTTTAACCAAGCAAAAGCGCTGGGCGATTATTTGATTGTCTGCTTTGCCGGCGACGCTTCTTTGAATCTTCACAAACACAAAAAATCGTCATTACCCGAAGCTCACAAAAAAAGATTACTTGAATCATTAACAATGGTCGACGAAGTTGTAGTTGGTGATTATTTAGGAGAACTAGGCCTAGACTTTAAGGAACATTTTTTAAGAATTAAGCCTGATATTCTAGCGGTAACTGAAGATGATAGATATGAGGCTCAAAAGACTGCTCTATGCGAGCAGGTCGGGGCTGAATATAAAGTTCTTCCTAAAACCCTAAACTTTAAAGCAATCTCTACGACAGAAATTATTAACTATATAAAAGCGCCAAGTGAAATTAACCTAAGAGTTGATTTCGCTGGTGGTTGGTTGGATGTACCAAAATTTTCCCGAGATAACTCATACATAGTTAACTGCACTATTAATCCAGGAGTTAGTTTAAATAAATGGGAATATGAAATGGGCGCAGGCCTAGGCGGATCAGCCGCTTATGCTATTTTAACTGGCAAAAATAGCGTAAAGTCTGAACTAGATTTAGGAGTCGGCTGGCAAGACCCGGCCGCAATTTTAGAAACTGGTTTATGTGTATTTAAAAGTGGAGAAAAACCAGAATTAGATTTTAAAGTTAGCCCGGAATTTCTTAAAGGAAAAATGGCCTTACTTTGGACAGGATCAAATCATACGACTTATAATAACGTAGATTTAAAACGTGATTTCAATAAAATTATTAAAGCCTCATTAATTGCTCGTGAAGCGGTTAATCCATTAAATATAAATTTTAATAAACTTTGCGAGGCGGTTAATTTAAGTTACGAAGTTCAAATTGAAGAAGGCATGAATCCCCTTCCCGAATTTAGTGAGCTTGCTAAAAAATACAGCGGCGGCGGACATGGCGGATATGCACTTTATTTATTTAAAGATGAGAATGAAAGGAATAAGTTTTTAGAGAATAATAATACTTTAAAGATTGAGCCGAGTATAAAGGGGTATTAAGGGCGGTGGCAATTTTCCACCTCCCTTAATCTAACAAAAAATTTTCGCGACTAATTATTTTTTTACCAGTCTTTTTTTCTAAAGTCCGACGAGCATTTCCAGAGATTTTACCTCCGTCATGCGCCGCTTCTTCGTTAGGAATATATCCATCAGCTTTTGCGCTCTCTGCAATATGCCTTGTTGATAACTCAGCTAACGCGGTAAAAATTAGCTCTGCCTCATCCATGTGATCACGGAGATTTTCAGCCTCCAATCCTTTTAATTTTTTATGATCACCAACCGTTAAATCGCTCCATTCATAGTGAATAATATTTGTTAACTTGGCGTATTCATCTCGTTTACTTATGCCATGCTCCGACCAATAATCAGTTAATTTATTTCTGGTTTCAACGCTTAACATTCTTCGCTCTATCCATTTACCACTATGGCCGCGCATCTGCCAGTTTTTTCTAGCCCTACTAATAGTTAATTCTGGATCAATCGTTTCCTGCATTCTTTCATAGCCTACTTTAGCGAGCCAAAGTTTAAAGGGCTCGGCTTTGGGCGATGGGATTGATTGGATTAGACGCAATAATGTTTCAACGTCAGCAGCATCAGTCAAGTAATATTTATTATCTTTAGCTAAAAATTTCAGTTGGTCACATTTTGTGACCAACTGACTACCTTCTTTTTTTAATCGATTTTTTAATGTTGTCCAATAGCTTTTTGCCCTTTTATAATCAGCTTGATTAATTAAAACTCCCACTACATCTACAACACTAAAATACCATTTTTCCTCTTTCTCGTTCCAAACCTGGCGCACGGGCTCATTTTCAAACAAAGAAATATTTTTTAACTCTTTTTCCATAATTATATATTTAATTAATTAATACTCGCACAAAATTATAGCAAAATTTAAGCCTATTTTCAAGGCTAATATTAGATAAAATATAGATAAATTAAAGATAAATTTTTTATGAATTTTGAAACTACATTTTTTCGCTAATATATAAAATGAACAAAAAAAGAGCTCATGTTTACTTAACAATGAGCTCTTTTTTACTTGTTCAGATATTAACTTTTGATAAACTAATCTACTTAAAAATAAGTTGAGAAATTTTAAATAAAACGCGACGCAAAATAAATAAACTAGGAACTTTAAAACCATTAACGACCCAGGCTTTTTTTAACTCAGCCCAGCCCTTTCTTCTCTGCTCTAAATTACGCCCCGAGACCCCTCCTTCATACATATTAACAAATACCTGAGGTACATATTTCAAATTTATTTTATGTTTCTTTAATAAGCGTAAAATAAATTCATAGTCTCCGGCAATTTTGAAATCAGTATTAAATAAACCGAATTTATCATAAACGGATTTTCGCATAAATAAAGCTGGATGAGGAATAGTCCAGCCATTATTTAGATTCCCTTCTCTACAAACACCCGAGCGCCAATATCTTTTAACTACTTTTTCATTCTCAGCAAAATAAGTAATATCTCCGTAAACTGCATCAACATTATTATCCACAAAAGACTCGGCGACAAGAGATAAAACATTTTCTGACTTGAATAAATCATCAGAATTCAAAATGCCAACGATTTCACCTGTAGCCATTTTAACCCCCTTATTCATAGCGTCATAAAGACCACTATCTGGCTCGGAGATTAATTTAATATCTATTTTCCCTTGGTAGCTCTTAATAATTTCCAAGGTTCTATCGCTCGAGACGCCATCAATAATAATATATTCAAGATCAGAATAATTTTGCGCGATAATACTGTCTATTGTTTTAGTAATAGTTTTGTCGCTATTATAGGTTGGAGTTATTAGAGATATTTTCATGAAAAATATTCTTTTATTTTAGTAATAACGTAATCCTGCTCTTCGTCTTTAAGAAATGGATAACATGGTAATGAGATTATTTCTGTTTGCAGTAAATTCATATTATCTAACTTTAAATCTGGATAATCATTTTTGTAACAAGGCTGAGCTGGAATGGCCGTAGGATAATGGATTAAGGTATCTATGCCATTTTCATTTAAGAAAAATTTGAAAGAATCACGACGACCCTCTAAAACGCGAATTACAAATAAATGATAAGAAGATGTTTCATCAAAGTCGTTTATTTTTAAATATTTTAAATCAGATAATTCTTTTATATACTTCTTAGCAATTTCCTGACGACGACTAATAAAGCTATCTAACTCTTTTAATTTAATATCTAAAAAAGCGCACTGAAGAGCGCTCATACGATTATTATCACCAAGCATAACATGATTATATCGTCCATTCTGACCATAGTCGCGATAAGAGGAAGCAAAATCTTTTACTTTTTCGTCGTTAGTTAAAATTAAACCACCTTCCCCAAGCGCGCCTAAATTTTTAGTCGGGTAGAAACTAAAGGCCTTCGTATTAACCGCACTTTCGTTTTCATAATTAGCGCCATGTGCCTGACAAGCATCTTCAATAACAATTAAGTTATACTGACTAGCAATCTCATTAATTGCTTTCATGTTGCAGATTTTACCAAATAAATGAACTGGTAAAATAGCTTTAGTTTTTTCAGTAATTAAGCCAGTAATTTTATTCTCATCAATTAAAAAATTATCTTTTATATCACAGAAAACCGGCGTCGCTCCTAAATGAGAAATTGCCAAGCTAGTAGCCACGGCAGAATTACCTACTGTAATTACTTCATCTCCCGCTTTGATTCCATTTGCTAATAAAGCAATTTCTAGGGCTGATAGACCAGTTGAAACGGTAATCGCGTATTTATAGTTAGAATATGTTGCAAAATTTTTCTCAAAATTTGAAGTATAGTCTCCAAGAACGTAGCAACCCCTTCTTCCAAACTCGATAAAAGCCTCAGAAAAGCGTTTTTCAAAATGACTCCATTCTCTTGTTAAATCAGCAAAAGGTACTTTCATATTATTTGTTTACAATTTTTTTAAATTCGTCGTAATCTCTTATATAATCTTTTTCTTTATAATAATCAGCAGCTAAAACCAAAATAACACAGTCTTTAGAAAAATTAGTCATAGTATGCCAAAGCATAGCTCCTAATCTAACTCCGTAATAAGGACTATCCATTAAAAATGATTGTTTTGTCTTGCCATCATCTAAATTTAATTTAAACGACCCATTAATACAAAAGATAATCTGTTCTAATTTTCTATGAGCATGCTTACCGCGTTCAGCATTTTTATTAAATAAATTATTGATAAAATAAATACGCTTAATGGCAAACGGGATGTTTTTTAAGGCCTCGCCAATAACTAAATTACCATCAGGAAAATCATCATAAAAGTTCAAATTAATAATACCTGAGTTTTCAACCCTAATTTTCGGCAATTTAATTTTATCTTTTTTCATATTTTTGATGAGAAAAATAAATAAGGACTAAAATTCTCTTAATTTTTTGTTTAATTATATCGAATAAAGTTTCGCCTGGTCTATAACCATAATTAAATGAGTTATCAACGTTTTTCACTTTCTCGGTAACAGTTTTTATTTCTTTAACATAAGGGCCATAGATTAAATCTTCAGTTTTTTTATCAAATGAATAAAAAGAAGAATGGAGTTGAAATTTATTTTCGGCAATGATTTTAAAGGTGTGAAAATGGTAAAAAATTAAAGCAAAATTATTTATTTTTATCTTCCCCGCTTCTTCACTTACTTTATACTCATCTAAATTCCAAGGGGCAACATCGGCGCCTAAATTTTCTAAAACATGAACGCCCTTAAATCTTGTCGTCCAATCATCTAAATAGGCCTGATCACCAAATTTACCATTCTCACATCTATTATAACACCATTTTAGTACTTCCCCTTGCCACCACTCAAGACAAGCCATGCCTTCAGAATTATTTTTAAATATCAACATGGCAACATTATATATACCGTTCTTTTCTAGGTACTGTAATTTCTTTGGATAATTATGTTTAATTATTAAAACAGAATCACTTGCTAGTTCTTTATAAATTGGCTCAGGAGAAGAGTAAAAATAAATATCGCTATCTAAATAAGCGATGTTTTCTAAATCAGGATATTTCTTTAATAAGTAGTATGTAAAAACAGAGGCTAAAGTCCAGCAATATTCTCCCTTGGTGCGATTTGATTTAGCTTCTAATAATTTCTCACCCTCAATATCACTTAATTTTATTAAGCGTGCTTTTTCAAGATTTAATTTAGAAAGCAAGCTATAAGTTTCTTCATCAAGACAAAGAATAAAAATTTGCCAATCAGAACAATTAGCAACTAAGGAATTATAAAGAGCTATTCCTTGGTGGGCGTAATTTTTATCGAATAGTGTGCAGAAATTATAGGTCATACTTTTTTACACAAGAAAATAGATTCTTTAGAAAATAAATTAGGCCAGAACCAACGAGAAATAAAACTAAAACAGCCAAAATCTTGGCGTTTAATGATTTGCAATTTATTTTCACTACAAAAATTTTTAAAATCTCTAAGACTTAACTGATGAATGTGCCCGGTATTGTACCATTTATACTTATAGAGCATTTTTCTTGGCATTACCCCGTTAAACAATAAATCCAAACGATTTTCTAAGTAGGCAAAATTAGGAAACGAAACAATTTGATATTTAGAAATACGCCTCATCTCATTAATTAATATTTCAGGATATTTAACCATTTGAATAGTTACATTGCAAATCGAATAATCAAATTGATTCTCGCTATAACTTTCATAAGCAGACTTCTCATCAATTGCCGCTTCAATCGCTTTTAAATTATTTTTTAAACATGCCTCAACTCCCGATTTAGCTATTTCAATTCCCTCCACTTCAATATTTGATTTCTTTAAATAGCCCATTAAAGCTCCGTTTCCACAACCTAAATCAATAATCTTTGAATTTTCGGGAATCCAATTTTTGATTACAGGAAATTCGTGACGATTATAGTATTCATCACCGTACTGGT
>CAZCQW010000003.1:76682-92774 GCA_964500975.1 uncultured Gammaproteobacteria bacterium | reverse complement strand
ATCGTTTACCTCTGGGTCGTCTATCATATTATAAATATTTATTTAATATCGTTATTAACTCTTCCATTCTAATCTTATAACTATGGTTTTCAAGAGTTCGTTTCTGTCCAGCAGCAGCAATTATTTTTCTTTCTTCTTCGTGCTCTAAATAATACTTTATTTTTCCTGCCAAATCTTCAGCATCTTTATATGTAACAATTTCTTCACCAACTTTAAATATCTCGTCTAAATTTTTCTTTTCATCAGTTAAAAGCAAGATGCCAACACCAGTTGCCTCATAAAGCGTCATGTTATTTGCATAATCACCGGCAACGGAATGTATATGTTTAGTCATGGTGATTTTAGAATTATGCAAAATATTAAACATTTCTAAACCCCAAGCCTCGCCATGAAAATTTTTTCTAATTTTACTATCTGGAGCTAAATTATTTAAGCCATAACCAAAATAATCAATAGGAGTAATTTCGCTAGCTTTCTCAAGCAAAGTATTTCTTTCTTGATGAACCGGGCCGTAACCACCAATATGAACAACTGGATATGAATTTTCTCTCTTAGTTAAATGACTAAGAATATCCGCTTCAAATCCAAGTTTAAAGTATTCACTTTTAATTCCTGCTTCATTAAATTTTTCAACAAAGTTTGGCAGTGACGAAAGAATCAAATTATATTCTTTAAAATTACTCATTGAAGGTAATGGACTAGCAATCTGACCAACAAGTAATTTGCAATGTTTTTTTATTTTCTTTAAAAATACTGGAGAAATATGAGCCATCAACTGGATGTAAACAACATCTGGTTTGTATTCTTTAATTTGTGCAAGCATGGCGCGGTAATACCAATCAAGCGGAATATATAGTTTTCTTTTTATGGTCCTTAAAACCCTATTATTATCAAAATAATCTAGCGCTCGGCAATAAGAAATATTATTCTCTTTTAGCCATTGCTTTTGAAGATATTGATTATTAATAACTACGTCCTGCGCCTCATGTCCTAAAAGATTCAAATTTTTTGAAAAGTAGTTAGCCGTGCCAAAGAATTGAGAAAAATAAAATACTGTCATCTCATTATATTTTTGAGATAACCAATCAGGATTATTTTTCGCAATGCTTTCAATAAAAGCAGGATAGTCAGTATTTAAAACAAGAATCTTCATACAATATTATTTATGTCTAAGAATTGATTTAAGAAGCGGATCTTCACCAAATAAACTCTTCAAAATTTCCGCATTAGGAACAACACAGTGGCCGCCAATCTTATTATTTTTTGGTGGGAATAAAACTGGACGAATAACATTAGCCATGCCTAACTTTTTATAACCCTCATTGTAAGTTTTATTAAAATCAGTCATCACGTCAGCGAAATTAATTTTCTGCTTAGTGCAAATTTTATTAGCATAATCGTGAAACGCAATACATACACCGTAATAAGTAGTATCAAGTAATTTGCCAAGCTCACTGGTCTTTGAACTTTCTAAAACTTTAACATTTTTAATTCCAAGTGATTCAAGGTGTTTGGCGGCTTTTAAGCCTAAACGCTTATCATCAGCGCCAACATATTTAACAAAAGTTTTAATACCCTTATATAAATTTGGATGCACGCCTCTAACCGGAGAATGAACAACGTTGCCAAATTTTTTATATAAACTCAAAGTACTACCTAAACCAATAGTTGAATGGATAATAACTAAGTTTGGTTTGTATTTAGTAATATTATCAGAAACAATTTTTTGAAAATCTTTTAAGTATGGTAAACAAACATGAAGAACATCTAGATTTTCTTCAAAGGTATTGATATCTAAATCTCTAATTAATGGATTCTTATAAAATTTAGCAATCGCTTGGCCAATTTCGCCGTAGCCCAGTACTCCTACTTTTTGATTTTTCATATTATTTATTATATTTTAAGATTTTTTTCTTTATTTTAAACAAAAAAATAATAAAATTATGTGGAATTAAACTAACAAAAATTGTTGCTGGGAAAAAATATAAATAATAAAGAACTCCACCATAAACGAATTCTAGATCCTTCTTGTTATTTATAGAAAATTTAAATCCATAATAACTAGACGCCACAACAATTCTCAGGAAATGTCGCAAATAAAATATTTTTTGAAAATAAAATATTTTTTTAGGAAAAGGATTACGAACATCATTAAACACTAACTGACTTGCCTTAATTCTGCCTAGTTGATAGGAAAACAATTTATTACCGTTAGTGTGCCACCCCGATTTTGGTACGAACCCATTGATTAACGGTCTAGTGACTGCTAAAATTTTTGCATTATTTACATTCAACAGAATAACGGCATATTGGATAAAATAAGTTTCAAGATATTCGTCTGTATAGGTATTGATCATGAAAGCTCTTTTCATTATTATAGCAGGTAAAAATGACGGGGCATCTTTGAAAAAAGAAAAATATTCTTTTGCATTATTAAATAACAGGTCGTGATTAAAATCTATTTCTTTTGGATGAAATGCTTGAAGATGAAACATTGATTCACAGACATATTCCTTATCTTCTTCTGAATACTGAGAATAATTAATGCTTACTAATCCCAAGTCGTGATGTTTTTTAATCGAGTTTAGAACATGCTCGATTGACCCATCTAAAAAAATGTCGTCCTGTCCAGAATACCAAATGTATTCCCCTGTTGCATTTACTGCAACTCTTTTAAAATTACCGTCCATTCCTAAATTTTTTGTATTCTGAAAAACTTTAATATATGAATATTTAAATGCATACTCATTTATAATATTTAACGTATTATCACTCGAACAATCATCTGTAAGGACAATTTCAACTTCTTTTTCCGCATTATTTGCTTTTTGAATATTATAAATAATAGAATCCAATGTCTTTGATATAGAAATTGAACCATTGAAGGTTGGAATGCAAATTGAAATTAGTATTTTTGACATAACTGAAATCTTTCTCTTTAAAATTATCGTTTAAATTTCCTATATAAAATTCTTGTAAAATTATAAAGCTTCGCTTTCTTGATAAAGATAATAAAAATAACAAACAGCCACTCTTTAACAAAAAATACGTTCTTTAAAACAACTTTTATCTTAAAGTTGTTTGATAATACAGACGAGTTATTCTTAACAATATTTCGATAATAACGACTCCAAATTTTTCCTTTATACCACAGATGTCTGACTTGATTTTGATGCCCCCATGATACATTGTCTCCACGAAACAAAACTTGGCATTCGGCTATAATTTCAGAATTAAATTCTTTATCCGAATAGAAAACAAGTGATGGCAATGGAAATAAATCTAAACTTTGATTATTATAAATATCAAAAATGTATTTATTTTTATCATAAAAACTTCTTTTTAGTATCCAATTTGAACAGAAAGTTGTGTAATAGTCTATTGTATTAAAGAATTTGGAATTAAGATAACTAAAAAAATCCGCCCTATTATCAAATAATCTATCTTGAGATTCTTTAAGTAAATTAGTTTTATATATTTTATTTTTTTCTACAAAACAATCAATATTACTAATAATAAGATCTCTATTATTTTCACGTATGGCCTGTATTATGGATCTCAAGCAACCTTCTTTTTGACAATCATCATCAGAAAATACCCAAACATATTCACCGTCGGCATACGATACAACTTTTATAATTCCTTGAGCTATTTTTCTTTTTTCAGAATCATTTATGTACCTAATATTTTTATATTTACTAACAAATTTTTTTACTACCTCTTCTGTGTTGTCTGAACTTTGATTGTTTAAAATGAAAATATTAACTTGATTTTTGATTTCCTCGTTAAAAAATTGCTTAGTGATACTAGACAAACACTCTTCTAAATAATCCGCTCTATTATTTGTTGGTATGCAAATACTTATCAGGGGGGCGTTCATATTATTCTAATTTGCTTATTATTTTTTTAATCATTTCTGAAAAGCTTACACTTGGTTTCCAGCTAGTCGCTTGTTCTAATTTATGGCTATTGCCAGACAACACGCTCTTTTTTTCTTTTATTATACTACTGTCTTCTAAGACATACTTTTTCCAATCAAGATTGAAGCAATTAAAAACTATTTTTATAAAATCTAGTACTGTATGAGTTTTACCCGTTGAAATTATAAAATCATCAGCCGTTTTCAAATTCAATATCAGATTCATTGCCTTAACATAATCATAGGCATATCCCCAGTCAACAATAGCACTCAAATCGCCAACTACTAATTTTTTTTGAACACCATTTCGGATATTCATTGCACTTTTTATTATCTTCATGGAAATAAAATTTTCTGTCCTATACTCAGATTCATGATTATAAAGAATACCTGAAGAGGCGAAAACATTAAATTTTTCCCGATACAAACGACATAAAGACATGCCATCCATTTTAGTTATACCATATAATCCATTTGGCCTACACAATGTCTCTTCAGTTTGCTTTTTCTGCCGACAATTACCGAATATCAAAGAAGAGCTAGCATAAAATATCTTAGTTGTTGGAGAATATAACTTGATTGCTTCCAAAAAATTCTCAAATGCGAATACATTCACCTCATAGCTTTTTTTAAATTCTTCATGAAAATCATTATTTTTATCTTGCGATGAGTGATGAAAAGCGGCTAAATAATATATCTCATCGGGCTTTATCTTCTTTACCAAATTAAATACCTCATTTCTCTTATTTATGTTTAGTTTCTGGTTCAACTTTATTCCAACACTTTTTATATTATTTTTTCCAACACCAATAATCCGATACTTTAGCCCAGATAAATAATTGAATAGTATTGTTCCGTCTTGCCCATTAACCCCAATAATTAAAGCGGTCTTTTCTCGAGTTTTCATAATTTTAAAGTATTTCTATTTTTGGTAAAGGAAAAATTAATTTTCCACCAGACACCATATAATCTTTTTCTCTGGATAAAATATTGTCCTTAAAATGCCAAGGAAGAACCAAAAAATAATCTGGTTTTAACTTTTTAGCATCTTCTTCTGATACTATCGGTATTGCTGTACCAGGAGTAACTCTTCCGAATTTATATTCATTAACGTCAGCGATGCACGGTATGTCGTTAACCGTTAAACCACAATATTGCAAAAGGACATTGCCTTTAGTCGACGCTCCGTAACCAAATACCTTTTTACCCTGTTTATTTAAATCTGTTAATAATTCTAAAAGCTCGAGTTTGTGTTTCTCCGAATCTTTTCCGAATGATTCGTATATTCCTAACTGGTTAAATCCCTTAGCTTCTTCGTCGGCAAGCACATCCTGGATCTCTTTTATCGCTTCTTCGTATTTTGAGCCTTGCTTGGCTAAAGTTAAACAAAAGCTAGCGCCATTAATTCTATTAAATTCAACATCAATAATTTTTAATCCAGCCTTATCCGCCATCCATTTAAACTGTTTCATTGCATAAAATTCTAAATGCTCATGGCAAATCGTATCATAAGAAGTGTTATTTATCATCTCCGGCATATAACTTTGTTCAACAACCCAAATTCCATCATCATCCAAGACATTCACAATATCTTTCATTATTACCAACGGCTCAGGCAAATCATAAAACATCGCTATGGATGTAACTACTTTCGCTTTTTTATTGCCCCGCATATTTTTTACCGCCTCTTCGGAAAAAAATTCCGCTGCTTTATCTATATAATCCGGGTAATATGATTTGAACTTTTCGGAAGTCGGATCAATGCCTAATAAATCTAATTTATGGTTTTTATAACTTGAGAGCATGGTGCCATCATTACTGGCGATATCAATCACCAAGTCTCCATCATTAAGACTAACTCTTCCTTCTACTTTTCTCACAATACACTCTAAATGCTCGACCATTGATTTATTCAAACCGGACCTGTAGCCATAATTATCGCCATAAAGCTTCTCCATTTGATAATCATGTTTTAGTTGCACTAAACCGCAAACATCGCCGCCATCCTTACTAAAGCACTTAACCATTTCTAGCGGTCCCTTTTCAATTTCTTCATTTTTTTGCGGGAACACCCCGGTAAGCGCCTGGTTTCCTAAATTCAAAATTGAAACTATATTTTTATTTCCACAAATTCGACATTTTTTAATTTCTTGATAAAGCATAGATATAAATTTATTTTTTATTATTTAAATCACTTTCCACCATCATTTTAACAAGTTCTTTAAAACCAACTCGTGGTTGCCAGCCTAAATTTTTTCTAGCCTTTGAATTATCACCAATTAATAAATCAACTTCTGTTGGTCTAAAATATTTAGGATCAATTTCTATTAAAACTTTTCCAGTTTGTTTATCTTTTCCTTTTTCGTCTATACCAGATCCCTCCCAAACTATTTCAATTCCTGCAACTTTAAAAGCTTCTTCGCAAAATTCTCTGATTGTGTGTGTTTCTCCTGTGGCAATAACATAATCTTCAGGTTTTTCTTGTTGAAGTATTAACCACATCGCTTCAACATAGTCCTTGGCGTAACCCCAGTCTCTTTTAGCATCTAGATTTCCTAAATATATTTTATCCTGTTTTCCTGTTTTTATTCCAGCAATTCCCTCGGTTATTTTTCTGGTAACAAAAATTTTACCTCTTCTCGGGGACTCATGATTAAAAAGTATCCCATTACAAGCAAATATATCATAGGCTTCTCTGTAATTTACTACCGTCCAGTAAGAAAATAATTTAGCGACTCCATAGGGTGATCTGGGATAAAACGGAGTGGTTTCTTTTTGAGGTATTTCTTGAACCTTACCAAACAACTCAGACGTTGAGGCTTGATAAAACTTCGGTTTAATTTTTAATTCTTTTATAGCATCCAGTAGTCTTAATGTTCCTATTCCATCTATTTCTGCTGTGTACTCAGGGACTTGAAAGGAAATATGAACATGAGACTGGGCGCCCAAATTATAAATTTCATCTGGCTGTATTTCTTCTAAAAGACGGTTTAAATTACTAGAATCTATTAAATCTCCATAATGCAAGTAGAAATTTAGCACTTTGTTATTTAACAAATGATCTATTCTCTCCGTGTTAAAAACTGAAGAAGCTCTTCTCAGTCCATGTACTTCATATCCTTTTTCCAAGAGAAATTCCGCTAAATATGAGCCGTCTTGCCCAGTTATTCCTGTTATTAAAGCTTTTTTCATAAATTATATTATTTCTTAATAATCAAAAACGTAATCGGCATAACCAAATAAGAGATTAACGTGGCCCATGCAGATCCTAATATCCCAAAAGCTGGAATAAAAAGAAAATTTAAAATTATATTGGCCACCATTGCTAAAAAATTTAATAAGAAAACCACCTTTACAGAATTTTCAGAAATCAGGTATTGGCTCATGGCCTGGCCTAAATATAATCCAACACTCGACCAAACATATACCCTTAAAATATTTACCGATTCTAAATATCCACTCCCAAATAATGTGTATATAATTGGCCTAGCGAAAAAAGTTATTGGTATTGCTAACGCTATTGGAATTACGGTCATTAAAATATAAAAATTCTTTAAACGATGTTTATAAATTTGTATACTTGTTTTTTTAGCATTTACAATTGCGGGAAATAAAGATCCGCAAATAACACCAGGGATAAAATATAAAACTTCAGAAATTTTAACTCCAGCCGCATAAATTCCAACCTTATAATTTCCCAATAGCGCCCCTACCATTATTTGGTCAATCCTCAGATAGATAGATCCTGCTGCAATTGCTAACATTAACGGCCAAGAATTTTTTAGAAGATTTATGACAATATGTTGATTGAATTTCCAATTTCTCAATTTTAAGCCAACTTTTTTATAAGTAATAATAAAACCAATTCCGAGCCAGATAGAATCCAAAAAATAAATTAACATAATCCATATAACTCCTTTATTCAAAACAATGATACTAATCTTTAAAATAGAGGTGATTATCATAGCAACCATCTGCGACCCAACATTATATTTTGACTTAACCTCTGTTTGAAAATAAATTTGAATAACATTAATTGACTGAAGCACAAAATTAAATGAATACAGAATAATCAGAGATCTGGCAACCAAACTAATTTGAAATAAAAATGTACCTACAATACAAAGAACAAGAGCAATAAAACCACCGACTAGTTTTAGAAAAAAAGAGCTACCTAACAGAAGGTCTCTGTTTCCTGGTGTTTTTATTAATTCTCTACTTAATATACCATCAATTCCGAAAGAGGCAATAAAACTAAATACGCCCGAAAATGCCAAAGCATAACTCAAAACCCCATAATTCTCCGGCCCTAAATACCTAGCAATCCACGCTCCAATAAAAAAAGAAACAATCAGCGAAAACATCTGCCCAAAAAACATCCAGCCGGTGTTAGCAAAATAACGCTTAAAACCGTCATGATTCAAGACCCATTTATATTTTTCCGGAACTATCTTTTCAATTGTTTTAAAAAATTTATCTAGCATTTTCTTATCGTAAATCAGCTAATTACCACTTCTCAATTTTAGTAACGACTTTCTTTTTTAGATCTAGATAGGCTTCAATCGCCTTCTCTTCAACTTTAGGTGAAACAAGTCTTAATATTTCCAAACCTAAAATACGGTATTGCTTTCCGACTTTATTAGCCTTAAGCAAGCCGCTCTTTAACATGCGCTTCATTGTGCTATTACTAACTTTCAATATTTTTTCCGCCTCGCTAGTTGTATAAACAGCGTGGGGCAGGATTTCTTCGTTTATTTTCTGCATATACCATAATTATACTCCTTTAGTTTTTTAGGTCAATAAGTGTCATTAGGTGTCAAAAAATCATCTTTATAGATGATTTTTTATAATTAATTAATTTAATTTAATATCGTAAGAACTCATTAGGAACAAATAAACCCTGCTCTTTAGCAAAGGCGATTTGCTCAGCAATAAGCTGATCTTCAAAATAATCACCTCGCAAAGAATAGTAAACGTATTTACCCTGTTCTCTTTTATTTAGCGCAGGTGAAGCTTCGGCTAAATAGTTAACTAGTGTTTGTTTAGATATTTTTCGTTTATTTAGTGCCAGGAGTCTTCCGAATTTTAACTCTTTATTTTTAATTAAAGGCCTAAGCGCCTTAGTGATATTATTATCAAGACCGCTTCTTTCTAAATAACTAGATTTTTTCCTCTGCAAAGCGCCTGCGATCACTCCTAAAATTGAAAAGAATAACGCCTCTGACGCAAAGGATGCGAAGTAGCTCAAGTTATAACAATGCAAAGCCTCTAAAAGCTGTTTATAATATCTATCTCGGTGTTTATGATAATAATAAGAGGGACTATAAAGGCCGCTGGCATTATAACCAATTAGACGCAAAATCAAGTCTTCTAGAATGCGACAAACACGCTTATTGCCATTACTAAAAGGGTGGACAGCATAAAGAGAGGCATGAAAAATGAAAACATTTTCCATTTTAGGATTTATTTTAAGCCAAGCCAAAAGCTCATTAATACTCTCTTTTATTTCTACATAGGGCGCCGGAAGATTATCTCCGATTCTGGTTTTATCATTATTCCTAAAAGATCCGCTATGATATGGCTCAAAATCAAATATGCGTCCAGTAAATATATCCAGGCCTTCCGTTAAATCTTTATGAAGATTGGCGATAAAATTTAAATCAATATCCTCCAAACTAATTTCCAACTTTTCAATCTTTTTTATTGTTCTAACAATATTTATATACTCCAGATGATCATGATCTTTTTGGGTTAATTGCTCGCCGCTCTCTAATTTCTTTTTTAAAAAAGATAAGTTTGTCTTCTCTTCTCCGCCGATTACTAAACGATAAGCATCTTCTGCTTCCGCTAAAGTTAATTGGGAATTCTCAGCCTTGGACACAGCGAAAGAAAATAATAAATCATTTCTTTTTTTTAAAGACTGAAGAGTTTTTTGATCAATTTCTCTCTTTTCATAAGCAGACGCTAATTTATCTAGACTCCTTACCCCGTCTTCATCCAAGCCTAGCTTATCGCGATAAATAAAAAACTTGCTTAAAAATGGCAGTTTAAACAAATATTCTGGTTGCAATATTTTCTTGTCCAATTTTTTATTATTTTCCATATATAAATATGCTATCACCTCTAATTAAAAATGTCAATTAAATTATACTATATTATTATTATTTTATTTAATATAAGCATAAATATAATATTATTTTGGTCTAGATATTGGTCTAATTTATACTACAATTATTGGTCTACACATAAGTCTAATTTACGGCACTATTATTAGTCTAAAATTAGACCAATAAGCCTATATTAATAAACTATAAACTATGTGACTATTCGATAACATGCTTTAGAATAGTCAGGATAATTTAAATTTAATCCTCTGGCGTACTATATATATGAGCCTGTATATGTCACAATATATAGGTAATATATAAACATTAATTTAATAACCACCCTCCCAAGGCGAACAAGCTCGCCCGAGGCGGGGTAAACATATGAAAAAAATAAAAATACTCGGTATTTCTGGAAGTCTCCGTAAAGAATCCTATAATCTATCTCTTTTAACGGCGGCGGCAAAATTATTACCCATGGACGTTGAATTAGAAATCTATTCCCTTGATAAACTCCCAATGTATAACCAAGACCTAGAATATGCTGAAAACCCGGCCGTAGCTGAGTTTAAAACTAAAATCAAAGAAGCAGACGCAATTCTCTTCTCTAGTCCTGAATATAACTATTCTATCCCTGGCGTTTTAAAGAATGCGATTGATATTGCTTCTCGTCCTTGGGGTGATAATACTTGGGCTGGTAAACGAGCGGCTATAATGGGCGCAACAGTTGGCAATCTCGGAACTTCAAGAATGCAATATCATTTACGCCAAGTTCTAGTTAGTCTAGACATGCATCTATTAAACAAACCGGAGCTAATGATTTCTGGCGCTCAAGAAAAAATTAATCCATCTGGCATTTTAACTGACGAACATACGCAGGAAAAAATTGCTGAATTATTAATTGCGCTTGTTGATTGGACGAAGAGATTGGGGGATAAACAATAGAAAAGACTTTTTTTATTTAAATTAAACATATATGTTTAAATAAACCTACTTATTTTAAACATATATGTTTAAATAATTATTACTTTTATTGTAACTATTTACATCATATGATGTCTATAATTACATCAAACAAAAACCGTTCTTAAGGACGGTTTTCTGTTTTAAACTTAATTTTATATTAATTTATCAGGAAAAAGATCATATTAAATTAATTTTATTATTTTCCCATTTAAAACCTCAGCGATAAAATCATCGTTATTTTTCTTTTTTTCTATAAATTCTTTAACTGAAAAATCAATCACATTTATTTCCCTTCCCAGTGTTTTTTCAAGTGGATGTATAATATCAAACACATCACCATGTTTATGATCACCGACTAGCAATAGATCGATATCGCTTTGCTCTGTAAAATTCCCTTTAGCAAATGAACCGAATATATATGCTTCATTAAGTCCTGCTAATTTTTTAATTTTTGCTTTAAGTGTTTCTGGAAATCCATAGGTGGATTCGTAAAGTTTTTTGTATTCTGCTAAAAATGGGTATTTATGATTCAATTCAAAATATTTTTGATTACCCCTTGATTCAGAAATAAGAAGACCGTCACCTTCCAGTTCTTTAAGTTTTCTAAATAAATTTCCCGGATCAACATCAATAATTTTAGCTAATTCATTAATATAATGAGACTTTTTATTATTCATAAAATAATAAGCTAGAATCTTGATGGTAATTTTTGATTTTAAATTTAACATAATATTATTGTAATTATTTACAATAATCATTGTAATATATTACAATAAAAATGTCAATCATACCCTAGACATCCAAGCCCAATTTTTATTACCTATATTTAAAATAGCAAGCCCCTCCTTAAAATAATCTAAAATTTCTAAAAAACTTTTTTACTTTTTTTGCAGTAACTCTGCTATAATATGACTATCTATTATTGATTAGTCCTTATTTTAATTTCATGAATTCAGAAACTTCTTACTTATTAGAAATTTTAACTAAATTTAGCTGGCTCGGAGGCTGGATTTTTTTGTTAATTGCTTTTTTAGAATGCATCCCATTAATCGGCTATATCTTCCCTGGTGGTACTTTAATTTTTATGGCCGGCATCCTATCGGCTCATGGTTATTTTAACCCTTTTCATGTTTTTATATTTGCAACTGTTGGTGCTTTTTTTGGTGATTTATTAATGTATTTTATTGGTCGCTGGGGCGGAAAAGTTATCCGTGAAAAAAAGATTATTAAAGAAGCTAATATTATTAGAAGTGAAAATTTCTTTAAAAAATATGGTGCTTCTAGTATTTTCTGGACTAGATTTAGTGGCTCAACCTGGGCGACCATGCCTTTTATTAGCGGCTCCATGCATGTTAAACGCCGCGTCTTTTTATTATGGAACGCGATTGGAGCTTTAGGCTGGGCAGCGACTAGAGTTTTATTAGGATATTTTTCTGGAAATATTATTGCGGTGGTTATTCGCAAATGGTCTAATAGACTCGCTTTAATTTTGTTGGTCCTAGTGGTTATTGCCTTTCTTTACTGGCTCATAAAAAAACACCATCAAAATATTTGGCGCTGGCATGTTGCTCTTAGTCAAAGCTTCAAGGATAAATTATTTGCTCAAGCTTGGTTTAAAAATCTCTTAGCCCGCTATCCGGTTATGAGCGAATTTGCCAAAACAAAAATCAGCCAAGAAAAACTTCTTGGCGGATTTATTGGTTCAATTATTTTAATTGTTCTCTATATTCTTGTCTTAATTCTAGATCTTATTTAGCTGTCCAGCCGCCATCAACATATATAACTTCACCCGTTACATATTTAGCTTCGTCCGACGCTAAATAAAGCGTAGCGTTTGCAATATCCTCAACATCTCCCACATGACCCAAAGGAGTTGATGAAATAACTAAGTCATTAAAAGCCTTCATGGCTAAAACATCTTTAGTCATATTTGTTTCAATGAATCCTGGAGCAACCGCGTTTACTCTAATTTTGTCAGCTGCTAAATCTAAAGCGGAGGCATGAGTTAATTGGACTACCCCTCCTTTAGAAGCACAGTAAGCGATTGCACTCGCAAAGCCAACCTTACCCAAGATAGAACTCATGTTAATAATTGAGCCGCCAGTAGCGGCTTTTTTCATAGCATTAGCGGCCGCTCTCATACCGAACATTGTGCCTGATAAATTAATACCAATAGTTTTTTCCCAAGCCTCGTCAGTTACATCAAGAGTCCCACCTAAGCCACCAATTCCAGCATTATTAACCATGATATCTAGCTTACCAAAATGCTCAACAGTTTTTGCAACTAGCGAGTCGACTTCAGCTGATTTTGAAACATCGCACTTTATGAATAATGCGCTATCTTTAAATTCAGCAACTAATTTTTCATCCCCATTTACATCAGAGAAAACTACCTTAGCTCCCTCTTTAACAAACTTCTCGGCGATTGCTTTTCCGATGCCCGATGCAGCCCCAGTTACAATCGCAACTTTATTTTCTAATCTCATATAATTTATATCGCTTAAAGCGAACAATGTTAATTATTAGATTACTATTATACCACAAAAATAAACGCTCTGAAATAATATAAACGTACTTTAATATAATAAAAAAGGCCTTAAATGTTTTAAACATTCAAGGCCTTACACAAAAAATTTCTTTATGCGGCTTCTAAAATTGCCACCGGACTATTAAGGTGAAACCCTCTATTTAGCCAACGGTATGAGCTTGCCCAACCATTGAGGCCGAAGTAAAGAAAACGAACCACTTCAACGCCGTCTTTCATAAAAATCGTACCGGCAAAAAATGTAAATTTACTTTTCCATGATTCAGGAATGTATCCTGGGTTCCTTAGAAGCCAATCTAAAAAGATCGAGTTAAATACAATTGTTTTTTCTGGGAGTTCTTCTAACAATCTTTTCCCAGAAACTCCACCGATACGCTGCGCCTCGGAAACATAGGGCTTCACGCGACTATTAATCATTTCCTTATTAAGAAATAACTCGCCGTTATTTACGTTACTAACAATTCTATCAAACTGTCCAATTTTAGGTTTTTTGCTCAAATCAATTCTTTCCATCTCTTTTGTTTTTTTTGTTAATAATATTTTTAAATAACCATTTTGATTCGAAATATTATCATTATTACAGGCTAATGTCAAGCAGAAACTCCTTTTTAACCGGGGTTTCCTCAAGGTTTCTTTGAGGTTTCTTTGAGATTTCTTTAAGGTTTCTTCAAGGTCTTGTCAAACTTAAAAAGTTTTGATATTATCAAACTTGTTAAGCGCTGTTAGCTCAGTTGGTAGAGCAGCTCCCTTTTAAGGAGATGGTCGCTGGTTCGAATCCAGCACGGCGCACAGAGTTAGAGTTTAAGTTATGCCGACTTAGCTCAGCTGGTAGAGCAGCTGTCTTGTAAACAGCAGGTCGTCGGTCCGAGCCCGACAGTCGGCTCCAGATTATAAAAAACCCCAATCCTTAAAATGGATTGGGGTTTTTGTTTACTTAATCTGTAAACAATATCTATTAATCGTCGTCATCCATAAAATTTTCGAATCGCTGTTCTCTGTGCCAGCCAATAATCTGAAAACCTCTTCTAAAATCTAAATCAAAATTTTCTGGCAAATTGAAACGAAGTTTTACTAAATATACCAGCCATGATTTTCCAAATTTAATATCATGCCCAAGCCTAGTAGATAAGTCCCAATTCTTTCGGTCAGCCTTAGGCAGATTTTTTTTAACCAACTCCTCAGCTAGTTCATTTTTCAGTTTACAAACAAGGGCTATGACTCGTTTTTCTCTTTGATTTAAACGTCCAATAAAAATTTCGTTAGTCTTAATTAAATTTTTTTCCTCCAGCTCCTTTTGAGCGGCTTCAATGTCAGCTTCAGTAATACTGAATAATTTTTCCAGGACTGTGCCTGAAAAATTTTCACGTTTATTGCGATTGATTCTCTTTAGTAAAGCCTTAACGTCTTTTTCGTAGTCCATGATTAATTTTTTTTAAGTTGTCGCTATTGTTGTAAAAGTTCAAATATAAACAAAATGTTTATCCCAAAATATACCAGCAAAAAACAGTTATGTCAAGACTTAAATTCGATATATCTAGTTAATAAAGGGTTAATAAAGGGTTAATAAATAGTCAATAATATCTTATTGAAGAAAAGCTATTTATAAGTTAAAATAACATAACGAAAACGAATTATTATTTATGAGTGTTTATTATAAAATAATATGGCTAATAACGAGTTAATCGAAAAAATTCCCCCTCATAGCTTAGAAGCCGAAGAATCTTTAATCGGTTCTCTTCTAATTGATAAGGATGCGATTATTAAAGTGGCTGACAGTATCATGCCTCAGGACTTTTATAAAGATGCTCATAAAATGATTTTTGAAGCGATTAAAGAATTATATGCTAACCAGGAGCCAATTGATGTTATTACGCTTTCTAATCGTCTTGAAGAAAAAAAACAAATGGCTTCAATCGGTGGACGCTCATACTTAGCGCGCCTATCTAACGTTGTGGCAACTAGTGGCAATATTGTTCAGTATGGAAATATTATTCAGCGCAAAGCTACTCTTCGTCGCCTTCAGCAAGCCGCTGCAGAAATTTCTTCCATGAGTTTTAATGAAGAAAGAGAGATTGATGAAATACTCGACGAAACAGAAAAAAAAGTTTTTGGTGTATCTCGAAAATATTTAAAGAACGCTTTTGTTCCAATTGACACCTTGTTAACTAACGCCTTTGACAGAATTGATGATTTACATAAATATAGTGGAAAATTAAGAGGTATACCGACTGGGTTTATTGATTTAGATAAATTACTTGCCGGTCTCCAAAAATCTGATTTAATTATTTTAGCCGCTCGTCCTTCAGTTGGTAAAACCTCGTTCGCTCTTGATATAGCTCGCCAAGCGGCTGTGAAGAGTAAAGAAGGGGTTGGTATTTTCTCACTTGAAATGAGTAAGGAGCAGTTAGTTGATCGTATGCTTTGTGCACAGGCTGGAGTTAGTTTATGGAAAATGCGTACCGGTAATTTATCTGATAAAGAGGGCGATAATGATTTTGCTAAAATTGGTGAAGCGATGGGAAAACTTGCTGAAGCACCTATTTATATTGATGACTCAG
>CAZCQW010000003.1:42995-76662 GCA_964500975.1 uncultured Gammaproteobacteria bacterium | reverse complement strand
ATTGAAATCACGGGAGAGAAAGACGCCATGCTTTTCGCGCAAAGTGTCGTCGCCTTCAAATGGAAAAAGGTTTAGGGCTTATTGTTATTGACTACTTACAGTTAATGGAAGGTAAAGGAAAATACGGAGAAAATCGTGTTCAAGAAATTGCTGAAATTAGTCGTGGTTTAAAATCTATTGCTCGTGAACTAAATATCCCAATTCTCGCTCTAGCTCAGTTATCTCGTGCCGTAGAAGCAACTAGCCCAGCTATTCCTAAACTTTCTCATTTACGTGATTCCGGTTCGATTGAGCAGGACGCCGATATTGTTATGTTTATTTATCGTAAAGCGGCGGATCGTGGCTATAACCCAGCTGATCTACCAACCGACGAAAGATACAAGGCGGAAATCCATATCGCCAAGCATCGTAACGGTCCAACCGGCAAAGTAGATTTATTTTTTGATGAAAATACGGTAAGCTTTAGAAATCTAAGTAAGATGCCTACAAACGATAAACCAATCGAATTTTAATAAAAAAAATTATAATAATTAAAACCCACTTACGGGTAAAATATTTATGTTCAGCAAATTAAAACAATTCCAAGATTTACGAAGCCAAGCTAAAACTATGCAAAACGCTTTAGCCCAAGAAACAATCACTGAAGAAAAAAATGGTGTAAAGGTTGTTCTTAATGGCAATATGGAAATTATGAGTATAAATTTAAATGAATCACTATCTAAAAGTGCTCAAGAAGAAGCGGTTAAAAACAGCGTTAATGAAGGAATCAAACGTGCTCAAAGATTAATGGCTAAAAAACTTCAAGACATGGGCGGAATTCCGGGCATGAATTAATTCTAAAATATATAAATGCGATATCCGAAAGCGATTGAAAATTTAATTGAGAGATTATCCGGACTCCCAAGCGTCGGCCCGAAAACAGCTGAACGCTATGCTTTTTATTTACTACGTCAAAGTGATGAAAAATTAAACGGTCTTGCTCTAGCTCTGAAAGAACTAAAAACAAAAACGACTCTCTGCTCTTCCTGTCAGGCGATTACTGAAAATAATCCCTGCTCAATCTGCGCTGATGGCGAAAGGTTGAAAGATGTTTTATGTATTGTAGAAAATACTCAAGATCTTTTAAGTATTGAAGCAACTAAACAGTATAACGGAAAATACCTCGTTCTTGGCGGGCTGATTAATACAATTAATGAAGTCAGGCCGGATGATTTAAATATTGAAAAACTTGTAAAAAAAATTAAAGCAGAAAATATCAAGGAAATAATTCTCGCTCTTAATTTTAATCTTGAAGGTGAGACTACTTCCCTCTATTTAAATAAACTTCTACGTGATCATGTAAAAATTACTCGTTTAGCTAAAGGCTTACCGGCGGGATCAGATTTAGAGTATGCAGATGAGACAACCCTCGCTAGTGCTTTAAAATACCGTAACGAAATAAAGTAAATATCCCTAGAAATTCCTATACCAAAAAGTCCGCTTAAACGAAGCGGACTTTTATAAATCTAAAACTAATAGAAAATATATAGCTAATATTAGCTTATTTTTATTATTTTATAAATATTATTTTAATTGTAATATTGACACTATAAATAATATGTGTTATAATTACGTTAATAAAAGTTCGTTAAAAAGAATCTATTTATCAATACTTATTAAATTGACCTAGACTCTAAAACAATTTGGGGGCTAAGACAATTTAATATATTATTAATAAATAAATAAAATAAGTCATGAAAAAAGTATTAATTTCGTTATTAGTTATCTCAGCATTAGGCCTTGTTACAATGATTACTGCAGGTATGATATTCGTTTATAACGGTGCTGAAACATTTGATCTTATATCAAGAATCGGATTGTTAATATTTACCGCGCCATTGCTAATTGTGCAAATGATTATGTTTACCGGAAAATACGACAAGATTGTTGATGCTAGAACGTTGACAAGAACAACGTTACTCGCCCTGACCTTCTACTGTGTTGACATAATATTTGTGTTGGCATTAAATTCGCTTTTCGGTATACTACCAAATTGGCGAATGGAAAGTACGGAGTATGGCCGAGAATTTATGCGCCAATCTTATACTTTTAGCCTTTTCTTGACAAGTGCAACATTGCTTATGGGTATAGGATTTATTTCGTTTATGTACACAATTTTTACATCAAGCGAAAAAGAAAATTAATACTTAAATAACATTAGATAGGGGACCCAAATTAGGTCCTCTTTTTTTAAAAAAAGTCCGCTTAAACGAAGCGGACTTTTATAAATTTCTTGAGTTTTGAAAAAGATATTAAGCAATGCTTGTAATCTTAAGAGCAGTAAACTTTTGACGATGACCAACGGTTTTCTTGTAACGAGTTTTGTTCTTATATTTAACAACTGTTACTTTTTTACCTTTAGCAGTTTCAATTACTTCTGCTTCAACTTTTTCGCCCAGTGAAGGCTGACCTAATTCAAGATTAGCGCCATCAGCGATTAAAAGGGTTTCAAGTTTAACATTTTTACCATTTTCAACTTCTAATTTTTCAACTTTAACCGTGTCGCCAACAGATACTCTATATTGTTTGCCACCGGTCTTAATTACTGCAATTTTTACCATAAAATTAAATAAAATTAACATTTCTGCTTAACATTTATAAATAATAACAGATATTTGAAAAATGTCAATAAATAAGTTATAGTTAGTTTACAGTTAATATATTAGTATATAAATAAGCCTTTACAAATATGGCAAAATTCATTATCACCGGCGGACACAAATTAAGCGGCGAAATCGCGGTTTGCGGAGCTAAAAACTCTGCTTTAAAAATAATCCCGGCTGCTATTTTATCCGAGAAATCAATCACTATTAAAAATCTCCCAAAAATTGAAGATGTTGATCGTTCTCTTGAGCTTCTAGAATCACTTGGTGCCGAGACAACGCACTTTAAAAATGGTGTAACAATAAATACTAAAAAAATAAAGACGACTGAATTAGAACAAAAAATGGCTGATAAATTCCGTGGATCAATTATGTTTGTTGGTCCGATGTTAGCGCGCTTTGGCGAAGTTAAATTCCCACATCCTGGGGGATGTGTAATCGGTGCAGGCGGACGTCCAATTGATTTATTCATTGAAGGCTATAAAGCATTTGGTGCCGAAATTAATGAAGTGTCCGGACGCTTTTATCATATTAAAGCCAAGAAGCTAAAACCAGCAAACTATTTCTTCCCTCTTGTTTCAGTTACCGCTACCGAAAGCATGCTTATGACAGCCTCAATTATTCCTGGAAAAACTATTTTAAAAAATTGCGCGATGGAACCAGAAATTGAAGCTTTGGCAGAATATTTAAATAAGCAAGGAGCTAAAATTAAAGGCGCTGGTTCACCGATTATAACTATTGAAGGAACTAAAAAACTAAAGGGAGGAATATTTAATGTTATCCCCGATAGAATAGAAACCGGTTCTTTTGCTATTTTAGCTGCCGCTGCAAATTCAGAAATAAAAATTACCAAATGCAATCCTGAACACATCATGACCTTACTCAGTATTTTTAAAAAAATTGGTGTTAACTTTGAAACGGGTAAAGATTGGATACAAATTAAAAAGAGTGGTCGCTTATCGGCCAGTGATATTAAAACCCATGAATATCCTGGATTTGCGACCGACCTACAATCTCCCTATGTTGTTCTAATGACTCAAGTTCACGGCTCATCTATGATTCATGAGACTATTTATGATCGTCGCTTGATTTGGACTGATATGTTATCACAAATGGGTGCCAATATTACCATGTGCGATCCGCATCGAATTTTAGTTCAAGGTCCAACAAAACTCTACGGGAAACGTTTAATTTCTCCAGATCTTAGAGCCGGAATCGCCCTTGTTATTGCCGGCCTTATCGCTGAAGGGCAAACTGAAATAGACAACATTTATCAGATTGACCGTGGCTATGAATCCTTAGATCTTCGTCTTAAAAAACTGGGCGCTGTTATTGAACGCGTTGAATAATTATATATGTCTAAAAAAGCGAGAGACTATCTTTTAATAATTTTTGCCGCTCTATTTGTAGTTATAACCGTCGTAACATCTCTTTATGCCTCGGGCTATAAGTTTAATTTGAGTTGGCCCCTAAAACTTAACCGACTCCTACAAAAAACCGGAATGTTGGCTGTAGCAACTGAACCAAAAAATGCGATTATTTATCTTAACGACAAACCTCAAAACGACTTATCAATAAATCCTTGGAAGAAAGATTATAAGGTAACTCCAGCTAAAATAAAAAATATTTTACCAGGTGAATACGAACTTCGTCTTGAAGTCGAAGGATATTGGCCCTATAAACAAAAGATTAATATTTACTCAGGTGAAACGACTTTTGTTGAAGATGTAAATTTATTTAAAGATAATTCTCCTTTATTAATCTTATTATTAGAGGAAGATAAGCTAACTATTAGTCCTGATAGTAAACATATTTACGCCCAGGAAGCAAAAAAAATTATCAATTTAAAAACTGAAACGGCTAGAGATTTAACAACTATAAAAAACCCAAATTTTTCTAACTCTCACAATCTTTGGCTTAAAAATAATAAGCTTTTTGTTGACGGAATAATCTTTGACCCAATTAAAGAGACTAATGATAGTAATTATGCTCTGAGCACGGGTAGCGGCGCTAAAAATTGGTCGCAAGACGCTTCTAGTGCTTATCTATATTATCAAAACAATAACTCAATTAATAAACTAAACCCTGGCGACAAAACTAGCACTTCAGTTTTAAGTGGGGGCGAGTATCTAGACTATGAAGCCACGCCGAATAAGTTATTTACAATTAACAAATCCGATAAACAAATTAAATTAAGCTCTTACTCCCTCTCTGGAATTGAATCGTCTGACCACTGGATTTTACCAAGTAGCGGCACTTATCGTTTTGAAAACAGAATGGCAAGTTATTTAACTATTTACGATGAACAGAATAAAACACTTTATTTATTTGATGAAAATAATTTATCAAAAGGCCCGCTAACAGTCCGAAATATAAATAATTGGGCTCTCTATAGCGATCAGTCTCTAATCTATACTAATGATTTAGAAATTTATATTTTCAATTTCTCAAATAGCCGTAGCGATTTAATAACTCGCCGCAGTGAAAAGATTGAAGATATTGTTTGGAACGAAGAGGGAAATTATTTAGTCCTCTCCAGTCTTAATAATTTAAGTGTTTTTGATTTTAAAAATAGAAATACTATTTCCTTATTTAATGCCGAAAAAATTAATTCACCAGTCCTTGATACTAAAAATAATAACCTTTATTTCTGGGCGAGATTTAATGACCAAGAAGGAGTATATAAAATATTAATGCAATAAATTAAATTCAATATATATTTAAAAGTTTAAATAAAAAACATCAGCGCTGTGGCCGATGTTTTTTTGTTTATTTTAAAATAGTTATTTCTTACTAAGTTCGTTGATTAAATTTTGTAAATCCTCACTTACCTCTTCATTCTTTAAACCTAGCTTAATAGTGGCTTTAATGAAATTAAATTTATTACCAGTATCAAGCCATTCACCTTCAATTTTCTTACCATAAAGTTTTTTGCCCTGCTTAAGCATTTCATCATAAGCGTCCGCTAGACGAATTTCACCCGACTTTCCAACCTTCATGGTTTCAAGTATTTTCAAAATATCGCTAGTAATAACATTAATACCAACCTGAACTAAATTAGAAGGAGCGTTTTCCATTTTTGGCTTTTCAATAAACTGAGTAATTTCATAAATACCGTCACCCAAATCTTTCCCGGCGATAACACCGAATTGGCTCACTTCGCTTGGTTTTACTTCTGATAAGCCAATGATCGTCTCGCCATATTTCTCATACGCGTCTATTACCTGTTTAACTGGAGATATTTCAGCATCATAAAGCGTGTCACCAAACATAATTAAGACAGCTTCGTCTTTATCAACTAAATGCGCCGCACATAAAACCGCTTGACCATCACCTAGCGGAACTGGCTGACGAACATAAGAAAACTTAGCCAGGTTTTCTATTTCTTGAACTTTTTTAACTAAATCTAATTTATTCTTTTCAACTAATGTTTTTTCTAGTTCAAAAGAATAATCAAAATGATCTTCAATCGCTCTTTTTCCGCGTCCAGTAACAAAAGTTATTTCTTCAATTCCAGCTGCGACTGCCTGCTCAACTAAATACTGAATAACTGGTTTATCGACTACCGTTAGCATTTCTTTTGGCTGAGCCTTAGTAGCCGGCAAGAATCTGGTTCCAAAACCAGCAACTGGAAAAATAGCTTTTTTAATTTTTTGCATATATTTAATTTAAATTTTCGAATTTTAAGATAATTTATTTAAAACCCCACTTTAAAAAATACTTTAACCAAGAAGCGATATGGTGACGAGCTAAGGGATCGATAAACACAGCTTTATACCACGGATATTTAGCGCTTTCTCTTGCGTGATCATGAATTAAAACAGCTTCTGGATTATAAACCACTCTAAGTTTATTAGCGTGAGCTTGACGACATAAATCGGTGTCCTCAAAATACATAAAATAATACTCATCAAACCTTGGCTCCCAAATTTTTCCATCAGCCAAAGCAATACTCTTCTTAAACATTAGAGCAGACCCCATTAACCAATCAACTTCTTGGATAATATCATGGTCAGAGTCCCTCATCTGAAAATTATCACGATTAACTTTAAAGTAACGCCCTAGGAAAGTTCGTCTTAAAAACGGCATGTAAAATTCAGGGTAACGTGAACAGGAATACTGGAGAGATTTATCAGGATTTAATAATTTTGGCCCGACTATCCCAACCCTAGGATTATTTTTTAAATAATTAAACAAAACTGAAACCGCTTGATTCTGAATGCTAGTATCAGGATTAAGAATTAAAACATATTCACCCTGCGCTGACTTAATTCCTAAATTATTCCCCCCACCCATGCCTAGATTTTTATCACTAACAATTAAACGGATATTAGGAGACAGGTTTACTAAATCGCTTAAGTCCTCTCCCGAATTATTCTCTACTAAAATAATTTCATAAATCAGGTCTTTAATATCAGCCCTAATAATAGAGCTCAAGCAAGCACTTAGCTTATTTTTATTTTTATAATTAACGATAATAATTGATAAATCCATATTAAAAACTACTACTCTAAATAATATGCTTAATAATTTTCCAATATATATCTAAACAAGGATTAACTATATATTTTAAAATTGGATTAGCGATTTCTTGAAATTCTATCTTCCCCGCAAAATCTTTAGCGACCTCAGAAAATTTTATCTTCTTGAAAGATTTAATTTTTTCTCGCTCCGCAAACAGCTTGTTATAATTTTTAAAAGATAAAAAATATTGATATATTTTTATTTCTTCCTTAAACCAACCATTAATAATAGAATAAGCTAGTATTCCTAAATCCATAACTAGAGCTGGTATTAAAATTATAGCTAAAGAAAAAGCGGGATAAAAAGTCATAATCGTTAAATAGCGATTACGCTCCATATAATAAATCATCTTCGTACTTCTTTCAAATTCATATTTATGAAAAATAATAGACAGTGGCGCTAAGATAATTTTATAACTAGCTAATTTAGCTTTTAGACTAAGCTCTAAATCATCATGATACATGTAATACTCTTCATTATAGCCCTCAATTTTACTTAAAACTTCAGCTCTAATAATAAAAGAGCAGCCACTAGCGTAACCACTAATTTCCGGATATCCACTAATTTCTCTATCAGGCTCACCATAAGCAGAAGTAAAGCCAAAACCTAAAAAATGAATAACATTTCCTAGACTATTTATTTTTGGATGATTTTTTTCTTCTTCAGTTTTTGGAAATAGCAGTATTTTTGACTGAGCAATCCCCGCCTCAGGATTATTATCAAGAGCAAGAACTAATTCGCTTAACCAATCCGCCTCCATCTCAGTATCCATGTTAACGGAAACTATATATTCACAGCCATCTTCAAGGGCGTTTTTAAAACCGAGATTATTAGCCGCTGAATAGTTTCCATCTTCACGGGGCAAAATTTTTGCTTCTGGGTATTGAGATTTTAAATAGCTTTCTGTTGACTGAGTTGAAGCATTATCAATAATATAAATATTAACTAACTCTTTGGGATAATTTTGAACGCGCAAAGAATCACGACAAGGCGCTAAAAAGCGCTCCGCATAATCTTTGTAGTTTATTAATATAATTCCGACTTTCTTACTCATTTTATATTTATTTTAAAACTTTTTTAACTTTCCATAAGGTGCTTTATGCTAAGCTATTCTTTACGTGGGCCGGGCGTCGGTCGCGAGGGAAAACTTAACAATTTCTTCTCCGGGGTTCGATTCCCCGTCGGTCCACAAGGGTTGACTGGGTATTATTTTATGTTATAATATCAATGTTAAGTTTTCTCTCAATTTAAGCGACCTTCGCGAGAAGTAAATAAAGATCCCCTAACAGGGATTTTTATTTTGCTAAAAAAACTAAAACAATTTTCCAAACAATTTTTAAAACACTGGCAGAAAACTTAGTCTCCCATTTCTGAAAATACTTTATCATTGAATCACTAAAATATTTTTGTGTCTGTCCACGATTGACCTGTTTAAAGCTCTGTCCGACATAATCTAAACATGAAGCAATTGGAGTATACCAAACTTCCCCACCTAGTTTATAGACTAGACGACAAAAATCGACTTCTTCAAACCAAATAAAATAACGCTCATCAAGTAGCGGCAAGTCTTCGCCGCTAATTTTTTTATATGCACTCTTATTAATTAAAAAGAATGCACCACGAATAGAATCTACTTTAGCTTCTCTTGTGTAATCAAAATCTGAATATAAATATTTATTAATAATTCCAGGAAAAAAATGAGGTAGTTTTAAGGTTACGGCTAATTGATCGGCTAATTTTGGAAAACGACGAACCTGTTTTACGATCTCTCCACTACTACTAACTAATTTACAACCCGTAACCGTTGCCTGGGGATTATTTTTTGACCACCCCAAAACCTTACTTAAAGTATCGCCTTCAACTTGCATGTCCGGATTAAGCAACAAGACATAATCACCCTGAGAAATCTTAATTGCTTGATTATTGGCGGCCGCAAATCCACGGTTATCAGAATTTTCAATCAAAACAACTTCCGGAAATTCATTTTTAATCATCTCCACACTTCCATCTTCAGAATTATTATCAACCACCAATACTTCAAATTTAAAATCGCCTTGTGATTTAAACAAAGCGTTTAGATTATTTCTTAATTTGTCTCTAACTTTCCAGGAAACAATAACAACGGATAAATCCATACTTTTTTACGCCCGCCTTGGGTAGGTTATTTTTACTTAACGACTAACTTTCACTAACTTCATCTTATCGGTCAAACCACTAACAATTTTAACTTGATATTTTCTAACTCCAAGAGCCTTGGCAATAAAATTAATTAACTCCTGATTAGCTTCACCTTTTTCCGGTTGGGCATTAAGAGCAATTTTAATAGTAGAGTCAGCCATTTCTTCACGAATCTCCGTTTTCGGAGCCCCAGAGATAACTTTGACTGTAAAATGAATTTCTTTATTATTCGCCAAATTTTCAACTAATTTCTCTAACATAATCATTATTTATTAATATCCTTCTTAATCTACTAGTCTTATTTACATAATACTCCTTTTCTTTGCTTTTTTAAAGCCCCTGAAGATAGATATGCTTATCTGTCAAGATTTATTTTATTGTAATTATATATTAAAATATATATACTAAAAGGTTAAAAATTATTTAAAATAAATATTATGACAGAAGTCTACAAGCGTCCAACTTGGGATGAGTATTTTTTAAAGATTGTTGATATGGTTGCAAGTCGCGGCTCTTGCGATCGCGGTCGCACTGGCTGTGTTATTACGCGAGACCGAAGAATAGTTTCAACTGGTTACGTCGGAGCACCGAGCGGACTTCCCCATTGCGATGAAGCTGGTCACGAAATGCACACCGTCATTCATGAAGACGGAACTCAGACTCGCCATTGCATCAGAACCGCACACGCTGAACAGAACGCTATTTGCGAAGCTGCTCGCATGGGCATTGCTTTAGAGGGCGGGACTTTATATTGTAAAATGGCTCCCTGTTATACCTGCGCTAAGATGATTATAAATGCTGGGATTAAAAGAGTTGTTTGCTCACATGATTACCATGCAAGCTCTAGAAGCAAAGAAATATTTAAAGAAGCAGGAATCGAGTTTTCTTTAGTGAGCGACGAAACACCTCAATATTAATAAGTAATTAAAAATAAATAACATTAATTCTATGGCAAATATTTTTATCTACGACGAATTTAGCCCCGAGGACACTGCGATGATGCAGGCTTTGTATTCCAGAAGTCCTAAGAGCGTAGTTGAACATGTAGAAAAGGTGAAGTCTAGTGGCTCAGGAAAATTCATGGAAACATTTTATGTTGGTTATGGCCACGCCAGTATCGCAGACTGCGGTAGTACGACTATTTTTATCGAAGGAATAAGCATGCTCGGCGATAAAGCAATCCAGGATTGGCAGTTGTACAGTGGTCAGGAAACAAGCACCCGCTATATAGACATGTCAAAACAAGCAATTATTGATCCGCTAAACACTGAGGCTTCAAAAGACATTATCACCGCTTGGATGAACTTTTATATAAATAACCAGGAAAAAATTCAACAATATTTAATCTCAAAATATCCTCGTCAAGAAAGTGAAGACGAAGTAGTTTATTTAAAAGCTATTAAAGCTCGTGGGTTTGATATTATGCGCGGCTTCTTGCCGGCCGGCATCACAACTCAATTAAGCTGGCACACAAATCTTCGACAAGCTTGGGATAAATTAGCTCTTTTAAGACACCACCCCCTAGCTGAAGTCAAAGAAGCTGCGGAAAGTATTTTAAGTAGCCTAAAATCAAAATACTCTCACAGTTTTTCTCACCCATTTGATGAAGCCCAAGAAAAATATCGTGAAGTAAGTGCAAAACAATATACCTATTTATATCCAGAGGATGTTACTGATTTTAAGGCATCAACAACAATAAAGGCTAGTGAACTGAAAAAATATCAGGAAATAATCAGCGCTCGTCCGCCAAAAATTGGTTTACCAAATTTTCTAGCAGAAATTGGATCATTCACCTTTAATTTCCTGCTCGATTTTGGATCTTTTAGAGACATACAACGCCACAGAAACGGGATTTGCCGCATGCCACTTCTTACAACCGAATTAGGCTTTCAAAATTGGTACTTAGAACAACTTCCTCAAGAGTTGCGCAGTGAAGCAGAGATATTACTAAAAAATCAAATTGAAAAAATTAATAACTTAGAAGCAAGTCCAGAAATAAAACAATACTATATTGCCATGGGCTTTAATGTTTATTGCCAAACTACCTATCAATTACCAGCCGCTTTATACGTTGTTGAGCTTCGTTCTGGAAGAATGGTTCACCCAACCCTAAGACAAGCAGCGCATAAAATGTACCACGCGGTCCTAGAAATGTTCCCTAATTTAAAATTACACTGCGACTTAGACAAGGACGACTGGGATATACGCCGTGGTTTAGCAGATATAACTAGTAAATAATATCCTTACGAGGCGGGCATGCTCGCCTAGGGAGGGACAAAAAAATGGCTAAAATTATCATCGGGCTAGTTGGCGAGATTGCTAGCGGCAAAGATGTCACAAAAAACTATCTAGAAATTCATTATGGCGCGAGAAGCCATCGTTTTTCTACTATCTTACGTGATTTACTTAGTCGCCTTTACATGCCAATCACACGCGAAAACATGCAAAATATTTCGACAATTTTACGCCAACAATTTGGCGCTGATTTACTGGCCAAGATTTTAACTGAAGACGTAAAAAATGATCCCCGTGAAATTATTATTGTCGATGGCATACGCCGCGCCGCTGATATAGTTTATTTAAAAGATTTGCCTGGTTTTGTTTTAGTTAGTATTGAGGTTGAAGCGAAAACTCGATATGAACGCCTAGTAAAAAGGAATGAAAATGCTGACGACTCTACAAAAACCTACGAACAGTTTTTAGCTGATGGCAAAAAAGAAACAGAGCTAGAAATTTCCTCAGTTATGGCAAGCGCTAATTATAAATTAGACAACAACGGCAAATTAGAAAATCTTTATAATCAGATAGAAAAAATAATTATCGATTTAGAAAAATAATTTTCTGAAAATAAAAATATTTCACCAAGAAAGAATAATCGCAAAAAATTAATATAAATAGTATGAATACATATTCTGGAAAATTAATTGTTATCGATGGAACAGATGGTAGCGGAAAGACTACTCAGCTTAATTTACTCAAAACTCGTTTAGAAAACGAAGGATATGAAGTAATGGTGGCTGATTTTCCTCAATATAACCAAAAGTCTGCCGGCTTAGTTGAAGAATACTTGTCTGGTAAATACGGGCAAGCTGATGAGATTACTCCTTACCAAGCTTCAATTTTTTACGCCGTAGACAGATACGACGCTAGCTCAAAAATTCGCAACTGGCTTCAAAACGGCAAGATTGTTTTAGCTAACCGATATACGAGTGCTAACATGGGCCATCAAGGTGGAAAAATTGAAAACCCGCTAGAGCGCAAAGCCTTCTTTAACTGGCTTTATGATTTAGAATATAAATTATTTAACATTCCCAAACCTGACTTATCTTTAATTCTTCATGTTGAAGCGGAAATTTCTCAGAAATTGGCTCACGATAGAGCGCGCACTGACTGGTCGGGCAGCAAGGCCGACATTCATGAAAATAATCTTGACCATTTAAAAAACGCTGAGATGGTTTATGTTGAAATTGCGGAAAGTTATCCTGAATTTCAATTAATTAGCTGTACAAAAAATGGAGAAATTTTAACACGCGACGAAATTAGCTTACTCGTTTGGATAATGGTTAAAAGAATTATTATTTCAAGCGCCGGTATTCAAAAAGATTTTAGAGCGATTAGTGATATTATCAGCACCAACCCTCAGATTATAAATAATCGAGATATTATTTTTGAAAACAAACAAGTCAAGACGGAAAGTTATAAAGCGGCAGAAAATGTTTCTATTAATTATCAAACTAATGAAGCTCCAAATGAAATCGTCAATAAAATTACAAACGAATTTATTGAAAAAGAAACAGCTTCAAAAATTGAACTGACCCCAAAAAATATTTCTAAATTAGTAGTTGAAAAACTTTACCCCGAAGCCAAGCTCCCCCAAAAGGCTCATGTTGGCGATGCCGGCTTTGATCTATATTCTCGTGATTATTATTCAATTCCTCCTTATGCTCATGACTTAGTTTCAACTGGAATTAAAATGGCTATTCCTGAGGGATATGTTGGCTTAATCTGGGATAAGAGTGGAGTTGCTTTTGAAGGCATGAAAACAATGGGCGGCGTAATTGACTCTAATTATCGTGGCGAAGTTAAAGTTATTATAAAAAACTTAAGCGAAGAGATGTATAATATCATTCCTGGTCAAAAAGTTGCCCAAATTTTAATTCAGGCTATTAATGACATGGAAATTAGTTAATAAAAAATAAATGACGAAACCGAACCTGAAACGGGTGGATTTGGAAGTACGGGTAAATTTTAATAATTGATATATGAAATATGACGTTATTATCGGCCTTGAAATACATGCCGAACTAAAAACAAAGAGTAAAATGTTTTGCTCCTGCGATAATGACTCTGTGTCAAAAGCGCCAAACACAACCGTCTGCCCGATTTGCTTAGCTCATCCGGGAACTTTACCAGTCCCTAATCGCCAAGCGATTAACTGGACTATCATGACTGGTCTTGCTTTGCACTGCAAAATTAATCGCCTATCTAAATTTGATAGAAAAAATTACTTTTATCCCGACCTACCAAAAGGTTACCAGATTTCTCAGTATGATCTCCCTCTATGCTATGATGGCTATCTAGAAATAGATGATAATAAAATTGATATTACTCGCATCCATCTAGAAGAAGACACCGGTAAATCAACTCATTTTAAAGATAAGGATTACACCTTACTAGATTTTAATCGCGCTGGAACCCCTTTAATGGAATTAGTTACTGAGCCAGTTATTAAAAATGCTCTCGAGGCAAAAAAATTCTGCCAAATGTATCAGCAAATTCTTCGCTACCTAGATATTTCTAACGCTGACATGGAAAAAGGCGAAATGCGTTGCGAGGCAAACATTAGCGTCCAAACGCCAGGAAAATGGGAATATAAAGATGGCTTAATAAAGCCTCTGAGGAGTTATAAATTAAATAGCAAGGTTGAAGTAAAAAATATTAATTCATTTAAAGCGGTCGAAAAAGCAATTAATTTTGAAATAGAACGTCAAAGTTCTGCGCTTGATAAAGGCGAAAAAATTGCCGGCGAAACTAGAGGCTGGGATGAGAATAAGGCGGTAACCATTAGCCAAAGAGTTAAAGAAAGCTCAGCCGACTACCGTTACTTCCCTGAACCAGATATTCCAAACTTAAATATTGATGAAGAATGGATTGCTAAACTTGAAAAAGAACTGCCGGAAATGCCTCTTGTCAAAAAAAATCGATTTGTTCGTGAATATAATTTTACTCCCGAAATATCCGAATTAATTGTGTCAGATAAATCTCTAGCTGACTGGACAGAAAATGTCGTTTCCGAACTTAACGCCTGGATTCAAGCCACTGGCGACGAGGAGGCGCGTCAAGAAAAAAGACTTTCTAAGACAGCCGGCAACTGGATTACTAGCGAACTTTTAAAACATCTTAAAACTGATAATAAAAATATTTGTGATTTAAAATTAACAGCCGAAAACTTCGCTGAATTAGTCTGTTTAGTTTATCAAGGAAAAATTAATTCTTCGGCTGGCCAGAGAATTCTCGATGAAATGTATAAGAATGGTGGAGATCCGATTAATATAATGAAAGAAATGGGCCTAGAGCAGATTGACAGTAGCGCTGAATTAGAAATTGCCGTTGAAAAAATAATTACTAATAATCCTGAGCAGACCAAGGCTTACAAGGCCGGTAAAGTCACTTTAATCCAATTTTTTATCGGCCAAGTAATGGCTGAAACCAGGGGTAAAGCTAACCCAAAAATAGTTCAAGAAATATTAGAAAAACTCTTACAGTAATTAGCGATAAAAATAAAAATATCAATAAAACTCCATGTTATATGGGGTTTTATTTTAATTATCCTAGTTGACAAAAATATATTTTAAAGCAATAATATAGTTTGCACATTAAAATATCAATCATGAATTTAGTAAAAAGAGCAGACGAAAAAGAAAAAAGCGAGAATCAGGTCACAAATGACCGAAGTGTTAAACCAACTAAAAATTTCGATGCCAAAGATTTAATTGGCGCTCAGATAAAAATCTCCTACCAAAACAAAATGGACGGAGATTCTTTCTTAATCACCTAATTACTTAGTTCTCATCACTCAAACAAAAAGCCCAACAACGGGCTTTTTTATTTACTCTTTTATCTAAAATTAATTATTTCAAAAACTTAATATTATTTTGTTTTAAAAATTCTCTCAGCTTCAGCTAAATCCTTAACCCAATTAATTTTCATACCTTGCTTTTCCCAACGTCTAAACCAAGTCTTTTGACGTTTAGCAAACCTATAAGTCGCTAGCCCAAGACGCTCAATCATCTCATCGTAATTCAATTTATCTTGAAGATACCAGTTAATGTGTCTATATTCTAAACCAAAAGCGTTTAAACGCTCAGAACTAACTCCTTCTTCGAGTAAGCGTTCAACTTCCCCAACCATATCTTCGTTGTCTAAGCGACTAACGATTCTTTTCATAATTCTTGATCTCATTTCATCATCATCTTGCTGGAGGCCAATTATTAAAAAATCATAAGCGGGCTTCCTCTTTGCTGCCGGCTTTGCCTTTTCAAGATTATTTTCCGCGCTAAAAATTTCTAAATAACGAATTAAACGACGGGGATTATTTTTATCGCTATTATTTAATTTATGAGTGAAATCCGGTTTTATCTTTTCTAGTTTTTTATAAAGTTCAGCGACAGACAAAGCTTCTAGCTCTAGGCGTGTTTTTAAATCAGGAACATTTTTATCTAACATATAGCCATCAACCAATGCTTGTAGATACAAACCCGTCCCACCGGCAATAATAGGCAATTTCCCCCGCAACAAGATATCCTTGATAGCAAGATTAGCGAGTTTCTGATATCTAGCTAAATTAAACTCATCATTAGGATTAACGACATCAATTAAATGGTAAGGTATTTTCTTACCATTAATAACATATTCTTTTAGATCCTTTCCGGTTCCTATATCCATTCCCTTAAAAACCTGGCGACTATCAGCTGAAATAATCTCTCCCTTGTATTTAGCGGCTAATTTAACGGCTAAAGAGGTCTTTCCTGAGGCGGTTGGACCTAAAATGACTATAACCAGGGGTTTAGTCTTTATATTCTTTTTTTGGCTATTTTTGAGGATAACTTTGCTTGTCATATCACTATATTTTTGCTATGGTTTCTGTATTAACATTTTGTTCTTTCAATAATGCTAGCCATAACTAGCTTTAACCTACCTTAACCAAAAGAGACTTCGGTCTCTTTTTTTCTTGCCAAAAACACTATTTTTTAGAAACTAATTCGCCTTCAAGAGCGAACGGAAGAACCTCTCTTACTTTAACTTTAACAAAAGTACCGACAATTTTTTTACTAGTTTTTTTAGAACTTTTAATTACTACCGTTACATAGCCGCTAGTCTTACCGTAATACTTACCACGTTTATTCATTCCCTCAACTAAAACTAAAACTTCATTATCTATATTTTTTTTATTATTTTCTAGGGCTGTTTTCTTTAAAACTATATTGAGTTCATTGTCTCTTCTCTTTTTTTCCTCGGGCGTGACATTATCTTTCATTTCGGCCGACACCGTCCCATAGCGTGGACTATACTGGGAAATGTAGGCTAAATCAAATTTAACTCTTTTAAATAATTTTAAAGTATTGGCGAATTGTTTTTTCGTTTCCCCCGGAAAGCCAACAATCGCATCCGTAGTTATTGCAATTCCCGGTTTAGACTCTCTAACTTTTTTAATTAATTTTTCAAAATGACTAGCGGTGTATTTGCGATTCATTATTTTTAGAATTTCGTCGTCGCCTGACTGCAAAGCTAAGTGAAGATGAGAACAAATCTTTTCGCTATACGCAAGAGTTTTTATTAAATCATCACTCATGTCCTTAGGATGGCTAGAGGAAAATCTTACCCAAAATTCGCCCGGAATATCAACGACTTCTTTTAATAGCTTCGGGAAATCATAATTTTTATCATTATAACTATTAACATTTTGAGCGATTAAAGTAACTTCTTTATAACCTTTTTTTATTAACGCTTTAACTTCTTTGATAACATCAAGCGCCGATCTATAAACTTCACGACCACGAGCATAAGGCACAACGCAATAAGCGCAAAAATTATTACAGCCGTTACCAATCGGCACATAAGCCATAAATTCTTTACCGTGTTTTGGTAAAATGTTTAAATATTTTTCGCCCTCTTTTAATCTAACCTCATCAAGACTAAATCTTGGCTTGAATTCTTTGCCGCCTAGAAGTTCTGGTAGTTGGATCATTTCGCTAGTTGGTAAAAATATATCTACTCTTTCTTGTAAACGTTTTTTAACATCGGCGCGCTTACTTAGACAACCAGTAATTACAATCTTCGCATTTTTATTTGTCTTTCTAATTGTATTTACTAAACCGTAGACTCTATCTTCGGCGCTCTGCTTAACACCGCAGGTATTAATAATTATCACACCCGCTTTATTAATATCTTTAGTTAATAAATAGGTGTGGGTTTCTAAAAAAGCGGCCAGACGTTCGCTGTCAACGACATTCATCTGGCAACCGATAGTAATAATAAAATAATTTTTATTTTGTTTCATAAATACGATAATATAAACTTGATTTAAACCGGGATTCGCCATAGAGACTATTTTTTAAATTCTTAAAAAATAGTCTCTATGGCTCATACTCTATGTTTCAATGTTTGTTTTGCTTCGCAAAACCTGGATTTTAACTACTTTTTAATAGCCGCTTAAATATAAAACTTATCTGAAAAATCAGGATTTTAACTAATTTCTATCGGTCGCCTCAATCTTATATAAACCAAATTTTGAATTAACTTTTTTTATTAATTTCATTTCTACATTATAGGGAGCGAATTTTCTTTCGTTTAGATACGCGACGTCTTTATCGTTTAGATAGAAATTATAATAATAGACTGGGTAATGGGCGACTAATTTTTCTATTGCCACCAAAATTTCGTCGTTTGGTAGTTTGCCCATGATAATGCGTCTTTCAGGGAAGAAAAATTTATCATAGTACTGAGTGATAATTATTCCGTCTTTCTCCGTTAAAGACCAGACTTTTTCAGCGTTAGCGCGTTCGGCTAAATTATTATGGTAAAGATAAGCTAAGCCTTCTTCAGAGCCAAATAAAACGAAGACTATTCCAATGTACGCAAAATACATAACGCATACAGTTTGCAATCCAGTGGCTATTATATTTCTAATTCGGCTTTTTGTTTTATTGGTAATTAAAAGTAGGAGGCGACTAATTTTTTCAATCGCTAGCGCGACTAATGGCAATAACATTAAATAGATTGGTAGCCAGTAGCGAGTATATGAGTTTCCAATAGTAAAACTATTAGGATTAGGGTTGTCATTAAATAACCAGGAGCCATAATAAAAAATCAATATTATACTTAAAGTTCCCCAGACAATAGCATAAACTAAATATCTTTTCCTGAAATGAAAAATATTTTTAATAAATAAAATTAAAAAACCTATACCACCAATAATTACTAGCTCCGTAAACATTTCAATCACATAATGTTTAAACATTGAGATCGACTGCGCTTTATTGAAGCCAAAATAAAAAATATTATGGCTTAAGGTCTCAAAATATTCCACATATTTAGTTGCCTGCCCGCCGAAAGTTGTCTTTACAACCTCAGTGCTCGCCGTTGATAATTCCTGAAGTGAATTATTCATTGCGTTATAGCCAGTATTAAATGAGCCTTGGTATAAAACGGTATTCCAATAAGCGACCGGCAGGAGCGTTAAAAATAAACCAGCAAAAAATAGAAGAAGCTTAATTAGACCGAGACGACGAGCATAAAAAATCCAAATAATTCCCGCGACTGGCGCTAACCAAATTAATTCCGAAGTTCTAGTGATAACCGCTAGACCAGAAAAAGCGCCTGCAAGTAAAGCCCAAATCATTTGCAGGTTTCTCTCTTTCTCTAATCTAAACGAAAAGAATTTATTCTTTAAACTTTCCCAAATTCCCTCCTTCTTTTTTCCGCCAAGCGCAATCGCTAAAAAATAGGCAGCGATTATAAGAAAAACAACAAATAAAACATTGTGGAACATGCTGCGAACAGTATAATAAATATAAACTGGAAAGCTCGCGAGTAGAAAAGCGGAAATTAAACCAATTCGTTTGTTTTTAAAAATATATGAAACTAAAAAGTAGAAAAATATAATTCCTAGCGCCCCAAAAAAAGGCGTTAAAAAAGGAATAACCCCGGTCCCCAACCAAGAAGCAATGGTCCCGTAGCTAATAATAATACCAAGAAAACTAACGGGCTTAACCCAACCAGAGTCACTTCTTAAACTTCGAGGCATAACTAAGTTATCGCCAACTACTGCCGCTTGATCAAAATATGACAAGGCTTGTTTTTCGCCAAACTGTCTACTAAAAAAATAATTAGCTGTTTCATCGGGCGAGGTCCATTTAGTATAGTTTTTATCTTGCGTTAAATAGTTAAAACTAGACGTTGCCACAAAAAAAACTAGCGCCAAAATGACGACTATCACGGGATTTACAAGTTTTTTCCAATTTATTTTCATTATCTAAATGTTACCTAAAATTGCCATTTTTAGCAAGAATTTGCTATCATTAAATTAATATGATGCCATCTGAAATATTTAATAAAATTAGCCGTAATTTCTTAGACTACCTACTCCTTTTAATCGCTCTTTTAGCGATTTTTGGAGCAGGAATTTACTATTTATACGCTTTAAACTGGTTATCAATTATTTTGATTATTATCGCAGTTGTCTTCAGTTTTTTTATTTTAGATAAATATTTATTTTTCAGCAAAAATTCTCTCAATACATCAATAACTTATAAGGATAGGCGTTATTTTAAATACTGGCCTTATTTAATTTATTTCCTTTTTTGTGGCGCCTGTTTTTATATTCTTTACCAAAGCCGAAGTGACCGAGCTTTAATTTCTCCCTGGCAAGTTATTAAACCAAGTTTTTTTGTCTTTTATGTTATAAGTACGCTAACTTTAATCTTCACTCTTCTAAAAACAACTTTTTCTAGCACTCTCAAGATAGTTTCTTTGTCTGTTTATTATTTTTTATGCTTTAGTCTTGCCGCAATTGTTTACAAAGTTGGCTACGGATTTGATCCTTTTGTCCATCAGGCAACCATGGAGCTTATCGATAAAAAAGGCTTCGTTGATCCAAAACCTTTATACTATTTAGGGCAATATGGAATAATTGTTTTTCTTCATAAGATCAGCGGCCTTTCAATTTATTTTTTAAACAAATTCTTAGTACCGATTCTCGCAGCTGTCTTTTTACCACTGGCTAGTTATCGTTTAACAAATAAGAATAGCTCAAAGAATAGCCGCTGGCTAAGTAGCCTTTTTATTCTTGTTTTAAGCTTCTCACCTTTTATTCTTAGCACTCCACAAAATTTAAGCTATTTATTTTTAATCTTAACAATTCTTTTTGGACTAACTAAAACAAATCTTCTTTGGACTATAATTTTAGCCCTAGCGACGGTCGCTATTCATCCGCTAACTGGAATTCCGGCTTTAGCCTGGTTTTTAATACTTTTATTAAATAAGTACTCAGATAAATTAAAATCAACTACTTATAAACTCTGGAAAATTATTATTTTTTTATTCAGCAGTTTAGCTCTACCAATTTCTCTATTTATCTCAGGAGGTAATGATATTAAAAAAATTAGTTGGAATTTAAATTTAATTATTGAACCATTTAAAAACTTATTTAGCAGTTTAAATACCGCCGGACAAGAAAACTGGCTTTTAAACACTATCTATTTCTTTGGTTATAATTTTAATCTCTTTTTGGTTTTAATTATTATCCTTAGCTTATTCGCTTTTTACCGACAAAAAGACAGCCAAAATTTCAGAAGCTTAATTTTTATTAACATATCCCTTAGTTTAGCCTATTTAATTTCTAGTCAAATTATTTTCAGCGATTTAATTAATTATGAACAAAGTAACTTCGCCTCTCGTTTGCTAGTCATAATTACAATTTTTTTCATTCCAATTATTATTTTAGAATTACAAAAATTAATAGAACTAATTTTATTAAAAGACATTTTAAGCAAAGCAATTTTTCTTTTTTTTGGTATCACCTTGTTGGGCAGCAGCTTCTATATTTCCTACCCTAGGTACGATAAATACTTTAATTCACGTGGTTATAGCACAAGCACTAACGACGTAAAAGCGGTGCAATTAATTAATAAAGAAGCTAAACAGCCTTATATTGTTCTAGCTAATCAGCAAGTCAGTGTTGCCGCTTTAAAAGAACTAGGCTTTGACAATTACCATGAAGGCAAAGAAGGAAAAATATTCTTTTATCCAATCCCAACTGGAGGCCCACTTTATCAATATTATTTAGAGTCTGTAGAAAAAAAACCCAGCCAAGAAATCATGGCTAATGCCAGAGAGTTGGCTGGGGTGAAAGAGTCGTACTTAATTATAAATAAGTATTGGTTTGAAAGTGGAAAGTTAATTAATGAGGCTAAGCTAAGTGCTAATAACTGGCAAGAAATAAACAATGAGGTTTATATCTTTAAATATTTAGAAAAATAATAAATTATCTATAGAGCTAACGTTTTTCACTATAATTCCAAACCGGTCCAACTGAAATAAGTTTACTTTCGCCATCCTGACGTATTAGAACCATTAACTTTAAATCCCCTAATTCTTCATTTAAATTTCTCTCGACACCAGGAATTTTCAAGACAATTCTCTTCTGACTCGCATCATAGTCATCAATTTTTAGTCTATTTATAAGACTACTTATAAATTCATTATCTTCAGGCTCAAGGCCCTTCCCTTCAAGCTGCTTGATTATTAAGGCTTTTAAAGCACCTAAATCACTAGCCAGGGTATTTAGAGATATTTTAATATTTGGTATCTCTTTATCAATCTGAAGTGCTTCTAACATTTTAGTAATCATTGCCTGATTAGCTAATAACTCATTAATCAAGGTTAAATCAGGCTCAATATAAGAATCATCTCTATATTTTGCAAAATCGTTTAAACTGTTTACAACATTGCTTTCATTAAACTTGAAATTATCTACCGGAACTTGCAGATTAATCCAGGCGCTAACGGCAGTATTAATATTTTTCTCTTTCCATGCCATTGACTTAGTAAAAATAGGAAATTTATCGTTTGGTGAATTTAAGGCATCACGAACAATTGCTAAATTAGACCAATAATTCGCATTTCTCCAAACAGAATCTTCTTGAAGATCAGTTTTTAACTTATTTATGGCTACATCATAATTTAAGTAATTAGTATTTTCAGAAAAGTAACTACTATAGGTAACAGGGCTAACCAAATTAATAACATCAAGCGCAATTGGATTACAGCGATTGATTTTCTTCTTAACTTCGCAAGCGGTAACATTTTCTTTACTTGTCGATGTTCCTACATACGTCCCAACTTGAGGATAGACAAGTTTACTAAAAATATAATTATTAGGTGAATAATTATCAACCAACATCTTAAATCCTCTTAGCTGACTAACGCTTGGGTCGTTTTTATCGATTGCTCCTAAAAAGGGTGAGAATGTAAGCTCGTTTAGTTTCTTCTGAAACTTAACTAAATTATTTTTAGCCTCGGGATTTTTATCATCAAAGAGCTGTTCAATATTATACTTTTCTCCGAATACTGACTTTAAGGCGTCGCGATAAAAAACATAATTCAAATCATCTCGCAAAGGATCAAAGAAAGACATTAACTTGTAAATTCTTGCCCATTTATTCTTTAGTTCCAAGGAGTCAGAAAAATCGACTGAAATAAAGCTAGCGGCAATCATTGTTAAACGCCAATCCTCCTTATCAAGTAAGCATTTAGGGCAGTTCTTGTCTTTATAATTTAAAGGAAAAACCGAATTTAACCATTTCTTAGCTAAATAAAAGTTATTTAATTTAACATTACCAGCATACTCACGAGGAACTATAAAATCCCGATAATTTTTTTCATAAAGCATTACTGGAGACTTAATATTTTGCTTACCCTCTCTAATTAACGCTAACTCACGAGCGACATCGTCTCGTAAGTACGGTGGAGTAACAAAATAATAACGATTTGAATCTAGATATGAAAACTTATCGCTAGTTGAAGGGCTACCTTTTTTGGCAATTTGATTAACAGCTGGCTTCAGTAACTCTAAAGAAACCGCAAAAAAGGCTGTCTCGAGACGCTCTCCCTCAAGAATTGTGTCATTAATATCGCCGATTAATGCCAGGCGCGCTTCATAACGTTTTTTGGCTGATTCATATAAATCCTTATTTATACTCCACAAATTACTATAAAAAATATTTTCTTCAATATCTTTATAAACCTTTTTTAATACTGACTGATAATAATATAGAGTGAAATCAGAGCTTACTAAAATAGGTATTTGCTTTTCCTCTAGAAGGTTATAAATAGAATAAAAATCTGGCGCTTCCTTAGCCCAGGGATTATTTATAATTGCAAACCCATTACTACTAAGCCCCTCAAGGCCTGGATCAAGATTTAGCTTTCTCGACAGAGCGTAATAATTTGAAACATCGATTTTTATATTAAGCGGCAATTTATAGTCTTTAAAATTAGGTTGAAAATTTAACTCTGGGGATTTATAAAAATCATAGAAAGATAAATATTCAATTGCAATATCAGAAAAAGAAATATTAGTGCTGGTCGCGTTCACGCTTATTGATTCTGGAAGAACCGGAGTACTTGAGGCAACGCCATTTACCTGTTCACTAGATTTTTTTATTTGTTCAGCTAAAATTTTCTTATCTTTTATATTTTTCATATAAAAGAAACCTCCTAATCCTATAGCCACAAAGACAACGACTAAAAAAATAATAATATATTTTTTTTTAAATTTAGGCTCATCGTTATCATCAACATAACTCTGCGCGGCCGGCTTTGATTCTAGAATTGGAGTTGGTGTTTCTTCGCTAAACATACATTTTTATATTAGCAATTTTTACTTTAGATATTTATATTTATTTTTTAAATGCTCTTCGTACGTTCTCGCATAAATAACTATATTTTTACCTTTAGGAGTTAAAAAATAATAATAATCAGTGTTAGCGGGATAAATCGCAGCTTCAATTGCTAAAATCCCAGGATTACAAATCGGTCCAGGCGGCAAACCGCGGTATTTATAAGTATTATAAGGAGAATCGACTTCTAATTCAGCGCCACTGTGCGCAGGCTTATTATCGTCAAATATATAAGAAAGGGTTGCGTCTGTCTGTAGTCCTTGACCAATAGCTAGACGATTTAAAAATATTCCGGCAATAATTTTTGCGTCATAATTATTATTAGTTTGATAATCTATTGGCGCTTCTTTTTCTATCAAGGAGGCGAGTGTTACTATTTCAAAGATAGTTTTTCCTTGAGCATTAATATCGGCTCTCATTTTCGGTGTTAACTTCGAATCAAAATTTTCGAGCATTTTTTCTACAACCTCGGAGACGGTTGAGCTAGCATATATTCTATAGGTATCAGGAAATAAATACCCCTCAAGACCTCTATAGAAGGGCTTATCTTTTAGAAAACTAAACTTCACCGAAAAATCTTTTGGTTCCGGCATCTCCTTATTATTTCGATAATCTACCAAAGGAAAGCCGACAACTTCTAGAAATTCCTCTCTCTGCCATTTAGCATTACTTTCAAAATGTTGAGCAATATCACGAGTAGTCCAACCTTCAAGAACTTTTAGCGTTTCTTCGGTGCGAGGAATAATAACCTTTTTTTCTTTTGGCTTAATCCTATCTAAAAAACCAGTGATTAAAGGTGGAAAATTATTCCCTTCGCTGGAAAATGATTTATAAATAGTTTTAATAAAAAAAACAACAATTACTAAGGCAGTAATTAAAAAAATGCTAGCCGTTATTAAAACATATTTGGCAAATTTCTTCATAATCAATAATTACTTCTTTATTGTTTTATTTTTAGCCTCAAGAGCTTGCTGGGCTTTTAAAGCAGCCGCATTGGCAATCATTTGAGAGCTAGCGCGTATTTTTTTACCCAATCCATCAACTAATTTAATATTTAATTTTTTGCAAATTTCATACTCGGGAACATTGATAATATTATGTCTATCGCCACCATTAGCAAAAATATTTGGTTTAATTTTTGCCAAGGTTTTTATTACCGGGATTTCTCCGCTAGGCAACTTATAATCATCTATCGCTAAAACAACTTTATCAACATCGCGTAGGGCGCTAATAATCTTAACCCTATCTTTTTCCGACATGAACGGAACGCGATTCTTGAGTTTTACCTGCTTATCGTTATTTACAATCACAACCAGCATATCACCCAATTTTTTTGATTTTTCTATCATTTCCAAATGGCCAACATGAAGAGGATTGAAGTATCCTGAAACAGCCACAATTACAGGCTTTTTATCAGTTTTTTTGTTTGATTTTTTTGCTAACATAATAAAAACATAATTAAATATCTAAATTTATTATAGCAAAAATACGCTCTTACTAGAAGTGTTTTATCATGGCGTTTATTTATTCATAAAATTAGGCTAAAATATAGCTATAATTAGTTAAGATGTTTTTTATGACTATAATTCAGAGTTTAATTTTAGGGGTAGTTGAGGGTTTAACAGAATTTCTTCCTATTTCATCAACCGCTCATTTAATTATAAGCAGTGAGATATTAAAAATACCAAACTCAGAGTTTCTCAAAACCTTCAATATCTCTATTCAGCTGGGCGCAATTTTATCAGTAGTTGTTTTGTATTGGCGTCGAGTTTTAAATAATTTAGGAATTATCTGGAAACTAGCGGCCGCTTTTATTCCAACCTCGATACTAGGCCTTATTTTCTATAAAATAGTCAAAAATTATTTAATGGAAAGCCTCTTAATAGTTGCTATTTCCCTGCTTCTGGGTGGAATTATTATTATCATATTTGAAAACTGGTATGCCAAGAAAAATATAAAAGAAGATAATAGCGGCGATTTAGATTTAAATAAGATTACTTATAAACAAGCTGTAATTTTAGGAGCTGTTCAGGCAATCGCCATGATACCAGGTGTTTCTCGCTCAGGGGCAACTATTATTGGCGGTTTGGCTCAAGGTATTAAAAGAAAGGCAATCGTTGAATTTTCTTTCTTACTCGCCATTCCAACCATGCTCGCAGCGACAGTTTTAGATATATATAAAAATCCAGCAATTTTTACCGGCGACCAAGTAACTGTTTGGCTAGTCGGATTCATCACCTCTTTTATTACTGCGATTATCGGGGTTAAATTCTTAATCAAATACGTTCAAAAAAACGACTTCAAGGCTTTTGCTTGGTATAGAATAATTTTAGGCTTGATTATTTTAGTTGTCTTGTTTATTTAAACTTTAATATATAAAACAAAAAACCTCTTATTAAATAGGAGGTTTTTTAAAACAAAAAAATAATGAAGATTGGCAAAAATGAAGATTAGCGAGTTGAAGTACTAGTTGTAGCGCCAATGTTAGTCGTACTAGTGGAAACAGAACCTAGATTATCAAAATCTTTTTTATAGACATAACGAACAATATCGTCTTCCTTATAGACTTTCTTATAGGCGCTAACTTTACCATTCACATCACGTTCTAAAATTTGAAGTTTAATTCTTGGATTACTCTCAAGCCCCATTTTTTTTAGCTCATCAGTCTCAATAAACTCAACTTTTATCTCTTCCAATAAAGGTTCGTTCCAATCGGACGCTTCGCGGGCGGTAGGAATACTTATTATATTACTAATATTATTTTCTTGCATATTCTCGGTCTTATGGTTGCGAAAGGAAAAATATAGCCATAATCCCAAAAAAACAGATACTGTAAATAATAATGCAAGCAAATAAGCAATGCGTTTTTTATTCATAAAATTATAGATAAAGTTTATTCAATTATTCTAAAAAGGGTTCATTATGGTGTGACTACAATCCGGGCAAGTCGAAGGAAATTCACCAGCTCCGGCATCGCAAAATCCGTCATAGTTACAAATAAGACAATCTTGCGCGCAACTTGAGTTAGTTTCATTACTTGAACAAACATGATCACCGCATCGACAATCACTAACACAATTAAGACTATTTTCATTATAAGCCGTTTCGCAAATACTGTTCCCGCAATGACAATCCCCTGCGCAACTGTAAGAAGATTCATAAAAATAATAATTTCCAATTAAACCGTTATCACAAGTTCCGTTACCACATTTACAATCACTTGGACAAGTACTTAAGCTCTCCCCTTTTAAACTCTCACAAGAACCGTTACCGCAGTGACAGTCGAGTGGACAGATAATTTTTTCCTCAATATAGTTAAACCCTTCCCCTCTATAACCGTCGCCATTCGCACAAATATTATCACCACAGATATCAACATCATTCATGTATCTGCAAATAGACGGATTTTCAATCTCACTGCTATAAGATTTACATAAGTTTTTTTCAGGATAAATAGTAGTTATACCATTAAAAATCTTTTTATCTCCACAAACATTGTTCAGACAACCGCAATCTGTCATACACGATAAATATGTTTCATTATTATCGCAAAACCCATTTCCACATTTACAATCAGCTGAATTGTCTTTATCTTCAATTCCTGTACAACGACCATCATTGGCAAAGAGAGATAGTGAATTAGAATCAGGACAATCGTATGGAGAGTTAATAGGATTCTCACTTCCTAAACCGGTATTACAAACGCCATCATTTGCTAATTTTACAATACTACACTCAGCAATACTAGCAGATCCTCCAGCAGCAGTTCCTTTACCGTCTGGGCATTTTGTACACAACTCAGCTCCAGCGGAGCTATAAGTATTAACCGGACATGGGTGGGCGTAATAAGAGCCAGTTGGGCAAAAACTACCGGCCGGACAGATAGGCGCCGTAGATGTGTCGTAATTATTACTACTAAGAAGAGTATTCGTCAGACTTGTTCCCGGTTTTAAACCTTGAGTGTCTGGGCAATATCTGCCCGCCGGACAAAGATTATTTGTGTCTGAACCAAAATCACATCTATAACCACCCTCATCGGTATATTGATTTGTTTCTCTATTTAACTCAGAAGAATAGGCTAAAGCTTGAGCAGCTGTTAAATATCTTAATATTCCGGTTGTACTATTTTTTACTAAAGCAGGGTCTCCAATATTCCCATATGTTACTGGCAATTTAAAGGCACAATTTTCCATATTATATCCTCGATTTGAGCAATAATTTGGGCACAGGTTATTGTTGGTATCGTAACCGCAAACACCGCAGCCCGTACCAGCTGGAGGGGCGCAATCAGCTGGACACTCTGTTTGTGTTGCTTCTCCTCCAACATAAGTAAATTTATAAACTTCATTTGTTGGCTCTACTCCGGTAGTATAAGTTACCGTTTGTTGAGTAGGGTTACATTGAGTATAGGTTATATTATCAGTTAACAATAAAATCAAGCCTACTGGCGGCCAAATTAGCCAACCCCACTTAACCTTAGTTACACAAATATCAGTATATCCTCCGGGCACAACTCTTGGGGGGTTATAATCTACTCTAGTCGGCACACCGGTTTTACAAATACCGTCGCCGCAATAACCCTCAGCGACTATACAGTCACTACTACAACTTTCCGAAGTTTCGCCACTACCACATACCGTATCGCCGCAATAACCAACTTCAAGGTAGCCCGGTGCTTTATCTGCAAAAGATTTTATTTCAGGATAGGTTTTATTAGGAATGAAATAACTTTTATCAGAACGATTAATAATCGTTGTGGTCCCAAGTTTAGTGACGGCATTTTCTTTTATTTCTAAAGGGGTAGTGCTTGCGAAGTCTAAAATATATTCCGCTAAAGCAGGAGCTGGAAAAGCATTAATTAAAAAAAGAAGTCCTAAAAAAATACTTAGATACTTCGTTTGAAGATTTTTTTTCATATGTAGTTTAGATATTTAAACTAAAAAATTTATGTACTAAAATTATAACACAAATAATAAAAGATGAAAATAAAAAAGGGTATCCGCAAAGAATACCCATTTAAACAATATTTAAACTAAACTTCTCTGTTTAGTTTTTTACTAATCTAATTCCATGACCTCTAAAATAATAGGATCCTCCTTGAAACTGCATAAGTGTTGATGTCTCGCCCAATGTAGAGACGTTAGCCATATTTACTGTTTCAGATACAGTTATTGACCAAAAAACACTAGCATCACCTATGTTTCCAAAAGAACTTTTACGTGCTCCACCTGGTAACCCACAGAATCCAGAAGAATTATCCGCCCCAGCGTTTGGTTGTATCCAATGAGCATAACCAGATTCTTTCATCTTGCCACCAGCAACTTCTTCTCCACCAAGATAATCAGCTAAAACTTTCCACTCAGATTGAGCCGGAGCGTGATAACCAACGATTAATCCGCGAAGGTCAGAAGCAACGTACCAGTTGTATAAACCACCATAGACTTCACCAATTTTGGAATCATTGTTATACCAGCAGTAGGCAGGAGTTTTCATTGTGTCCCACTGAGCTTGATCAGTAACATTAGGGATTGCATCGCCATTTGCGAAGTGCGTTCCTCTAAAGTTTTCCTGAAGCCAAACTTGATTACCGATAGTAACGATACGATAGGCATTACCGTCAAAGTCACTAACCGCACAAGTTTTGAAAATGGTATCAACTTCAACTGCAAACTCATTAATAGTTTTAATCTTAATTTGATAATCAGTATTTTTTACTAAGTTATCAAGTTTAAAATTTACTTCTACGGCTGAGTTTCCGCTATAAGATCCGCTAAGTTTCGTTTGGACTGAACCATTAACGGTATAGTCTAACTGAACTTTCGTGTTGGCTGCTTTAGGAATTAATTCTAACTTCACACTGATTGATGTAAAATCGGACTTCATTTCCTTAATAGTCAAAAGCGACGGATCAAGGGTGGTAAAGCTTTTTTGTGCATAATCCTTGCTTTCTTGCGCAAAGTAAATTGATGGTCCGTTATAAACTTTATAACAAGCCTGAGCTCTGAATTCGTAAGTTTTACCTCGACTCAAACCACTAATTTCTTTTTTAACGATGAAAGTTTGATTGGAACCGTAAAATTCAGTTTCAACTAATTTCCATTCGCCTTCATCGAAATATTCAAATAAAACGAATAGTGATTTGCTTTTAGTGGTTAACTTGGCCACTAAAATAGCTGAATTAGCTGTTATATTTTCGGTGCCAACTAAAGTAATGCTTGGGTATGTAGTTGGAATTTCTGGTTCGTCACAGCACGAAACAAGGAAAGAAATAAAGAAAATTGTCAGGAAAGCTATCGCCTTCCAAAGACGTGATCTACTAGTTGCTTTCATGATAATAATTTTTTTTGTTTACCCACTTTAAAGGAATAGCTCTCTTTTGAGTGGATGGTTGTTTTTATTTTTAAATGTACTTTATACTAAGTTTTTCGACTATTTTTTTAATATTTGACTAAACTAAGTATAACTATATTATGCTACTATTATCAGTTTTTGTCAATAATTAAAAAAGGCCTTGTTTATTTGTTATAAACATGGCCTTATTTGATAGAAAATATATATTCCTATCCCTTCAAAATCTTCATGGCCGCGATATTCACAGCTGCCGGAAGCATTGCCCACTCATAGGGCAAAACATACTCCTGCAACCTTTTGGCCGCTGCTTTTATGTCCATGAATTCATTAACCACGCCATATAAAATTTCGTGTGGTATTTGAACGGCCACGCTCATCAATGGATCTCCAGAATCGTAGTTATTATTAACCAGGTGCACAGTTGGGTGGGTATAAAATATATCGCTAACTTCTTTTTTCTTTCGTCCTATTAAGTCAACCGCATTTTCCAAAACTCTTTCGTGAACCTTGGACCCATACATTCCATAGCCGCCAAACTTGACTATGTCGGCTGGATGAACGTTATAAATACTATATGAGCAGTCAGGTTTGATATGAACAACACAACCAACTAAAAAAACTAGTTGGCATTGCAATTGATGCAATATAAAAGATAAGCATCTATTGAATTCAATGCTATCCTCAGCCTTCTTGTAATCTATAACAATCGTTCTTACAAAGAACTTCTCAGCTTTTTCCAGACATCCCGCACCCTCTTTGGTGCTAATTAAAGCTACGATAGATACGTTAGGCAAAAAACCTTTACTATAAGCGTCCATAATCGCATAAGCATCCGTGCCGCCTCCCGAGGCGATCAAGACCATTTTTACTTTCTTTGTTTCTTCCATTTTCTTCGTTTTTTGAATTATAATTTATTTAATTTTTAAGGTAATAAAAAATACTATCACTAATAAAAATGCCCGTCAACTGGCGGGCATTAAAGTTTTATTTTTGTTCTTTTGGGCTAAGAAAGCTTTCAATTTTGACCTTGTCGCCAAATTTATCGGCGACTTCCTTCGCTACGGCCATCCAATTAGCCTGGTCTTCAGCATTTTTAGCTGCGACCACAATATAAAATGGATTATCACCATTAAAACGCTCAGTACCATAACCATGATGACCAAGCGCAATTCCGGTTAATGTTTCTAACTCCGCTTTCATATACTCTGGACTAAAGCCTAAGCCAGCTCCGGTACATACAAAATGTGGTGGAAAATTTTTCAAGTTTGTTGAATCAAATCTTCCAGTTTGATCAAGTACAATCGCAACTTCGTTATGGTAGTTATTGGCCATTTCTTCCATCGTTAAAAAACGATGATTAGCGCCTAAATCAGCGGCTAATTTTTTACCACAATAAGTTCCATATTCATCAGCATTTTCAATTCCTGCAGGAATTTCTTCAGCTGATAATGATTTAAACTTTAAAGCAGCCGCACCGCAATCACGGTGAGTAGTTACTTCTTTAATTTTTCCTTTGTAGTTTTCTACAAATTTAGCTCTTTCTTCAGAGGATAATAAAAGTCCGCTACCAGCGATACCAATTTTTTTACCATCAAGTACCCATCCATCAGAACAGTCAATTGTGTCTAAATCCTTAAAAGCTTCATCAAAGCCCGGGAATGTTTCCATAATTTTCTGTAAATCTTCGCCAGCCAACAAACGGCTAACTACTTCATTTTTGCGGGATTCATCCCAGCCTTTTTGAATTTTTTCTGCTTCCATACTCTTTTCTTTTTGTTGAGCTTCTTGCTCAAGATTTTGGTTTTCTATGTTTGACATATTTTGACTATCTAATGATTATTTATTGCTATCGTTACTCTTTAAACGACGCCATTTATTAATTGCGCGCATTCTCGCTAATTCTTTTTCGAGTTTAGCGGAAACAGCAGCAAAATCGACATCATCAATTTCTTTAGCGCTCTTCTTTAATTCTTCAGCCTTCTTTTGCGCCATAGCGATTCTCTCTCCATCGAGTTCCTCAGCCCGTTCAGCCGTATCAGCTAAGATAACAATTCGATCTTTTATAACTTCAATAAAACCACCAGATACTGACATAATTTCAATTACATTATCAGCTTTTTTAAGCTCGATAATCCCCGGCTTTAAAATTGAAACCAAAGGAATATGATCTGGCAAAATAGTAATCTCACCGCTCATAGTCGGAACGCTAACAGACAGAATGTCCTGCTTTAGCACAATTCTTTCAGGTGTAACGATTTCAAATTTTATTGTCTTCTCTGACATAGAATAAAGATAAAGTTATTTGTTTTAAACTGGACTCGCCATAACTACTATTTTTAAAATTGAAATTTTAAAAATAGTAGTTATGGCTCGTATACTTAACTTACAACTTTGTTTTGCTTCGCAAAACCTGGGGACGAAAAGCTTTTTAAGACATGGCGACAAAAAAGTTTTAGGGGTTAGGGGTTAGGGGTTAGGCTTCATTAATCTCACTAATTCCACCTTTCATGTAGAAATTATCTTCTGGTTTATCATCATGTAAACCATCCAAAATTTCTTTAAAGCCTTTTACGGTATCAGATAATTTTACGTATTTACCAGAACGACCCGTGAAAGTTTCGGCAACAAAAAATGGTTGGGATAGGAATTTTTGAATCTTACGAGCACGAGCTACGATAATTTTATCTTCAACTGATAATTCTTCCATACCTAAAATAGCAATAATATCCTGTAACTCTTTATAGCGTTGTAGAATTTTCTGAACGCCACGAGCAACTTCATAATGCTCGGCACCAACAATCTTTGGATCTAGAATAACGGAAGATGAATCAAGTGGATCTACGGCTGGATAAATACCAAGTTCAGATAATGAACGAGATAAAACTACGGTTGAATCTAGATGAGCGAAAGTTGTTGCTGGAGCTGGATCAGTTAAGTCATCAGCTGGAACATAAACTGCTTGAATAGAAGTAATAGAACCATTCTTTGTTGAAGTAATACGTTCTTGAAGTT
>CAZCQW010000003.1:26825-42789 GCA_964500975.1 uncultured Gammaproteobacteria bacterium | reverse complement strand
AAAACATCTTGATTATTTTCGTCTCTGAAATACTCAGCAATCGACAGACCAGATAAAGCAACGCGAGCACGTGATCCTGGTGGTTCATTCATTTGACCAAACACCATTGATACTTTATCAATAACGCCAGATTCTTTAAATTCATTATATAAATCATTGCCTTCACGAGTACGCTCACCAACACCGGCAAAAACTGAATAGCCACCATGTTCAGAGGCAATATTATGAATTAATTCTTGAATAATAACGGTTTTACCAACACCAGCACCACCAAACATACCCACTTTACCACCTTTAACAATAGGGCAAATTAAATCAATAACTTTAATACCGGTTTCTAAAATTTCTGTACTGTTTGATTGATTTGTGAAACTTGGAGCTGGTCTATGAATTGGATATTTTTTTTCGGTTTTAACTTCTTCACCACCATCAACAACTTCACCAAGCACATTAAAAATACGGCCTAAAGTTTCTTTTCCGACTGGAACAGAAATAGCGGCGCCAGTGTCGACAGCTTCATCACCTCTTCTTAAACCATCGGTTGAACCCATGGCTACGCAACGAACAACGTTAGAACCGATATGCTGCTCAACTTCTAGGGTTAAAATTTTATCGTTTAATTTAATATGTAAGGCATTATAAATTTCTGGCAATTTATTTTCAAAATAAACGTCGACGACAACGCCAATAACTTGCCTGATAACACCTAGATTTTTTTTAGTCTCACTCATATTATTTAAATTATATTTATTTATTACTCTGCTAAAGCATTCGCGCCCGCACTAATTTCTGCAATTTCCGCAGTAATTCCGGCTTGACGAGCTTTATTATAAAACAATGTTAATTCATTAATCATATCACTAGCCGCTTCGGTCGCCTGATGCATAGCGGTCATACTAGCGCTATGTTCAGAAGCGTTAGCTTCTAAGAAGGCTTGGTAAAGCTGAATTTCAACTAGACGAGGAATAATTTTATTTAAAACTTCTCTAGGACTTGGTTCAAAAGTATATTCGTAAGTATAGTTTTCACTATTTAAACTTTTTTTATTTTTATCGTCAGCAATTTCTTGTTTCGCATTTACATTCTTATCCCGCCCCACAACTCCCAGATATTCATCATTAGAATCAATTTCAACTGGGACTAATTGCTTAACACGAGGAATTTGTTTGGCGGGATTAATAAAATCCGTGTAAGCAACCAAAATCTTATCGTATTTTTTTGCTTCATAATCACTAAGAGCCATTTTTACAATCGGATAAATCTCTCTAGCATCTGTAATAATATCGCTTTTAGCAAACTCAGCTGCTACTTTATAATCTTGGCGATGAACAATTGTTCCCTTTTTGCCAACTAAAATAAAATCAGTTTCAACGGGATATTTATCAATTGATTCCTTCGCTTTATTTATTACCGCCGAATTATAAGCTCCACACATTCCACGATTAGAAGTAATTAAAATAATTGCGACTTTTTTTATCTTCTTTCTTGGCTTAAGAAGTGGGTGAAGAGACTCGTGACTATTTTTTTCTAATTTAGCCAAATGCAAAACCATCTCCCAACTTAAACTTGCATAAGTTCGGGTTTTAAGAACCGCTTCAATTGCCTTTCTCATTTTCGCCGCTGCAACCACTTCCATGGCTTTAGTAATTTTTTTGGTGCTGGATACTGATTTAATGCGGCGTGAGATTTCTTTGGTCTTCGCCATAGAGATTCGTAAAGTCTATTTAGTAATATAGTCTAATGTGCTCTTATAATCATCTACTAGTTTTTTAATTTCTTCTTCAATCTCTGTATCTAATTCTTTTTTCTCTTCAATTAATTTTAGAACCTTGTCATTTAAGTCGGCGTATTTATATAAACCAGCCTCAAATTCACGAATACGTTCAACCGGAACTACGTCCATAAAACCGTTGATAAGAGCGTAATAAATTACAACTTGCTTCGCAACGGATAATGGTTGATATTGATCTTGTTTGAAAATTTCATATAATCTTTGGCCTCTATCTAATTTCTTTTTTGTATCAGAATCTAAATCAGAACCGAATTGAGCAAAAGCTGCGAGCTCACGATATTGAGCGGCTTCAAGACGCATCTTGCCAGCTACTTTTTTCATCGCTTTAATTTGAGCTGATGATCCTACACGAGAAACTGAGAGTCCTGCATTAACCGCTGGACGATTTCCTTTATAGAATAAATCTGGTTCTAAGAAAATCTGACCATCAGTAATTGAAATAACGTTGGTTGGAATATATGCTGATAAATCCCCTGCTTGAGTTTCAATAATAGGTAGCGCAGTAATTGAACCGCCGCCGTATTCTTTATTTAATTTACAAGCACGTTCAAGAAGTCTTGAATGTAAATAGAAAACATCACCTGGATAAGCTTCACGTCCTGGTGGGCGTCTTAAAAGTAATGAAATTTCACGATAACTAACCGCGTGTTTAGATAAATCATCATAGACAACTAAAACATCTTCACCCTTATCGCAAAAATATTCAGCCATCGCACATCCAGAGTAAGGAGCAATATATAATAATGAGGCCGGAGTAGAAGCGCCAGCTAAAACAACCGTTGTATACTCCATTGCGCCGGACTCAGTTAATTTAGAAACGATATTTGCGATCTTAGATTCTTTCTGACCAATAGCCACATAAATACATTTCATGTTCTGACCTTTTTGGTTAATAATGGTATCAATCGCAATTGCAGTTTTTCCTAATTGACGATCACCAATAATAAGCTCACGTTGACCACGGCCAATCGGAATCATAGCGTCAATTGCTTTAATACCAGTTTGTACTGGTTGCTTAACAGGATCACGAGTAATAACACCGGGGGCAATTTTTTCAATTGGATAAAATTTAGAAGCTTCAATTTTTCCCTTACCATCCATTGGTTCGCCCAGTGGATTAACAACACGACCTATCATTGCTTCACCAACCGGAACTTCTAAAATTCTTTTAGAGGCAGTAACTTCATCGCCCTCTTTAATCGTTGTGTAGTCACCTAAAATAATTGCACCGACTTGGTTCTCTTCTAAATTTAAAGCTACGCCAGCTACTTCACCCTTTTCAGTTTTAAACATTAAAATTTCACTCATCATAGCTTCGGCTAGACCGGAAACTAGAGCAATACCGTCAGAAACTTTAAGAACTTTTCCAACAGATTTTTCGCTAATTTCAGCTTTATATCCGGATATCTCCGATTTCAGCTGTTCAATAATAAAATCCTTTGTACTTGACATATTATTTAATTTATTGTATAATTATCTTAGTTAATTGAATATAAAATTTCTTTAAAAACATAAACTAAATGAAAGTGACGCAAAAATTAGTAAATTTTATTTTGGCCATCTCACTGATAGCCACGGCAATCGGGGCGGTATGCATGGTCGGATATTTTGTTCCAACCGCGATAAACGGAGTGCAATTCCCTCTTTCTAAATCAGACTCCTTACTCTACGGACTCCCTTCACTTTTAATTGCCTTCGCTTTATACAAACTGGCGAGACATTTCGTAAGAAGTAGTTCTAAGCTCCGAGGAAAGTAATTCCTCACATCTCTTAGCCCCCTTCATTAATTTGATCGGGGCTTTTTTATTTTAAATAAACTATCTACTAATTTTATTCTTTAAATCTTCCAGGCTAGTTTTTAAACTAGCATCAACCACGCGACTATTATATCTTAAAACAAATCCTCCAATTAATTTCTTATCAATTTCTTCATTTAAAATTATTTTACTGACGCCAGTTTTTTCTTTCAAATAATTCATCACCATTTCCTTAGAAACTTCATCTAACTCACGAGCACTAGTTAAGCTAGCTGCGAGCTCTCCATGCTCTTTATTCCAAAGTTCATTAAAAGCTTTAATGATTTCAGTCGCTCTATTTAACTCGCGACTACTACCTAATAAAGCTACAAAGTTTTTTAAAACAAGCTTTACATCCATTTCGCTTTTACCGTCAATAGATTCATATAAACTTCTAGCGTATTGTAGAGCTGATATTTTCATAAATTACTTTAACATTTTCTTAACTACTTCAGCGTCTTTAGCGCTAGTCATTTTATCATTCAATAATTTTTCAACAGTTATTGCTACTAATTCAGCTACATCTTTTTTAATTTCTTTTAGAGTCTCGGCCTTATCACGATTTAATTTTTCTTTTTCTGCGTTAATAACCTGACCAATTTCTTCTTTCGCTTTAATCAAAGCTTCATTTCTCTTTTCTTCGCCGCGCTTATTAGCCTCTTCAACAATCACATTAGCTTGTTTTTTAGCAAGACTAATAATCTCTTCCCTATCTTTTTCGGTTAAGCTTAACTTCTTTTCAATTTCATCAGCTTCTTTTAAACTTTTATCAATTCTCTCTGTTCTTTCAGCCATTGTTTTTACAAGTGGTTTAAAAGCAAAAAAATAAAGAACAGAAAAAACAATTGCAAAGTTAACTAACTGAGCAATAAATAATTTTAGATCGACGTGAAAGGTTGAAATTAGTGATTCCATATTAATATTTATAATAATCTAGCGTTTTCTCCCATTTGCCACGGGCAGATAGGAGAAATTCGTCAAACAATTATTTGATACTGAAAGCAATAACTAAAGCATAAATAGCCACCGCTTCAGCAAAAGCAGCTACCAAAAGCATAGGAACTAAAATTTTTCCCGCTGCTTCTGGATTGCGACCAATCGCTTCCATAGCTTTAGCACCAATGAAACCAATACCTAAAGCTGGGCCAATTGAACCCAGGCCGATAGCCAAGGCTTTAGCTAACATAACATTTTCCATAATTTTATTAGCGGAAAAGGATATTATCCTTCACCTGCTTTTAATTAAATTTTAATTAGTGCTCTTCCTCTGTCGTGTTAATAGTTAAATATGTAAGAATTAACATCGCAAAAATAAGTGCCTGAATAAATCCGACTAGTACCTCTAAAAATATAAACGGGATCGGAATGCCGAACGCCAAAATTGCTGACATCGAAGCTAACAAAACTTCGCCCGCGAAAACATTACCAAATAAACGAAAGGATAAGCTGGCAACTTTCGCTAACTCTCCAATAACTTCAATCAAACCAACAAAAGCTTTAATAGGATTTACTAACAAAACCATGGGATCTTTAATCACTTTCTTTGGTATTTCTAAAAATGCTTTTATATTTATAAACTTATTTAAATATTTCCACCAACCCACTGCAAGTACACCCATAATATGGCTCAAAACTACGCCAATTGTTGCTAAAGCAAGTGTTGTATTCAAATCAGCCGTGGCGCCACGTAAATAAGGGATAAAAAATTTCCCCTCCCCTGTTTGAATAATCTGACCGATAGAGCCAACGCCTGGCAAAATACCCATCCAGTTATTAATCAAGATAAAAAAGAAAAACGCCAAAACAAGTGGGGCAAATTGTAATGATTTTTTTCGGCTACTAGTAACGCCATCAAAAATTCCTAAAAATCCTTCAATTATAATTTCTAAAGCATTTTGCAAACCAGTCGGAACTTTTTTAATATTGCGACCAATTAATAAGCTAAGGGTTACAATAATAATCAAGGCAAGTCCTGAAGTCATTAAAGAATTGGTAATTGCAAAATGACCAATATGAGCTATCGGCTCAGCGTACAATGTATTTTCATGAATAATTCCTTCAACCATCTTATTTCTTAATTAAATTATTTTTTTCTTCTTTTCCCTTATTATATTCTTCATCAACTTTTTTAAACTCTTGAAGCGCGTGAGTAATAAGTCCGTACATAGAAATTAGGAAGGCAAAACCAATCGTCGCCAAAAACAACCAAGGCTCAGTATTAAATCTTTTGTCTAGCCATTGTCCTAAAAATGTTCCTAAGATAACCGGAAAAGCGATCCAAGAAGATAGCTTGGCCATTACTTTTAAGGCAACTCCCAAAGATTCATTTTTCATAATTTTGCGCAAAAATAAAAATGACTAGATCACTTCTTGATGAACAGAGTATTCACCATTCCTTATAGCGCAATAATGCCTAAGTGTCAACACTCTCATTTTTCGATTATCTATGTATTTAAAGCTTAAATACGAAAAAGTTCTCTAGCTGTTCTAGTCGTAACTTCAGCCACCTTTTCGATTTTAAGACTTTTAATATCAGCTATACGTTTAGCCACATATTGAACAAGTACTGGTTCATTTCTTTGACCACGATATGGTTCAGGGGTCATGTACGGAGTATCGGTTTCAATCATAATTTTATCAAGGGGTATTTTTCGGATTAAATCATCCCATTGTTTACTAAAGGTAATAAGTCCAGTAAACGAAATGAGCAGGCCTAATTTAAAATACTTCCAGGCCAAATCTTCGTCACCAGAAAAACAATGAATTACGCCCCATGGCCTATCATTAGGAATAATATGGCCATACTCTTTTTTGAACTCTTGTAGAATTTCCATCAAATCATCATGGGCTTGGCGACAATGAATAATTACTGGCAAATCCAAACTTCTGGCAAGTAACAGCTGTTGAGCAAAAACCTCGTGCTGCTTCTTTTTAACTACATTAATATCCTTGGTTGGGTCTAAATGATAATAATCAAGACCAATTTCGCCAATTGCTACAACCTTTTCAAACTTAGCTAATTTTTCATAGCTACCATAATCAAAATTTTCATGACGCGGCGCAAAGCTGTATTCGTTTCCCTCTTCCTGACTATCAACTATCGTTTCCTCTAAATGAATAGGATGGAGACCAATTGCTGCATAAACACCTTTTTCATATTTATTTGCATAATGCAAAGCGCGATTTGAGGTTTTAAATTCCGAGCCAACCAAAATCATCCAAGTATCATTATCCAAAGAACGACGAATCACCTCTTCGGCATCGTCTTTAAAGGCGGCAAAATTTACATGAGCATGAGTATCTATAAACATGGCTTTATTCTTCTACTTAAAAAACGCGAAAAGAAAAATCGCGTTTTCTAATTATATTAGACATTATTATTTAACTTCTTCGGCTTTAGCTTCAGAAACTGCAGCCTCTGGAGTAGTTGGAGCAACAGGAGTTTCTGTTTTAACTTCTTCTTTTTCTCCACAATGATCACAGTGATCACAAGCACACTTAGAATTAAACAAATTTGAGAACCAATTGGACATAAATTTGGTAAAAATTAATAATAAATACAATTATATTTTAGCACCTACCGGTTAAAAGTCAATGAAATTGGCAATATTATTAATAATTGAATAAATTGACAAATAAGAACAAATATTATAATATTATTTGAAAATCAGTCAATTTTAAACAAAAAAGGCTATCGCCAAAACGACAGTCTTCTTTATTTTCAAAATATTTAATTAAATATCTAATTCTTCTAGAAGTTGTGCTTTCTTTTTACTTAGGCCTCGAGGAATTTCTACTATTACTCTAATATATTGATCACCGATACCACGATTATGGAGCTTAGTAATTCCCTTTTCCTTTAGCTTAAACAGAGTGCCTGATTGTGTGCCTTCAGGAATTTTTAATTTTACAACTCCGTTAATAGTTTCAACATCAATCTTATCGCCAAGGATGGCCTGTTTAACGCTAATTTTTTCTTCAGTTCTTATATCATATCCATCGCGAACAAATTTCTTATGACTATTAATTTTAATTCTTAAATATAAATCACCAGCGGGCGCGCCTTTTTCTCCGGCCTCACCCTGACCAGTTAAGCGGATTGATTCTCCGTTATTAATACCAGCTGGTATTTTAACAGTTAATTTAACATTATCGCGGTGAACCCCCGTACCTGAACACTTTGTGCATTTCTGACTATATATTTTCCCTTCACCATCGCAAGTTGTACAGGTTGCTTGAGTTTGAATATTTCCAAGGATAGTTCTTTGAATTTTACTAACTCGCCCCGAACCATTACAAGTTTTACAAGTTTCAATTTTAGCACCTGGCTCAGATCCATTTCCCTTACACTTGTCACAAGTTTTGTTTTTAGAAAAGCTAATTTCTTTTTCAAGACCGAAAGCAGCATCTAAAAATTCAAGGTTTAGAGTCATTTCCATATCACGACCTCGAGTTTGTTTTTTTTGAGCTTGACGGCCGCCACCAAAACCAAAAATATCACCGAAACCGCCAAACATTTCACTTAAATCATCAAAATCCATATTACCAAAACCCTGACCACCAAATCCTTGACCGCCACCAAAGCCGCCATAGGAACCGCCACCTCCGCCACCATTAAAAGCCGCTGAACCAAATTGGTCGTAACGTTGACGTTTTTCAGCATTACCTAAAACTTGATAAGCTTCATTTATTTCTTTAAATTTTTCCGCGTCCCCTCCTTTGTCAGGATGGTGTTCGTGAGCCTTTTTACGGAAAGCTGTCTTTAGCTCATCGGCTGAAGCAGTTTTAGAAACTCCTAATAATTCATAATAATCTTTAGACATAAGTTCAACGAAAGTTTATTGTGTTTGTTAAGCGGCGTAAAGTTCTGATAATTTAAATCCTTTATTTTCATCAACTGAGAAATAATCAAATACTTCTTTATCAGTTTCTTTTTTATAGCCAAGAGAAGCAATCTTTTTTAATGCCCCCTCGCCATAAGTTTTTTCTATATCTCTTAAATGCATCATTTCTCCTGTGAACATTCCTTTTTTAAAACGCTCCCAGGTCAGCTCTCTAGCTTCTTCATTATTTTCCGAAATTGAATCAACAATTTTTTCTACTAAAGAATAATAAGGGTAAAGAGATTTTTCTAAATCGGAAAATTCTTGATCGGAAAAGTTTATCAAGAGACGTAAGTCTTCTTTATTTTTTTCCATAAATTCTAATGTCATCAAATCAGTCATTGCTTCATTAAGACCTAAGAATTTATCACTTTTATAACCAATTTTTTCTAAACTCAAATTTCCCGACTGATCATTCAAATTAAAACGTTTGAACGAGGCGGCATGAATTAATTCATGGAGATTGGCCTTATAAAACTGCAGAGGCGTAGAAAATGCTTCGCGTCTTATAATATAAGATCCATCCTGATAAGCATTGGCGCCAATTTTAATATCCTTTGCAAACGGCACGGCCTTAATAAACTCTTCATTAGATAGGAAATGAATTTTATTTTTATTTAACTCATAAAAATAATCTTCTGGTAAATCTAATTCTTTATATTCTTTTTCAAGAATTGAAAAAAGTTCATTAATAACTGCCTCATCTTGAGGAGTTTTTTCTTCTTCGGAATTAAACAATTTTATTTCTAAATTCTCAATGTGTTGATTAACAGAATTAACCAAACCCTCTTGAGAAGTTTTTAGAAAATTATTTCCCTCCATTTTAAATTGGCGCATTTCTGCCATATTTTTAGTTTATTTCTTTTCTTCAACTTCACCTTCAACCGCGTCCTCTTTCTTTTCTTCCGTTGCTTCAGCGCCAGCTTGAGCACCTTCAGCTCCTGGTGCACCTGCGCCTGGTTGTTGGTACATGGCCGCACCAATTTTTTGCGCAAGCGTATTAATTTCTTCCATTAATTTTTTCATGTCTTCTAAGTTTCCAGACTCTTCGGCTTTCTTAAGCTCGGCAGTTTTATCCTCAAGCTCTTTCTTCTCTTCTGTTTTCATTTTGTCGCCAGATTCTTTTAGCATTTTTTCCATTGTGAAAACAACAGCGCTAGCTTGATTCTTAATCTCCGCATCGTCATTTTTCTTTTTATCTTCATCAGCATGTAATTCAGCCTCTTTCTTCATTTTTTCAATCTCTTCTTTAGATAAACCAGATGAAGCTGTGATAGTAATTTTTTGAACCTTATTAGTTGCTTTATCGGTTGCGGAAACATTTAAAATACCATTAGCATCTAAATCAAATTTTACTTCAACTTGAGGAATGCCACGAGGAGCAGATGGGATGCCATCTAAAGTAAAATGACCTAAAGTTTTGTTATCAGCGGCCATTGGACGTTCGCCTTGAACAATATGAATCTCTACTGCAGTTTGTCCATCAGCAGCAGTTGAGAAAACTTGGGATTTAGATGTTGGAATTGTTGTTTCAATCAGTGGCGTAGCTACGCCGCCTAAAGTTTCAATACCTAAAGTTAAAGGGGTAACGTCAAGAAGTAAAACATCTTTAACGTCACCTTGTAAAACGCCAGCTTGAACCGCGGCGCCCATAGCAACTACTTCGTCAGGATTAACAGTTAAATTTGGTTCTTTGCCAAAAAATTCTTTAACTTTTTGCTGAACGAGTGGCATGCGAGTCATACCACCAACCATCAAGACTTCATTAATTTCATTTAAATTAAATCCAGAATCGCTTAAAGCTTTTTTACATGGTTCAATAGTTTTCTCTACTAAATCAATAATCAAAGCTTCAAGTTTTGCACGAGTTAATTTCATGACTAAATGTTTTGGTCCATTAGCATCAGTTGAAATAAATGGTTGATTGATTTCGGTCTCTTGAGCAGTTGATAATTCAATCTTTGCTTTTTCAGCTGACTCTTTAATTCTTTGAAGAGCTAAAGTGTCATGCGATAAATCAATTCCCTGGTCCTTCTTAAATTCATCAATAATCCAATTAATAATTCTTTGATCAAAATCTTCGCCGCCTAAGTGAGTGTCTCCATTAGTTGATTTTACTTCAACTGTGTCGGCGGAAATATCTAACACGGAAACATCAAAAGTGCCGCCACCTAAATCATAAACAACAATTTTTTGACCTTGTTTCTTATCAAAGCCATAAGCTAAAGCGGCCGCAGTTGGTTCATTAATAATACGTTTAACATCTAGCCCGGCAATTGCGCCGGCGTCTTTAGTCGCTTGTCTTTGAGAATCATTAAAATAAGCTGGAACAGTAATAATTGCTTCGGTAATCTTCTCGCCAGTTTTTGCTTCGGCGTCAGCTTTTAATTTAGATAAAATCATCGCGGAAATTTCTTGAGGACTATAATCTTTATCGCCCATAGTAACTTTTACACCTTCACCCGATTGGACAATCTTATAAGGAGAGGTTTTTGTATCGCGTTGCACCTCTTCTTCATTAAAATGACGACCGATTAAACGCTTAACGGCATAAACAGTATTTTCTGGATTAATAACTGCTTGACGTTTAGCCGCTTGACCAACTACACGTTCACCAGCTTTTGAAATCGCGACCACAGATGGGGTTGTACGATTTCCTTCAATGTTTTCAATGATTTTTGGAAGACCGCCTTCCATGATTGCCATGGCGCAATTGGTTGTTCCTAAATCAATTCCTAAAATTTTTGACATATATTTTTATATTTATTATTTTTTGTATTTAATTATTTTTTCTTAGTTTCAATTTTAATATTTTTTGGTTTTACTTCTTTCGCTTTTGGAACAGTAATTTTCAATATTCCATCCTCATTAACTGCTCTCGCATTTTCACCATCGACTTTAGTTGGTAGTGGAATAGAGCGATAGAATGAACCGCGACGTATTTCTTTACGATAATAGTTTTTGTCTTCAACTTCACTCTTCTTTTCACTTTCACCTTTAATTGATAAGACATTATTTTCAATTGAGATGTTAACCTGTTCGGGATCAATCCCGCCTAGTTGAGTCTCAATAACAATATTGTCTTTATCTTCATACATATCTACGGCCGGCGTGAATCCAAATTGATCACCGCGAACCGCTGGCAACATGGATTCCATGACTTTATCCATGTCGTCAAATTCTGATAAAAATGGTGTCCATTTTATTAGTGACATAAATTTTAAGTTAATTAATTATATTTAAATTTTATTCAACAATTACTTTAGCATGTCTAATAACTTTTCCATTAAGCTTGTAGCCAGGCATAATTTCTTTTTTAACCATTTCCCCGCTACCATCAACCGCTTCCATTAATTCATGATCAAACTTTTTTCCTGTAGTTTCAATTTCTTCAATACCATGATTATTTAAAACATCTTTAAATTGTTTCAAAACATAAGAAACGCCTGTCGCCCAAGGATTTTTCATTTCTTCTTCACTTAAACCAGACATCGACATTTTTAAGTGATCATAAACTGGTAAAATATTATGTAAAAAATCACCTAGGGCGTATTTTACAAACTCCTCTCTATCTTTAGCGCCCTGTTTCAGCAAATTCTGATAATCAGCTAGAGCACGTAAATATTTATTTTCCCAAGAATCTATTTCTTCGTCTCTTATGAACTCAAAACGTGGTTTTTTTTCTCCGTCAATTTCAACATCTTCAATAAACATTTTTTTAGGACGTGCCCAAATTTTCTTTTCATCCTTAACATTTTGGTAAACAACTAATTCTTCCTGGGTTTCTGAATTTTTAGTCTCCATCAAAACACGGTATTCATCTCCTTTGTAATGACGGTAAATTCCTTTTTTTACTTCACTCATATTATATAAACTTATTTTTAATAAACTCCACCAGCGCTAAATTACGAGCATAATCCATGCGCATTGGACCAAGAATTCCAAAAATTCCACTAACATTATTATTTTTATATTTAACTAGAACCGTGCTTAAAAAATTCCCGAAAGGATTTTTTGAACCAACTAGAATCTGCTCACCTTCTTCAATCTCTTCAAAAATTTCATCAATAATTTCTTCTAATCTATCGATAATAGCTGACACATCGCAAACCATATGGGCGCGACTGAATTCTGGTTGAGCAAATAAATTACTTAAGCCCGTGTAGTACAAATCATTTTTATGAAAAGCCCAGAAAACTGCTCCGCCCGATATTTCAGCAATCGCCTTCGCAGTTTGTCGCCAAGCATGTTCATCGTCCTTAAATATACTTTCCAGAATTTCACTCTCAGATTCTTTTAGCTCACGCTTTTTTTTATTTTCTTTGATTTCAGATAAAAACAATTCATAGGCTGTCTCGGTTGGGACTCGCCCAGCAGAAGTGTGTGGCTGATAAATATATCCCTCCTCTTCAAGCTCCATCATTTCATTGCGAACCGTTGCAGTCGAAATATCTAATTTATAATTTTGAACCAAAACGCCAGACGATACCGGGGTGGCTGTCTTTAAATATTCTTTAAGAATAGTTTCTAGAATTAGTTTTTTACGCTCACTAATCATAAATGATATGTTTAACAAAATACCTACCGTTAACGTTACTAATATGCTTATTATAAATAAAATTAGCACTCAAGTCAAGAGAGTGCTAATGTAATTATATCTTATTTAATATTGGCTAAAAATTATACTCCTAATTTTTTTCTTAAATCTTGATTTTCTTGATAAGCCTCAGAGCTCATCAGGTTTATTGCTTCAAAACCAAGACCAGCTCTATAGCTTAAAGTATAGAATTTTAAGGGGACTTTATTAATAATTGTATCGGTTAAAAGATGAACGCTCATAGCTAGTGACATGGTTATCAAAATAATTTTAATAATCTCTTTTTTCCTTAATAACCAAGCTAGCAGCAATAGAAAATAAATATACTCCCAAGCATGAAACCATAAATGAATTTTATCGGAAACTAAAAATTGTCTACCCTCGAAAAAATTATATAGATTAAATTGCCAATTAAAAACTAAAAGATATTCCAACACATGATCCAGGTCTATAAAAAAACCGCCAACTACGCCAACAATTAAACCCAGCCAAATATTTTTAAAATATTTACCAGCTAAGTAACCTGTTAAAATGGCTAAATATAAATGTATAGCTAGATGAAGTGGTAAAGGGAAAATCATAAAAAATTAAGATTAGTTTATCTGAGTACTTGTTGCTTTGTGCGTTGTAAAATACCAGTTTAAAATATCCTTGGCAATTGGTACAGCAATTGCACTCCCCTCAATCCCCTCTTCAACTAAAACTGTGATTGCGAGCTGAGGGTTTTCATAAGGTGCAAAACCAATAAACCAAGCGTGTGGCCCCTTTTTACTAGACCATTGAGCTGTTCCGGTTTTCCCAGCCGAACTAACCGGAAGAATTTGAAGCGATCTAGCGCTGCCAGCAATAACAGTTTGACGCATGCCTTCGCGAACTATTCTCATATTATCGGCATCAACCATATTAGTTCTAATTATTCTTGGTGAAATTTCTTTAACAACTTTATTATTAGAATCTAGAATTTTACTCACTAAATGAGGCTGATAAAGAGTTCCTCCATTAGCGAAAGCCACTGTATAATTAGCAACCTGAAGCGGAGTAACAATAACATCTCCCTGCCCAATTGCAAAATGGTAAGTATCACCAATATACCAAGGCTCATTTTTAGTCTTTTCTTTACAGCTCTTTGTGGGAACAAATCCTTTTCGCTCACCATTTAAATCAATCCCACTAATTTCTCCAAGACCAAACAATCGAGAATACTTTAACAAACCCTCTAATCCAAGCCCCCTAAAATCATTATAACCGCCACCTATATAATAGAAAAAAGTATTAACTGATTCGGCAATTGCCTTGCGAACATTCGTTGTTCCATGACCGCCAGACTTCCAATCAGGAAAATACCATTCGCCTATTCGAAGTCCCCCAGTGCTTAAAAAGCTAGTTGTTTCATTAATTATCCCTTCCTGCAAAGCGCCAACTGCAAAGATTGGCTTGATAGTTGATCCTGAGGGAAATTCGCCGCTAATAGATCTATTAAATAGTGGTCTCTCGGGATCATTCAAAAATTTATTATAATTTTCCTGACTGATACCTTTTGCAAATAAATTATTATCATAGGCAGGCAAAGAAACTAGCGCCAATATCTCTCCATTATTTGGGTTAATAATAATAACCGAAGCCCTGTGAAGACCGGCTTTTGAAATATAGGCATTAGTAATTTCTTCGGCTTTTTGCTGCAAATTTAAATCTAATGATAGCAATAAATTCGAGCCATCACGAGCGGCAACCTCGTTAATTATTTTTTTCTGACGGCCCAAGGCATCAACTTCAATGTTTTTTGAACCAGCACTACCCTTTAATTCTTTTTCCCAAAAATATTCCAGACCGTTCTTTCCGATATAATCAATCCGAGAATACTCCTTACCCATCTCTAAAAGCTCTTTATCGTTTATTTTTCCAGTATAACCAAGGATATGAGAGAGACTATTTTCACCCAAGACCGCTGGGGTACCAGTTGCGCTTGGCATAAGGTATTCTCGTCTAGTTTTACTTGATAAAAATACGCCAGGCCAACTTGGCAAATCAATAGATAAAAGCATTGCCTTATCATAATCAATATTATCGGCAACAAACAAAGGCTGATAAGAATCAAGCGAACCAATCTTAACTGTGGACAACGACTCTTTAATCTTATAAAAAGAAGATTTATCACTTATCAAATCTACGCTTTTATCGTTATCCGCTAGTTTTGTGCTTTCGTCATCTTTTATAAACCCCCCATCTTCAGCTTCATCCAATATTTGCGCAACTTTCCTAATTAACTCATCACGAAGCAGTTCGTTTCTAGGCAAATCAATTGGTCTTAAATACAAAACAAAATTAGCCTTGTTGCGAACTAATGTTTTAAGATCTTGAGCATAAATAATACCCCTTTTAGGCTCAATAGTTTCAACACGTAACCGATTTCCTTCTGACAGTAAATTATAATAATCACCCTTAACAACCTGAAGCCAAACTGAGCGACCAACAATAATTAATAAAGCCAGAAGAACTATTAAATAAAAATATTTTAGTTTATTAAAATCAAATGTTCTATTAACCATCTCCTTACTGCCAGTATCGGATAAAAATGATTGCTCAGTCCAATCAGTATAATAGAAGGAGTCTTTTAATTGACCATACTTAAATGAACCCTCCTTAATTGAAAAAGGGTCAGAAGTCTTATCATGCAGAGCCTCAAGTACTTGCTTTTTATGAGGCATTTTAAATATTTTTAAGCTCATAACACTAATAATCTTATCGCGAAGCCGCTTAAAAGGCAAACGTCAAAATTATAATTAAACTTATCCCCAGGTCTTAGGATACTTTATATTTTCTTCATTATTAGTCTTTTATAATAAAGAAAAAATAATATGAGTAAAAATTGTTTAAAGCACGAGTGCTTTAATAAATC
>CAZCQW010000003.1:11488-26815 GCA_964500975.1 uncultured Gammaproteobacteria bacterium | reverse complement strand
AACTAATTGCCAACACAAAGTTTGGCTTGGCTGCTTAGCCTTGTGCGGGGTCGAGAATATTAGTTGTAAACATCGCGCAACTTACTACTTCGGACGCTATGAGCCAGAAGACGTCCTTCTTCCATAAGAAGTCCAACCCTGCTCATCAGATATCTGAGCAGGGTTTTTAATTGTTAATTAATTAATTTTTTTATAATATATTAATACTATGAATTTACTAATCATTGAAGACGAACAAGGAATGGTTTTATCATTATCTCTTGGACTAGGTAATCTTGGTTTTAAAATTGACACAGCCAGTGATGGTCGCGAAGGTTATGAACTTGCCAGAAATAATAATTATGACTTAATCTTGCTTGATTGTACTTTGCCAGGATTAAGCGGATTTGAGATTGTAAAAAGATTAAGAGCAGAAAAATGTTTTACACCTATTATAATCTTAACTGTTTTAAGCGAGCTAGACGATAAGCTTGAGCTATTTAATTTGGGTGTTGATGATTATCTAACAAAACCTTTTGCCTTTTCTGAATTAACCGCTAGAATCAAGGCCATACTTAGGCGGCCAAGCAATTTACAAGGAGAGGTTTTGAGAGTTGCGGATATAGAACTCGATGCTGATAAGTTTTTAGTCAGCAGAAAAGGAATTAGAATCCCAATGTCAGATAAAGAGTTTTCATTATTAGAGTATTTAATGCTAAATAAGGGTAAATATATTTCCAGGCAAGTAATCATGGAAAATGTTTGGGACATAAATGCTGATCCTTTTTCTAATACAGTCGAGGTCCATATTATGAATATCCGAAAAAAACTCGAAACAAGTGACAGAAGATATATTTTTACCGCCTCAAACCGTGGCTATAAAATCGACGAACAAAAATAAAAAAAATATTTATCATTTTTAAATTTATCTCATAAGCATTTTGCTAGTCTTAATAAAGCGATAGGCTAGCAACCAAAAAAAGTCGATATCGCCGTATAAAACAACATATACTAATATGAAAAAATTTAATAAACAACTACTTTCTTTCGCGATTCTTCTAGCCCTAGCTTCTAACCCAGGTATTCCCTGGCGAGATTAAATTCAAAACACCTCCAAGAAATTAACTGGGGGTGTTTTAATAATATTTAAAATTATGAAAGCAAATAACACAAAAATGGCCAAGTGGTTAAAATGGTTGTTCACCCCAATTCAAATAGACGAAGACAAAAAACGTAAAGAATTAATTCTTAATATTTTATTGTTATTTTCTATCGGCGGTTTATTCATTTTAAACATTATACGAATTATTGATCACATTCTGTATAGCGAAAGAAAGGGGTTGCCTTTATTTGTTACCGTAGTTGCGTTTTTCTTTTTTATTTTTCTTTTTTGGTTAAGTCGTAAAACATGGATTAAAACTTCCTCAACTTTACTGATAATTACCTTTGCCCTACCAATGTTTTATTCTCTCTTTAATTGGGGAGCTGATTTACCAGCTGGATTACTCCTGGCCGTTTTAGTGATTATTTTATCTGGCATTCTACTTGGAACGCGCTTTGTATTTATTAGCACACTAATAATATCTATCATTTTAATATTTATAAACGAAGCCCAAGGCTATGGAATAATCACAGTTAAAAGCTACTGGCGACATATTCCCGCTCAAATCGGTGACGTTGTCGCTAATATTGTTTTACTAACAATTATTTCAGCCGTTGCTTGGCTATTCACTAAAGAAATAAATAAATCCTTAAAGCGTGCCCATCTTAGCGAAAAGTTATTACGAGAAGAAAGAGATTCTTTGGAAATTAAAGTAGAAGCTAGGACGCAAGAATTGTTAGCCTTAGAAGCTGAAAAAGTAAAACAGCTCTACCGTCTCGCTGAATTTGGTCGCCTATCTTCAGGAATTTTTCATGATTTAATAAACCCCTTAACCGCCGTCTCTTTAAACCTTGAACAAATAAAAATCGAAACTGATTCGAAAATTTTAAGTGCTAAAACGTATTTAAGCCAAGCACTGCTCGCTACCAATAAAATGGAAGGATTGATTTCTAGTATTAAAAAACAAATCTCTAGAGAAAGTTTAATTCAAATTTTTTCGCTTAATCAAGAAATTGAACAGACTATTCAAATTCTGTCTTACAAGGCCAGGAGGGCTCAAGTTGAAATTAAGTTTATAAATGAGGGAGACTTTAAAATTTGTGGCGACGCCTTAAAATTCAGTCAAGTTATTATCAATATTCTGGCTAACGCTATAGAGACTTGTGAGGGATCGGCTAAAAAAATTGTAATTATTAACTTAATTAATACTAACGACAATATAAAAATAAAAATCTCTGACAGTGGTACCGGAATAAGCGAAGAAAATATTAAAAAAATATTTTTACCATTCTTTAGTACTAAAAAATCTAACGGCCGCGGACTTGGAATAGGACTAGCAACAACTAAAGATATCATCGAAAAAGATTTTCAGGGAGAGATTTTAGTTACTAGTATTATAAACCAAGGATCAACTTTTCTTATTAATATTCCAAAAAAAGATGCAAAATCTTAGAACAAATAAAAAAGAGGGTGTTTATTATTGGCCCCTTTGGCTTAGCAAGTCTTTATCTGCTGAAGAACAAATTAAAATTAAAAAAATACTAAAGAAAGTTCAAAGTGCTCAAGTCTATCTCTGGAAAGCTTTTAATATTTATGATGATTTTCTCGATAATGAGGGGAAAATATCCGAATTACCAAAAGCAAATGACTACTTTCGCCTTTATTTAAAAATTCACTACCAATTAAACCTTGCGCCAGACTATTATAAACTACTAGAAAAGACTTTTAATGATTTAAGTATAGCTAATAAAAAAGAGTTAACTCAAAAAAAATTAACTATTATCAACGATTCAATTTTCATACCAAAAAAACTACCAAAAATAAATGACTTAACAGTTCTTGCTGATAAATCCCTAGTTCTAGCCCTCGGACCAATCGCTCTTTTGTCATTTCTTGGCTATAAAATTAAAAGCCGAAAAGTTCAATCAACTCTTAAATTCTTTAGATTTTCCCTGGCCGCAAAACAATTAGCCGATGATAGCAAGGACTGGCTAGATGATTTAAAAGAAGGTTTTCTGACTACCTTAACTATTAAAATTTTAAAAGTCGTCAAAGAAACAAGAACTAGCCTAAATCTTAAAAATGACTTGGGCTCTATATATTTACTTTTTGCAGATACAATTGCTTCGAAGATTATTTATGATTTAAGACTTCTGTGTAGCCAAGCAGAAGATTCTCTATTTAAAAATGGTATAGGCGAGGAAGTTGTAATTATAAATAAACTCATTAAACCAATCTTATCCGCCTGCCAAAAAGCTGAAAAATTTCGCAATTTAGTGCTAGAAAAATAGAAATAATGGTATAATGTGAACATAAAATAAACTTATGAAAAACTACAAAATAACCCTTGAACAGCTTAATAAATCCTCCCTAAACAAGCTCTATGTTTTAACAGAATCAAGCCAAAGGGGTCTAATGACTAAAGACGCAATTAAACGATCTTCACTTATTGGTTATAATCAAATTGCCGCTAGCAAGAAGCGTCATCCTTTTATAAAGTTTCTAAGTTATTTTAAAGATCCTCTAATTCTAGTTTTAATGGGGGCAGCTCTTATTTCTGGGGCGACAGGAGGAACTAGAAGCATGATTATTATTTTAACCATGATACTTCTAAGTGTTCTATTAAATTTTTACCAAGAACATAAATCGAATAAAGCGGCTGATAAAATTGCTCGTCGAATTGCTATTCGCTCCCAAGTTTTAAGAGACGGCAAGCAGCAAGAAATTGATACAAAATATATCGTTCCCGGCGATATTATATTTCTCTCTGCCGGTGACATAGTTCCAGCCGATGGACGCATAATTAAAGCCAATGATTTTTACCTTAATGAATCAAGCTTAACGGGAGAAAGCTTGCCGGTTGAAAAAGACATGGATAAAAATTTTGTTATTTTTTCTGGAACTAATGTAATTTCTGGTTTTGGCCAATTTTTAATAACCTCGATTGGGCTTAATACTGAATTCGGACAAATTGCTCAAAAAATTATTAGACCAGAAGTAGAAAATTCTTTCGAGAAAGGCTTAAAAAGTTTCGGTTTTTTAATTATCAGAGTAATCGCTGTTATTGTGGCGATAATTTTTTTAATTAATTCTTTTTTAGATAAGGGTTTATTCGAATCATTTCTCTTTGCTCTAGCCGTTGCCGTTGGCGTTACTCCAGAACTGCTGCCAATGATTATGAGCGTCAACATGTCTAGAGGGGCCATGAGAATGGCAAAAAATGGCGTTCTAGTTAAGCGATTAAACTCCATACCAACTTTTGGCTCTATGGATATTTTATGCACTGATAAAACTGGAACACTAACTCAAGACAAGATTACTTTAATAAAGCATTTAGATATATTTGGCAACGATTCACCCGAAGTTTTAAGAGTTGCCTATATTAACGGCTATTTTGAAACCGGAATAAAAAGCGTTCTTGATGAAGCAATTTTACAACATGAACATCTAGATGTTTTAGATTGCAAAAAAATTGAAGAATTACCTTATGATTTTAATCGCAAACGATCTTCAATTATTTATGAAAAAGATGGTAATTTTACAATGGTTACTAAAGGCGCGCCTGAAGAAATTTTTAAAATTAGTTCATTTTATTTAGACGGAAAAAAGATAAAACCAATTACCGCCGAAATCATCAAAACTGTCGCTAAACTTTATGACGAATTAAGCGGCGAAGGCTTAAGAATATTAGCAATTGCCGAAAAAAATATTAAAGAAAAAAAAGATTGCTATGAAATGAGCGAAGAAAAAGATCTGGTTCTTCGAGGCCTTATGGCTTTTTATGATCCACCTAAAGACGATGTTAAAGAAACTCTAGTTTTCATGAAGGAGCACGGAGTTGATATTAAAATCTTAACTGGTGACAGCGCGCTTGTTACTAAAAAAATTTGCGAAGATTTAAACCTAGAAATTAAAGGAATTATAACTGGCGACGAATTAGATTTAAACAACTTAGGCGACGAAGAAATATTCAAAAAAATAAATAACGCCACTATCTGTGCACGCTTGTCTCCAAGTCAAAAAGAAAAAATTATTATTGAGCTAAAAAGAAACGGCTTAGTCGTTGGTTATTTAGGCGACGGGATTAATGATGCTCCATCTCTTAAAGTTGCTGACGTTAGTATTTCGGTTGATAATGCAGTTGATGTTGCAAAAGAGACAGCGGATATTATTCTTTTACAAAAAGGTTTGAAGGAATTAATGGAGGGAGTAATTGAAGGTCGAAAAACTTTTGGCAATACGATGAAATATTTGCTTATGTGTTTGAGCTCAAATTTTGGAAACATGTTTTCGTTAATTGGCGCTAGCTTATTTCTTCCCTTCTTTCCGATGACAGCCAGTCAAATATTACTGAATAATTTTATTTACGACACTTCTCAGCTATCAATCCCTTCTGATAACGTTGATCCTGAATATTTAAAAAAACCAAAACACTGGAACATGAATTTTATTAAAAAATACATGATAGTCTTTGGTCCAATTTCTTCTGTTTTTGATTTATTAACTTTCTATATTCTCTATGCTGTTTTTCATTTAGACGTCGCGACTTTTCAAGCCGGTTGGTTTATCGAATCCCTTGCTACCCAGACTTTTGTAATATATATTATCAGAACTCAAAAAATTCCTTTCTTACAGTCTCGTCCTAGTAAATATTTAGTTATGACAACTGTGGGGGCAGTTCTATTAGGTTTTCTTTTGACCCAAAAAGGAATTGGTGAATTATTTGGCTTCTCACCGCTACCTTGGTACGCGCTACTTACTATCGCTGGACTAGTTATTGTTTATTTAATGATAGTTGAAATTGTTAAACAAATATTTTATAAACGCATGGCGGTGAAGAATTAATTTTTAATTATAAAAAATCAGCTTTTAAAAGCTGATTTTTTATATCTTTGATAACTTGTAAATTACTCATAAATAGCTTTAGCAACAGCTAAAGCCACCTCTTTATTGAATGGATTAGGTAGAATTTCTTCTACACTTGGCGCCTCGACTAAAGCGGCTAAATTTTCCGCTACTCTAACTAACATTTCATCAGTAATCTGACTTACTTTATTATCAAGTGCGCCGCGAAATATTCCCGGGAAAGCTAAAACATTATTTAATTGATTAGGAAAATCGCTGCGACCAGTTGCAACTACATATGCACCGGCTGATTTTGCTAAGTCAGGCATAATTTCTGGGACAGGATTAGCAAGCGCAAAAACAATTGGTTTTTCATTCATAGTCTTAACCATTTCCTCGCTTAAAACTCCGGCTGCCGATACACCGACAAAAACATCCGCGCCTTTTATAACTTCAGCTAAACCACCAACGATTTTTTCTCTATTTGTAAGTAGGGCATATTTTTCTTTTTCAGAGTTTAATGACTCACGTCCAGAATAAATAGCTCCTTGGCTATCACAAATAATTAAATTCTTAAAGCCATACTTAAGTAATAAATCAGTAATGGCTAACCCAGCCGCACCCGCACCATTAACGATTAATTTAGATTCTTCCTTATTTAATCCTCTTAATTTTAAAGCATTAATTAAGCCCGCTAAAACAACCGTGGCCGTTCCATGCTGATCGTCGTGCATAACTGGAATATTTAATTCCGCTTTAAGGCGCTTCTCGATATTAAAGCAACGCGGCGCGGAAATATCTTCTAGGTTAATGCCGCCAAAAACTGGTGCTAAATATTTAATAGTTTTAATTATCTCCTCTTCGTCTTGCGTATCAAGACAAATTGGAAAAGCATCAACGTCGGCAAATTCTTTAAACAAAATACACTTCCCCTCCATGACTGGCAGAGCCGCTTCAGGCCCAAGATTTCCTAAACCAAGAATTGCGCTCCCATCACTAATTACGGCAACCATATTACCCTTCATTGTATGAGTAAAGGCTAGAGATTTATCAGCCGCAATAACTCGACAAACTTCTGATACCCCGGGAGTATAAGCGAGCGACAAATCGTTTTTATCGTTTAGTGGGACCTTGCTAACTATCGCTAATTTACCTTTATTTTTTAAATGTAAATTAACTGATTCTTTATAAACATCTGACATATATATTTGTTTACTCCGCCTCGGGCGGATTTTAATTATTTAATTAAACGGAAATTCTTCAACTAGTTCGCCGGAATAATAGAATTCATAAGCTAAAGAACCAAAAAAATATTTTTCACCGTCTATTTCTATAGTAGAGCCACCAACCATAGGATTCGCTTTTGGCTTAGATTTATCAAATCCAATATTGAACAAAGTAGCAACTATCTCTGGTCTATAGATAATGTCATGACCAGATTGTGCCCACTGGCTTTCCAACTCTTTAATAATCAATGCGCCGTAAAGATAAGAATAATAGTGATTTCTACTATCGGTTAAGCGATTATACCTTTCTTTGTTCTTATCAACGCCATCAGAAAAATCTAACAAATTTCTATATTCTTCTCCTGGATAAAATGGTGATTTTGAATCTTTTAAATAATTTTCTGTCTGAATAGCCATTTTTTCTTTAATAGACATCACTCCCCAAGCCATTTTATTTGCATTAGCTAAAATCTTTAGTGGTTTAAAAAATTTTTCAAACAGTTCTCTTTGTGTATAGTAGAGACGTAACTGCTCAACAATCGCCACTGAAAGAAGGAGGCGCGGCTGAACGCCGGCCTTAAGGGCGGACTCGTTAATAATTTCTCTGTCTTTAATAAGCGCTTCTCGAATAATACCCCAGGATTCACCATTCTGCCAAGTGTATATATTTGGACTCTTAGGATTCTTAAAAATTAAAGCCAATTCATCAAGCGCTGGTGGGACTTCTGCTGTAGTCTTACATTTTTCTAAATCAAGGCCAAAGACATCCTTGTCCGGTAGTCGTAACTTTAAAGCTAAAAGCATTCTATCTAATAAAACCTCGGAACGAGAATCAATATAGGCCTTATAAATTGAAGCGCCAATATAATCATTATAGCGACTAGCAACTAAAAGTTTGCAGCGATTTATCTTTTCATTTGGACCATAAACTGAAAATATCTCCGGTAATCTAGTTTGATTTTCAATATGCTCAGTATTAATTATTAGTTCTTTTTTAGCAATTTGATTATACTCAAAAGAATCAATATTTTCCTCGCCGGCAACATTAGTAAAGCCAAAACGAATAGCAAAAAAACCAACGACTAAAATTAAAAAGGCACCCAAGATGAGGGCTAAAATTATTTTTATAATTGTAAATAGTGATTTTCTCATCTATCTCATTATAGCAATAATTACTGACTAAAAATAGAAACAAAAATAAACCACTAAAAAGTAGCTTATAAAAAAATCTAGTTCAAATTGTCGTTTAGCGGTGGCTTCTTTTAGCAGCTAACGTTTCTAGCATTACACGCTTAACTTCAAGACGTTTTGCAGTCTTGTGAGAATGAGATTTTTTCATTTTTCCTACTCCTGTGCTTCGTTTTGCCATATGCTTATTTTATAATTGATAATCTATGTACAAGTCTACGAACATCGTTGACACTGTTAGTCTTATGTATATTAACCCGATTATAATTAAAAGTAAAGGGGGCCTATATAATAGTAAAGGCTAAATATAATTGTCGCACTGCACTCATAAACTGAAATATTAATGGTTTTATGCAATAAACCTAATAAAAAACCCGCACAAATCGCACGGGTAAACAATGTTAGCGCCGATATCGCGGTCTAGTACCGTCAAGTGACCGCAATTTAGCAATAATCATGTGATAGACATCAAGCAATTTTTCATAACGTTTAAACTCATAGCCGGGGGTTCTCGTGTCAATAATCAACTTGCTGATTAGAGCTTCTTTATGAGCAACGGCTAATATCGGTCTATGACGAGCTTCTCCTTGAGTCGCCATTTCATAGCCCAAACCAATTGATGGGTAATCACAAATTGCAACCAAGAGGTCGCATTTACGAACGCACTTGTTTATATCGTGAATATAAACATCATGAGGAACATATTTGTCTGACAAGCCCTTAAATTTAAGCACTATGCAAACCTTACTTTCCTCTACTTCTTTTTAAGTTCTTCTACGGCTTCTCTAAATTCTGGTGGCGCCTGAGTTAAAGCACATCCCACATACACAACTTTTTTCATTTTCTTCGTTTTTGATGGTGATTATTATTTTGAACACATTTTTAAAGTAATAATAAACTATAATAAAGCTAAGGCTCTTTGTCAATTAAAAAACCCACTACTAGTAGTAATGGGTTTATGTCTGACTTAGTGTCACTAAATTTATTTACACCGGATTAATCTTTCCGATAATAAACTTAGAAAAAGTCTGAGCCAAAATTTTATAGTCACGTCCGGTTATTATCGCACCACCAATTTCATTTGTAATTTTTCTCCTCAATTGAGCCATGTCAATTTTCTGACAAGGTAAATTATCACTCAATAAATGCAGGTTATCGCCGGAATATGCCACAAAAATTTCATCATAATTTTTTTCGTGGGGGCGTAAGGCGTCAAGCGTGTTTTTCAGAGCGGAATATGGCTCTGCGTTTTTTAGCCTTATGACACATATTTGATTTGGTTCTAAGTCTTCGAGAATATAAGGTGTTAAAGCCTTTTCGTTATCAGAATCCGTGCCATAAACGACAAAAAGTTTTTTTTTCATGATTTTTTTTATTTGCTCCAACCGAGACGATCATATTCGTCTTTTGTGGATTAGTTAATATTGTTAAAGGAAAACAAAACTTTATCAAATATACCTAGTTTTTGTCAATAGATATGAAAAAAGACGGGGGTTTAAGCCGTCTTAATTAAATTTTTTTACCTTAGAATATTAATTCTTCAGTATCGAACATCAAAGTTAATTGGCCACTAAGATCAATTTTTCTTTTTTTGGCTTTAGATTTTTTTTCAATCAATTTTTTTCGCTCCGATTCGTAGAAAATTGACTTCATTTTTTTTAACTTTGACAAAGTTGCAAAATACAAAGACATTTCATACGGAATATTCATAGTCAGAAAAATAACTAGGCCCTCACGAAAGCGCCCAGTCCTACCACCGCGTTGCAAACGAGCAATTTCAGTTGCGGGTTGATTGTAATGAATAACGGCTTCTATTTCCGGTAAAGATAAGCCCTCCTCAACGACTGAAGTTGCAAATATAATCTGCAATTTCTGCTCGGATAATTCTTTAATTACTCGAGTTTGTTGTTTAAGCGATTTATCCTTCCCTCCTAAAAGCACATCTGATTTATAGCCTTGTAAATTTACCAGCTGTGATAAATATCGCGCCGTACTTTTACAAGAAACAAATACTAACATACTTTTGTTGCGCCATTTCATCTCTCTTATAACATCCAGTAAGGCTTCTTCCTTAGGATGAAGTTTTTTAAGCTGAAGATCTTTAATGAATGAATAAACTTTTCTGAACTCTGTATCATTAGTTATGGATAAGGCTGATTTTGTCTTATCTTTAACTAAGGATAAATTTACATAATCCAAAAAAGTGGCATAGCCTTCACACATCAAAGTTCGATAGAGATGAGCAAGTTTGTATTGCTTGGCAAACAAATATTGCGCTTCATAAAATTCTGGCTTATCCAAAATTTCAATTAACTTGCCCAACCTGTCGTTATCAACTTGGGTTAGAAAAGGATTTTCTGCGTCGATAGGAACAATAATTTCTTTCTTTTGATCTTCAAAAATTTTACACAATGTTTTTAAAGTTTCTAAATAAACTTTTTTAAAATATGGTAAAACATTTTTAAGTTCTTCTGAAAGTTCAACTTTTACCTGCCGATGTTTAGTGCCCGGTTTTTCAATATCAGCCGTTACCCAGTTTTTGATTTGATAAATCTTCTCCATCCAAGCAATGTCTTCATGACTTGCGCCTGGCGATGCTGATAAACAAAGAATCTTTTTTTCTTGCTTATTAAAGAGAGCGGCAATTTCTACATAGGGATACGCCCCTTGCCCTTTATGCATCTCATCAATTATCAACAAGTCAAATGATTTTTCGTTCACTAAGCCTTTTTCTCTATCCGCTAAAAATACGTGCGGAGTAGCAATAGTTAAATTACTTTGACTCCATTCTCTTTTCGTTTTTTGACCGGTAACAACTGATGCATCTTTTTCAATAATGTCGTTGTAAAGCTTGGCGTGTTGTCCGGTTAAAATAACTGTAGGAGTTAGAAATAGTGTTCGTATTCCTAAAGCTTCAAGTACCAGGAAAGCCATAACAGTCTTCCCTGTCCCTGTGTCAGCGATAAGGCCAGTATTTCCTTTTTTAAGCCCTGAGAAAAGCTCGAGCGAGTATTTAAACCACTCCGCCTTCCTTTTCTCGTCTGTGTTAGAAAACCGGAACTTGTTCCATAAATCAATCGTCTGATTTGCTTCCATTTTATGTTTTGTTTTTTGTTATTCAGTTTTTAAAGTATCTACCTAATATATCACGAATATATGCTTTTGTCAATGATAAAAAATCGGTTATATTTACAAAAACACGGACTAGATGTACTATAAAAAATCAACTAAATATAGCACTTTTAAATCAATAATCATGAAAAAAATCAGCCAATACCCATTATCCGTTAAGGGGGTATACCGTTTTTATGTTTTAGACATTATTGCTAATCTTTATTCCTTGCCACGCACTGGCTGGGTTGATAGAGGCGTAAAGAATCCCGAAACCGTTGGAAAACATAGTGACGATTTAGTGACTAAAGCCAAACGCCTTTTTCCTGAAATAAAAGGCTTGCCTAAAATGCTTAAAGTTCATGACTGGGTTGAGCAAGTAAAAGGTGTCGGGGATATGCGCACTGATCCTAATTGTCCGCCCGATCACCGATTTACACTTGAGGAAAAACGCGAAATAGAAATTAAGGCAATGAAAGAACAATGTAATAAACTTGGTCCTTTCGGAAAATTAATTTTTAAACTCTGGTTAGAATATGAGGAAGGAAAAACCAGACGTGCAAAAATTGCCAATCAACTAGATAAGTTAGACGCTATTGAAAAAGCAGTCATTTATCAAAAAAATGGCGAACCAGTTTCGGCTCAGGAATTTATTGACTACAGCGGTTCAAAAATTATCGAACCAAAATTAAAAAAAATTCTTGATGAAATTATAACTTCTTTAGAAGCTTAAAAAGAAAAAAGCCCCGTCTAATCATTGATTAAATGGGGCTTGTTTTTTTGAGGGTGGGATTAGTACACGAAGATTAAAAGTCCGGTAAGTGCGCAGAAACAAGCGGCTACTGGTCTTTTTCTTTCAGGGTGCAAAACTCTTTTTACAGTTTTTACCACGCGACCGGGTACACATAATCTTGGCTCTTCACCAGCGAAAGGAAGAATTTCGTAAGCTTCTTCTTCGTTCATGATGCCTTCATCAATAGCGTCCAGTAAACGAGCTTCTTCATCTTCAATAGATTCAGATACATCGTCTTTGGTTTTGTACTTACCGGCACAGTAGCAGGCTACGGGCTCTTCTTCGGAATTGTTAAATTCCAATTCCATAACTGGAATAAGGTGACGGTCAGCTTTTTCATTAATAACTGGTTTCGGAAAATTATCCGGAACAATAAATCTTTTTCTGATTCCCATGGCGTATTTTGTTTTTTATGATTGTTTTGAAAAGTACAAATTAATTTAACTATGAGATTATTATATCATATAATTTATCATTTGTCAATACTTGAGGGGGATAAATAGGAGTTAATTTTAACTTTTTTACTAATAATAGCCTAATTCCCTATTTCAGCTTATTAACTAAAAAGGCAAAAACAAACAAAACAAAGTTAATCATAACAATAGTTGCCCCGGCCGGGATATCAGCATAGAAAGAAACACTAATACCAATCAAAACTGAAAGTACGGAAATAATTAAAGCACTAATCATTGCCGCTTTAAAACCTTTAACTATTTGAAGAGCGGTTACGGCTGGTAAAATTAAAAGAGCAGAAACCAACATGATGCCAACAACCTTAACCGCCAGCACGACTGTTATAGCGGTAAGCACCATAATAATTAAATTGATGCGTTCGGTTTTAATCCCCGATACTTTCGCATACTCTTCATCAAAAGTCGTTGAAAATAAATCTTGGTATAAAAAAATAATTGTTCCTAAAACGAGTAGTGATAAAATAATAGATAAATAAACTTCCTGATTACTAATTGCTAAAATGTTTCCAAACAAATAACTAAATAAATCAACATTAAACCCTTTAGATAAACTAGCTAAAATCACGCCACTAGCAATCCCAACCGAAGAAACTATCCCAATCGCTGCATCACCATAAATTTTTGCCTTCTCGGTTAATTTTAAAATTAAGTATGATGCTAAAATAACAATTGGCACAGCTACATAAAATGGATAGAAGCCAAAAAATAATCCCAGAGCAATCGCGCCAAAACTAACATGTGAAAGTCCATCGCCGATTAATGAGAGTTTACGTAAAACTAAAATTAATCCGAGCATAGCACATAAGGCTGCAATAAAAGAGCCGGCTAAATAAGCCCTAGAAATAAACTCGTAATTTAATAGATCTAAAATATTCATATATTAGTGCTGATGACAAATTAAGTGATGTGCGAAGTGGCCAAAATATTTTTCCATGTCTCCGGAGTGACAAAAATCAGCAAATGGCCCGCAGAAAATTACTCTCTTATCTAAATATAATAATCGATTAGCATATTCCCCCATTTGAGCGGTGTCATGGGTAATAATTATAACCGTCACGCCATTTTCTTTATTTAATTTCTGAATTATCTTAAAAAAAGTCTCACGCATTTCGGGATCAAGCGCTGTACTTGGCTCATCCATAATTAAAAGTTCAGGATTAGAAACTAAGGCGCGAGCTAAAAATATTCTCTGCTGTTGGCCGCCTGATAGTTCGTTCACGGGGCGTTTTTTTAAATTTCTAATTTCTAAAAGTTCTAAAACATTATCTATTTTTTCCTCGTCAGATTTATTTATTTTTTTTGGATAATTCTTTTGAGATAATAATCCTAAAGAAACAACTTCTTCAACCGTCGCGGGAAATAAGGGGTTAAAAATATTTACTCGCTGCGGAAGATAGCCAATTCGGCTCCAATTTTTTTTAGCTCCAAGATTACCACCAAAAATTTTTATATCCCCAGTTTGATTTTTTTCTAAACCTAAAATAATTCTAATTAAAGTCGTCTTACCAGCTCCATTGGGGCCAGCTAAAGCAATAAAATCTCCTCTATTTATAGTAAAAGAGACACCGCTAAGCACTGGTGCGGATCCGTAGCTAAAAGATAAATTATTAACATCCAAAATTTCCATATTATTTACAATTTAATCCGAGTTTTAAATTAATCAAATTATTTTTTAAGATTTCAAAAAAGGAAATTTGAGAATTAAAATCTTCCTTGCTTAAATTATGCGCCGCACTAAGTAACAGTAATTTAGCGCTGGTTTCGCTAGCAATAGTTTCAGCAATTTTTGGACTAGCTAATTCTTCATAGTAAACGTAAGAAATATTTTCTTTATTTATTTGCTCAACTAAACCTATTAAATCTTTAGCGGTTGGTTCAGAGTCAGGTGAAAAACCTTGAGCGGCTGAAAATTTTAAATTATATCTAGCGGCTAGATAAGCGAAGGCATAATGTCCACCATAAATTATTTTATTACTAGAACAGTCCGACAAAGAGTTTTTATATTCAAAATCTAGCTTATCAATTTCATTGTTATATTGAGTTAAGGCTAATTGATAAAATGAGGAATCTTTTTCATCTTTCTTTATTAAAGCTTGAGTAATATTAGAAGCCATTAGTTTTACATTATCGAAATCTAACCAAATGTGTGGATCAGTTCCCTCATGTCCATGCTCTTCATGTTTTTCTGACTCTTCGCTCTCGCTACCTTCTTCATTTTTTTCATAATTAATAAACTTGACGCCCTGACTAGCATCAACGATTATCAAATCAGAGTTACTTACCCCCTTAATAATATCCTTAGCCCAAGGCTCCATCACATCACCAGTATAAACGAAAATATCCGCCTCATTAATTTTCATCATATCACTAGGCTTTGGCTCAAAAGAATGAGACTCAACGCCAGGCGGTAAAAGCTGACTCAATTCAATATTTTCGCCGCCAATTGCTCTGGCCATATCATAAGTAGGAAAAATCGTAGTAATAACTTTCAACTTATTATCTGATTTACGAGCCTCTTCTTTAAAATTATTTCTTACAATAAAAATTGCACTAAACAAAATTACATGGAAAATTATTAAAATAATTACTGCTTGCTTTTTATTTTTGAAT
>CAZCQW010000003.1:0-11478 GCA_964500975.1 uncultured Gammaproteobacteria bacterium | reverse complement strand
TACATTTATCACAAACCCCACTTAGAGTTAGCTGGTGATGAACATTGGAAAAATTTTTAATATCATAGAATGAATGATTGCATGGCACCTTCTCCATATACCCACACTTCTGACAAACTATGTGATGATGTGGTTCTCCGGAAATGCAATATAGCTTTTCTTTATCTATAAGCTCAACATTAGCAATATGCAGCTCCTCAAATAAATTCAAGGCCCTATAGATTGAGGCTAAATTAATATTTTTCAGTTTTCCGTGTAAATTTCTAGCAGAAATAGGCTTATGTTCTTTTTTTAATTTATCTAAAATCAGTAAACGCGGAGTTGTAATTTTATAACCTGCTTTAATTAAAATTTCGTGAATGTTTTTCATATCAAATAAATATATCACAAATGCGAACGGTTCGCAATAGCTAAAAAACAAAAAAAGACGCTTAAAATAATCGGCGTCTTTTATAATTATTCTAGTATAAACAATCTGCTTAAATTATTATAATTTACGTAAACTTAAAAATTAAATTTTCCCAGCATAAATCTCAAAAGCCATTCTTAAAATCGCTATAACAAAAAGGAATACGCCCTCACGTCGACTTATTTTCCAGCCGCTACGCATAAAAAGAAGCGTCATTATTATAGTTATAACTAAAATACCAACCGAAAATAAAGAATCGGCCATGCCTAAAATTTGTGTTCTCGACTGAAGAGCAATCGGCGCTATCATACTACTAATACCTAAAATTCCGAAAGTATTAAATATATCAGAACCAACAACATTACCAATAGATAAACCAAATTTCTTTTTTACGGTTGCAATCACGGAAGTTGCGACTTCAGGCAAACTAGTTCCAGCGGCAACAATAGTTGCGCCTATTGCCCAGGCAGAAATTTTAAAATATTCAGCAATATAAACAGCTGCAGAGACGGTAAAATCAGAGCTTTTAACTAATACAATTAAACTAACAATAAAAATTAAATAATCTTTCCAGGTCCCAGCCTCTCCAGTTGTCTCATCGTCGGTTGGAACATCCTTTTTAATCCATAAAAAGCTTAAATAAGAAATAAGAGAAGCTAATAGAATCATTCCCTCCCAAAAAACAATTTTTAAATCAAGCATGAACAAGAAAATCATCGCAGTTGAGGATAGCAAAACCAAACCATCGCGGTAAACCATTTTTTTAGGAACAATTTGCGGAGCAATAATTGCAACTAAGCCCAAAATAAAACCTAGATTAAAAATATTTGAACCAATAACATTGCCAACTGATAAATCACCTTGTCCTTTTAAGGCTGCAAATACTGAGACTGCGATTTCAGGGGCCGAAGTGCCCATGGCTACGATAGTCAAACCAATAAACATCTCTGATACATGCCACTTGCGAGCAATCTTAATACTTGAATTAACTAAATAATCAGCCGCAAAACCAAGTACAACCAAGGAGGCAATTAAAATAATAACTTGAGTTAGCATAAAATATTCTTACTTTATTAATAAATATATTGTAACTAATAACTAAAACTAGGGCAAGAAAATGTCAATCAACTGATAACCAACAAAAAAACGCCACTTAGAATAATTAATGTAGCGACAATTTTCTTCAAAATATCAGTTTCTCCGAAAAACTTTTCACCCACAAAGATATTGAACAATGACGATAATCTGTAAACTGCAACCACCAAACCAATACTAGCAGCTAATTTAATGGCGGAAATGTATAAATATCGGTGAACAACGGTAAATAATGATATCAACAAAATAATTTTCCAAAATTTATAAACACTTCCCTTTAATTCAGAGAATAATTTAGGCTTAATCCCGATAAATAAAAGGTAGTTAAGAGCAATAAATATTTGAACGATCGCTAAATATGCCAAAGAATTAATATCAAAACGTGAAAGAATCGCTTTATCAAAAACCGCACCAGCACCACCTAAAATTAAACAAAGAAAGATATAAAGAATATATCTCTTTCTTCCCTTTCTAAATATTCCATCACCAGACTTAAAATTTTTAAATTCCAGAAACATCACTCCGGCAACCATTAAGAACAAACCAATTACTTGAATAAAATTCATCGTCTCTCCGAGCACAAAAAAAGCTAAAAGCGAAACAACTAGAGGAAGAATGGCTAAAATTGGAGCGACTTCACTAATTGCACTATGCTTCATGGCCTTAAAAATAAGCAAAGATGAAATAGTGGAGAGAATCGAGGCGGAATAAATAATCCCCAAAATATACCAATTTATTTGTGATAAATCAGCCACTAAGAGAAATGGGCTTAAAACAATCGCGTTTGCGAAAGAAAACATGGCAACGAAATCAAAAGTTCTCGCTTCACTTAAAGTTTTCTTTTCTAAAACTGTTTCAAAGACAATAAAGAAGACGGCGGTAATTACTAATAAAAACCAAATCATAAATTTATTAAATATTAATCAATTCTTTAATTTTCTGACAAATTTCTTCAGGTTTTAGCAGACTTGAATCAAAAGTGAGGTTATTTCCATCTTTATCATCAATATATTTTTGATGAATTTCAAGCATTCTATCTATGGTAGTGACTGAGATTTTGCTCTTAGCTTCTTTGGCGCTTATAAGTCTTTCTTTAAATCTTTGCGTCAAAACTTCTATTGGCGCCTCAATGTTAACAATTATGAATTTAGCATTCTCCGATCTAGCTAATTCCATATAACTGAGTGAGGCTATTTTTGTAGAATAAGTATTGCTGTCAATAATTAAAGACAAGCCTTCATGAAAAGCTGAATTTGCTAAAGTCAGAGTTAGCTTGTAAGCAAGCTCACTGTGTTCATCTTTTGAATAATTAGAAATCAACCATTTAATTTTATCCGACGAAACTCTAAATGAATTTTTAATTTCACTAAGTAGTAATTCGCTAGTAGTGCTTTTCCCGGCACACATTGGGCCGTTCAGCATCAAAATAAATTTTTTCATATTATTTCTTTTCGGAGACATAAAATGATTTAGATGTACCCGTTATTCTTGCCAGCGTATCTCGATTTACTAAATGATAATCATCAAGCATAGTTCCGGTTGGCTTGAGGACGCCAACCACCTTCATACTACCTATACCAAAGAAATCTTTCAAGTTATCACCTGGCTCTTTAATTAATTTTTCTTTCTTCATCATCATAGCTTCATTATAGCCAATAACCATTTCATCATTGTTTATATCCATGGTTCCCTCGCTTAATCTCACTTCTCTTGGAAAGTCATCAACGCTCAAAAATAATTTTGGATTATTATCGACAAAATTAATCTTTGTTTCATTGTTTGTAATAAAATTATTAATGTTAGCTGCACCTTGGACAGAAACGAGTTGTGCCATTCCCTGGCTATCCATCTTTGAACTTAATTTTGCAAATTCAAAAAATCCAAAAGTAAAAACAATCACCATCATCACTGGTGCGATTAAGGATAAATAATTTCTCTTATTTGGCTTGAAATATTTAAGTAGTAAAGAGTTGCCAACAACCGATACAGAACTAAAAGCCATCGCCAAACCAGCTAACTCAGGTTTTAAAACAATCCCAAAGTTAGCAAATACGCGTGCGGCAATCGGAATTCCAATCACATTATAAAATAAGGCAAAGAACATGTTCTGTTTTATCTTACCCATTGTTTCACGTGATAACTGAAAGGCAGTAACGATGTCATTTAAATCATTTTTCATAACAATGATTCCGCCCGCTTCAATAGCAACGTCAGTTCCTGAACCCATCGCTATTCCTAGGTCAGCCTGAGCTAAAGCTGGAGCATCATTAATACCGTCACCTACCATTGCTACTTTAAATCCAGATTTTTGGAGTTTTTTAATTTCATTAGCTTTGTCTTCTGGCAGCACTTCAGATAATACATTTTTAATCCCAACTTGAAGAGCGATTGAACGGGCAGTCCTTTCATTGTCTCCAGTAATCATATAAACCTCAATTCCCAATTTTTTTAGCTTTAAAATTGCTTCCGCGGAGTTTTCTTTAACTGTATCAGCTACCGCGACTACTCCCAATATTTTTTCATAAGTTGCAAGTATCATTGCAGTTTTCCCAGCCTCTTCTAATTTAGTTAAACTGGAGTCAATTTCATTAATAGTAAGCCTCAGGACCTCAGTTATTAAACGACGATTACCAAAATAATATTCTTGACCATCGACTAATCCTTTAACACCATACCCAGCAATTGCCGAAAATGCATTCACTTCTTTTAAGTTAACAGATTTACTATTCGCATAAGAATATATTGCTTCAGCTAGCGGATGCTCTGATTGTTTTTCTAAACTCGCCGAAATCATTAAAATGCCATCTTTATCCAAGCCGTCAAAAGAAATAATATCAGTTACTTCCGGTTTTCCTTTAGTTAAAGTTCCAGTCTTATCAAACACAACAACTTTAATTTTACAAGCCGCTTCTAAAGGTTCGCCCCCTTTAATTAAGATTCCCTGTTCCGCCCCTCTACCGGTCCCAACCATTAAGGAGGTTGGCGTGGCTAGTCCCAGAGCGCAGGGACAAGCAATTACTATTACTGATGTAAACGCCATTAAGGCAAAGGATGCCGTAGCTCCTAAAAAGAAATACCAAACTAAAAATGTAATAACAGCTAAACCAATTACCACTGGAACAAAAACTGAAGAAATTTTATCAGCCACACCCTGAATCGGCGCTTTAGATCCTTGAGCATCTTCAATCAAGCGAATGATTTGAGCTAGCGCGGTATCACTACCGACTTTAGTAACTTTAAATTCAAAGCTTCCGAGTTTGTTTACTGTTGCTCCAATTACCCTGTCACCAACTTTTTTTTCAACCGGCAAGCTCTCACCAGTTAACATTGACTCATCAACGACAGAAGAACCTTTAGTAATTTGGCCATCAATTGGAATTTTTTCGCCTGGACGAACAATCACAATATCATCAAGAACAACGGTATCAATTTCAATATCCAAAGTTTGACCACCACGAATTACTCTAGCTGTTTTAGCTTGAAGCCCCATTAGTTTTTTTATCGCATTACCAGTTTTGCTTTTAGTTTTTATTTCCAACCACTTACCAAGAATAACGAAGGTAATTAAGTAAACTGCGGTCTCAAAATATAACTCAGGGATTTTCCCGCCAACGCCTATCAATGAACCAGTCTTAAAGTAGTAAGCAGCAAAATTTAATAAACTATAAATAAAAGCAGTTGTAGTCCCGATTGCAACCAAACTATCCATGTTAAAGGTCTTCATTTTTAATGACGACCAGAATCCTCTATAAAAACCAGCTCCCACAATAAACTGCACGGGGATAGTTAAAATTAACGAAATAATGCCTACGAATGGCAAAACTGCCGCCTTACCGGGAATTGCAAAAAAATCTAACATCATGAAATACAACATCGGCAAACTAAACGCAAAACTGAACCAGAATTTTTTTGCATAAGCTTTAGTTTCTTTTTCGCTCTTATGTTTTTCGTATTCAGTATCTTTCGCATCAACTAATTCTGCTTTGTATCCAGCTCCTATAACTGCATCAATTAAATTCTGGATTTTAGTTTCGCTTTCATCATAAAGAATGCTTACTTTTTCAGCAGCAAAATTGACACTCGCTTTTTGAACTCCTGGAACTTTGCTTAGCGAGCGCTCAATTAACACGGCGCAAGAAGAACAGTGCATTCCATAAAGAGAGAGACTCGTTCGTGATATTTTATTATTCATATCAATTATTTTTCATCTTCATAAACATTAAATACTCCAGTATACATTCCCATTGAGCAGGTAAACTGCAGCTTACCAACTTCTGTTGGTGTAAACTCAATTATATTTTCGCCAGCTTCAAGAAATTTTTGAATTTTAAGTTTGGGGACAAGTAAGACACTAGCACAGGAATACGTTGACCGTGCGTCAACGATCCATTTAACTGGAACATCTTTCTTAACTAAAAAACTATTTGGCGAATACCCCTTATTACTCTCAATCATTCTGACAACTTGAACGCCATTTTCCAAAACAACATTTGAGTCATATGTGCTTGCCTCTTGCTTATGAGAATTAGAATTAAGCGCTCCTAAACTCATGCTTACTAAACTATAAGATTTAGTAAGATTAAAAATGGCAAAGAAAATAACCGCGACGCCAGCAATCTTGAAAAATTTATCCTTAAAATTTCCACTTAAAACAGCTGTTAAGCCACCAACACTCAAAAGACCTGGAGTCGTGCCAAGTGCGAATAAACCCATAACTAAAGCCCCGAAACCAAATTCGCCGGTACTAATCGCATAAAGCTGCATTGTTTGAGTAAACCCACAGGGCAAAAAGAATGTGAAAGCGCCTAAAATAATCGCCTGCCAGTGAGTGTATTCCTTGCTCTTTGTATCAATACCCAGAGAACGACTAAGGCCTTTTGGTAAAGTAATTTTTATTTTATTAAGACGAGGAAAAATATTTATTAACTGCAAACCCATAAAAAGCATAACTATGCCAAGAATAATTGTGATTATCCCGTTAGTTAAGCTTGAAAGCTGAAAAACAGCCCCAATATAACCAAGAAGGCCACCTAAAAAAGCATACGAGAGTATTCTTCCTAAAGTAAAAAATAAATGGGGTACAAACTTTTCTTTCACGCTTGCCCTAGGATGACTAGTTGCAAACTTAGTTGATAAGCCAAGCGATAAGCCGCCTATTAAAGCCATACAAGTTGAGAATCCGGCCACTAAACCGACCAAAATAATTAATCCCCAACTAGGGCTATCAAGATTTGAGTCCAAACTTAGATTAGTTAAACCAAGTGCCTGCAGAATAAAATAAGAAATTATGATAAAAATTATAGCCAGACCTAAGTTGGTGTATTCTTTTTTATCACGACTAAACCAAGGCAATTTGCCATCACTCCCGATATGATATCCAGTATCAGTAATTGCTGAATGAATCGCTGATAAGGGCGCTTCCTCTCCATCATAATTAACAAGCGCTTCGCCGGTCTTATAATCAATATCAACTGATTTAACATGATTAATTTCTTTTAACTTGTCCTCTATTAATATCTCACAAGAGCGACAATGCATGCCTTTAATGGGCACCTTAACGCATTTATATTTAGACATAGTGTATTTATATTTATTAAGAAGTCTTTCTAAAAACTTGAGCCAGCTCTTCAATCGCCTTTGCTTGTCCATTATTTTTTATTGCGTTAACAACACAATGATTCATATGATTAACAAGCAAAATTTCTTCAGCTTTTTTAATCGCACTTTTTACGGCCGCTGTTTGCTGGAGAATATCAATACAATAAATACCATTTTCTACCATTTCTATTACTTTTCGCAAATGACCATCAGCTATTTTTAAGCGTCTTGCGACGTCTTGGCGAGGAGTAGCTTTTTCTTTTTTCATACTTAATTAATTAGTTGATATTATACCCTCCAGGGGAGGGTATTTATATATTAGCGCTAAGAAATAAATAGGTCAAATATTAAAAAGGCTCGACTATCTCTATAAGTAATCGAGCCTTTTATTTTTAAATATTATTTAACTATTTATCCCATTTAAATCCTTGACCAAAACTTCCCCATTTAGCAACTTCTATATACTGCGGTTTATCAAGCTCTAAAAAGTCTATAATTCCTCGTGGCGTTAAATCGTAACCGCTAATTTCTATTTCTGTTTTCTGGTTATTACTATCCGTAATTTCAGCGGTAGCCATCACTGGCTCAGCTACGCCAATTGAATATGCTAATTTAACCAAAACTTCTTTAACATGATTATTTTTCAACAAATCAACAGCAATTTTTCTGGCCATATACGCTCCGGACCTATCAACTTTAGTAGCATCTTTTCCCGAAAAAGCGCCACCTCCAATTGGGATTTGTGGACCATAATTATCACAAGCCAATTTTCTCCCAGTAACACCTGTATCAGCTCTAAAGCCGCCTTGATTCCAATCTCCAGCTGGATTCAAATATATTTTTTCAGGCCTGTTTAGGCTGTTCTTTTCTAACCAATGGTTAACTAGCTTTGCCAACTCTTCTTTACTTACTCCACAGAAACTTGTAACGATAGTATCTATTAATTTGTCGTTAACCGTTATTTGAACTTTACCGTCATCGGGGTGGAGCGTAAAAATATACTGAGCCAAACTTTTAGCTAAATATGATTCTTGAGGAATTAAGGCCTCGTTATCGCTGCATGCATAACCAACCATAATACCCTGATCACCTGCACCACCCGTATCAACCCCCTGAGAAATTTCTGGACTTTGTTTTACAATATTTGTTTGTATACCATAATTACTTCCAACGATAACTCTAGCAATATCGGGGATATTTATTTCGGCCTTAGTTGTCAGTTCTCCGGTAATAGTAATTAAATTATGTCCACCCATAGTTTCAATTGCCACACGACTATTTTTGTCTTGTTTTAAGCAGGCATCTAAAATTGCATCACTAATACAATCACAAATTTTATCGGGATGCAAAGGGGTAACGGCTTCTGATGTTTTTAACATAGTTTTATAATTAATAATAAAAAAGCTCTTTCCTAAAAAGGGAGAGAGATTTTATTCCATTAAAAAATAGACCTTCATCTTTCCTTTTCAGGCTAGAAGTAGCACCTTCCGAATGGATTACTTCGGGGTTGCCGGCAGGTCACAGGGCTAGTTCCCTCGCTGCACTCTTGATAATTTAATATTCAATTGTAAATTTATTATAATATAAATAAAAAAATAAATAAAGAAGGCTAAACATTGCAAAATCTGAAATAGATTATCTCAAAAAATTTAGAAATATATTACTGGTTATTATTTATTATTTTTCTTGTCGCTGGACCGAAAACTCCAATTGAAGGATTTATTTTTTTTGCTTTTTGAAATCTAATCAAGGCATTTTTAGTTGCAGAACCAAAAACAGAGGTTTCTTTTCCTATTGATCCCGCACCTGATTTAGAAACGAAATATCCAGAATAATTCAAAAATCTTTGAAGCTCTCTAACATCGCCATTCACTGATCCCATTTTTAAATCACGATTAAATACAAACTTATTACTCTTTACTTGATTAGAATTAATTTTAGTTTTTGTATCTAATTTTTGATTGTTTTGTGCTTTATACTCTACCGTATGGCTAATTGTTTTGGAAGGATGACCAGAAATTGAATAATACTTAAGATAAATATTATATTTATTACCAATCTTCGGTAAAGAAAATTTTACTTTTGGACTATATTTATAAATACTAGACTTAGAAAAATCATCTTCAAGAGATATCGCATAACCAGAAACCGTTTTAGAATCAGCATTTAAAGAGATATTAAGTACATTTGATTCCATATTATCAACAACAAAATCTAGCGTTCCGTCTTTAGTTAATGGCTTCGGACTAACAACAATTATTTCACTGCCACCACTAGAAAGATTTGTCGCGAACTCACTATAAACAACATAGGTTGAAAAATGCTTAGTCCAAACAACTAAATCATTTCCTGAATTAATCTTACAATCCCCTCCAGCACCTATATTATCAGGGTTATTTGCCCATGATTGAGAGTTATCGCCGCAAATTGAGGTTATTGGAGTAAAGACACCTGAACTGATCCAGCCTACTAACTTATCTTTAGAACCTGAGAAAGTTATTTTAACAGCTTTGTCGAAAGTAATTTTTGTACTTTCTAGTCCAATTTCAATTGAAGTAAAAATGTCAGCAGTCTTCCCTGGTGAAGTAGTTATTATCGGATTTACGACCACTTGAGGAAGATTAATAATTCCATTCCAGGTACTGCTTTCTGAAATAAGACTTGCTCCTGCTGGAATATTTACAAGGACATCGCCAACATTAGTTGTCTTTGTAATATTTATATCAGCGGGCAAAGTAGTTATCGTACTAGACCCCACAGTGCTTGTTGCCATGCTATTTAGATCAAGAGTAGATAATAAAATAGTAGATGGAATAAATATATTAGTCGAAACATGTCTTGTGATTACTGAATCAGTTTCGGTGAGCGCCTTAACTTCAACTGTACGAATGACTTCACTTGCAGCAACATGAGATGAATTTTCAATATTATACTTAACGCTATAAAGACCAACTTCAGCAGAATTAACATTATTTGTTACGTTTAAACCAGACAAATATCCATCAACGCTATCCCAGGCAACTGCACCGGAATCAGTATATGCCTGACCACGATAAATTATTACATGCTTAGAACCATTTAAAGTTATAATCGGGGGACTAGCGGTAATTGCAAAATTAGCAGTAACTGATTTGTTTGATGTTATGTTGGTATCAGTTCGTGGATTTTGAGTTGAAGAGTCAGACCAATCTACGAAATGATATCCAGAATTGGCGACTGCAGTAATCTCTGTTCCATTTCCTGCGTGACTAACTGTTTGAGTAGTGGTGCCAGTTAGAGTTCCATTTGTGCCTGCAGTGTATGAGAGAGTATAGGTGTTAATTGCAAAATTAGCAGTAACTGATTTGTTTGATGTTATGTTGGTATCCGTTCGTGGATTTTGAGTTGAAGAGTCAGACCAATCTACGAAATGATATCCAGAATTGGCGACTGCAGTAATCTCTGTTCCATTTCCTGCGTGACTAACTGTTTGAGTAGTGGTGCCAGTTAGAGTTCCATTTGTGCCTGCAGTATATGAGAGAGTATAGGTAGTTGGAACGACAGCAACTTCCGTTAATTCAATTGCATTTAGATAGGCGTAAGTAGCGGCGCCCTCTGGTTGAATAGTAATTAATACCTCTCCATTAACATCTGGAGTAATATTGTTTATAAAAACTGTATTAACAGCATTATTCATTGCATTAAGAACAACTGATGTTCCATTTATAATAAACTCAGAATTTCTTGAACCTGTGCCAGTTCTCGAAGAAAGGAATTTAAAATTATAAGTTCTATCTGAAGATAGACTTGAAAACTTAATTGTTGAAAAAGACCCATTTGCGATATAAAAAGAATCAATTATAACATCACTAGGATAAATTCCGGAGCTCGTACTTACTCCATTATTTGAGGCACTAGTAAATTTATTTACGATAAGTAAGTCTATTAAGCTTGTTAAACCAGTATTATCAATAATATTATTAATTCCACTAGAAGCAGCTGGACTAGTGATATTATTCCAATTTAAAGTCGTCTGCTGAGTGGCTGTAACACCAAAATCAATTAAGTAGGTTCTAGAAGAACAAACTCCACCTATATCGATACCGGTCTCATTCTGATTTTGAATACCATCAGAACAAGTTGCAATATTTGCAGCAAAATTTGCGGTAACGGAAACACTTGATACAACATTGGTATCAGTTCTAGAAGCTGTTAATACACCGTCAGACCAAGAAGTAAAGTGATAACCAAAATTTGGCACGGCGGTAACTTCTGTACCATTTCCACCATAACCTATAGGTTGATACAAAGAACCAGAGATAGTACCATTTGAACCTGCGGTGTAGGTTAATGAATTTTGGTCAATTGCAAAATTTGCTGTTAAATTTATACTGTTA
>CAZCQW010000002.1:117214-138322 GCA_964500975.1 uncultured Gammaproteobacteria bacterium | reverse complement strand
GGTAGCTACCTTCGGTTATGATAAGCGCTGTAAGCATCTAAGCGCGAAGCTGTGTCTGAGATTAGGTTTCATAGACTGGTTAGAGAATATAACCTTGATAGGCCATACGTGTAAGTCCAGTAATGGATTGAGCGGAGTGGTACTAATAAGTCGTAAGATTTTCCCACACTTTTATTTTTAAAGCGTTACCGATTGTATTTCTGTTTCTTTACCTAACATAAATTGTAAATTGTTTTAACAATAGTTTAAAAGACACTATTGTTCTGGTGGTTTGAGCGGAGGGGTCACACCTGATCCCTTTCCGAACTCAGTAGTTAAGCCCTCCAGCGCCGATGATACTTGGGCCTGAGCCCTGGGAAAGTAGGTCGCCGCCAGAACAATGGTGTTTTTTAATCGGAAGCTCGCTTCTGATTTCAGAAATCATTCAAAAAACCATCGGATTAATCCGGTGGTTTTTTAATGGGGCCAACATTAGTATTTTTATGCCTATCTATTGACAAAAGTATTAAAAAGATGTATAATTACTTTTAGTTATTTACAATTAATAATATTTGAAAATATATAATAATGAAAAACATTAAATCAGTTTCCCGATTTTTTTCTATAGTTTTCGCACTTGTAGCTCTTATCAATTTAGTATCTCTCGGTGGTCTCGCCCAATGGGTATATTTTCAATTTTATCCCTATGCGCCAAGTAGCGTCGCTACTGATTATCTTTTTCAATTTACTCTCATACCTTCGGCAATCTGTATGGTTATTGCAGTAATATTGGATACTCGCTACAGAAAATAACATTAGGGAAAGTCATGATAACTAGACTATGCCAACCAGCACAGTCTTTTTTTATTAAAAAAGACCACTGTTGGTGGTCTTTGTTTCCAAATACTTTGAATTGCTTTAATGAACATGAAACCTCTTTTTCATCTTTTCAAGCTTGGAGGCGGCGAGTTTCTGATTTACTTCAAATAAAGCCGATTCACAGAACTCAATAATCGTTTCTCTATCTCCGCCATTTTTAAACTCAATTGTGCAGGTTTCCCATTGCATATTGCCTTGTGATCTTACAAAATTAAGCATTGGTAGTTCCATGGAGCAGTCATTATAGGCAATTGCAATGTCAATTTGTGAGCCGGTTTTAGTTTTAAGATGCAGACAAAGATAAATCCCACTTAAGGTCATTTTTGGCCATGGTTCATTTTGTTTCGCCCCGCTCTCTAAATTATATGATATCCTTAAACTACTGATTGAGATATTCTTTTCTATTCTTTTGTTGGAAAGCAATACAATAAATTTAACTTTGATATAAACTTTTTTTCGCTTTATTATATTCTCCTCGGTTACAAAGGATCTTTCCGCAAGTTTATTCGTTTCATATCGCAAGCTTGCCTGTTTACGACTTAGTTCAACGGCTAAACCGTTTATTTCTTCGGTTTGTCTGTAAAGACTAAGCAGAGTATCAATTTTCTTTTTCATGATAATCAGAATTTTTTTTATGTTTTAATTATTTCAATATTAGAAACAAGTTTTTCCAGCCCGGCTTTTTCCAGTTCAGCATTTACCTTTTCGGTTACAATTTCGCAGATGTTTATAACTTCGGCAAATTTTTCTGCAGTTTGAAATTTAATTTCCTGCGCTTCGGGTGATACATAGCTCTTGCTTTTACAAATTATCTTTGAATCTTCAGTAATAAGTTTACATAACGCAACTTTATCGGAGCCCTTTCCTGTTTTTGCAATTTCAAATTTAAAAACTCTATCATTGAAACTTAAAGAGCAAATGAGCGCCATCCCAAACTGAGGATAAGTCCATTTATAAGCTGGGCGATGGCGGCTAAATGAAGCATTGTCGGTTGATTGAAAATATATTCTTAGCTTAGAATATTTTTTGTTAACCGGCTTAATTGGCTGCTTGCCCTTGATAAGATTTCTTTCAATAGCCAAGACATTTACATCCGCTTCAAAAATAGTAGAAGAATCTTTTGCTAAAGCGAAATATTCATCTATTTTTTTATCGACATCATGCCATCGCTTCGAAAGCTCCTCCCACTTTTCTTCGCTTAGCCCATTTTGCCCTGGACGATTATTTCTAATAATTTCTGTAATTTCGTTATCTAAACTGTTTGTTTCAGAGATTATCTGATAGAAAGATACAAATTGTTCTGCAATTCTTTGGTTTAATTTTTTTTCCATGATTTGTGTTTTTTCTGTTTTTTAATGTTCGAATGTTTTAATAACTTTAGTATATATTAGTGAATTAGTCAATGTTTAGGCTGATTGGCGAGAAGCAATATTTGTTGTAAAATTAGCTTATAGTTTTAAGTTATTATTTTGAAGTATATGTCCATAATTAAGTCGATTTCTGGCATCCGTGGCACTATTGGCGGTAAGCCAGGCGAAAATTTAACTCCTCTAGATATTCTTAAGTTTAGCTCCGCTTATGGTCTTTTTATAAAACAAACATATCCAAATATTAAACCAAAGATAATCATTGGCCGCGACGCTCGTATCTCCGGAGAAATGGTTAAAAACATTGTGGTTGGCGCCTTAAACGCTCTCGGAATTAATGTTATTGATATGAGCCTAGCCTCAACTCCGGGCGTAGAAGTCTCGGTAAGGAGCCACGAGGCTCAAGGTGGCATAATAATCACTGCTTCCCATAATCCGCGGGGTTGGAACGCGCTTAAGCTCTTAAACGCTCATGGCGAGTTTTTGTCTCGTGAAGATGGCGAGAAAGTTTTAGCCATGGCAGAGGAAAATAATTTTGAATCAGTTAGCGAAGAAGATTTAGGCTATTATATAAATAATCCTTTTTTAAATCGCAGCCATATAAATGAAGTGCTCCTGGTGCCACTCGTTAAAAAAGATTTGATCGCTAGTAAGAAATATAAAATTGTTGTTGATGGAATAAATTCAGTTGGTAGTTTAATTGTGCCCGCTTTATTACATGAACTAGGTGTAGAAAATATTATTGAATTAAATTGTGAGCCGAATGGTAAATTTGCTCATAAGCCAGAACCACTCGCGGAAAATCTCCAAGAGATAATGGCGAAAGTAAAAAGCGAAAAAGCGGATTTAGGAATTGTCGTTGATCCTGATGTGGATCGCTTAGCTTTTATAGATGAAAATGGTGAAATGTTTGGCGAAGAATATACATTAGTTGCCGTTGCAGATTATGTTCTAGCAAATTTTGAAACCATAAATAAAATTAATCCAGGTAAATATAATTTAACGACAGTTTCAAATTTATCATCTTCACGCGCCCTAAAAGATATAACTGAAAAATATAATGGTACATATGGGGCGGCGGCAGTGGGCGAAGTTAATGTTGTTAATAAAATGAAAGAAGTGAAAGCGGTTATTGGTGGCGAAGGAAATGGGGGTGTAATTTTCCCGGAGTCACATTACGGGCGCGATGCGCTTGTTGGTATTGCCTTGTTTTTAAGCTCACTTGCCGAAAAAAATATTAAAATGTCCGAGCTGAAAAAATCTTTGCCAGAATATTTTATGGTTAAAGACAGAATTGATTTAAGTGAGGGGCTTGATGTTAAAGGGTTACTTTTAAAAATTAAAGAAGAATATAGTTCAGAAAAAATTACGGATATTGATGGCGTAAAAATTGATTGGGCGGATTCTTGGGTTCATCTTCGTGCCTCTAATACTGAGCCGATTATTAGAGTTTATGCTGAGGCTAAAACTTTAGCGATGGCGACTGAAAGAGTAAATGAAATTAAGGAGAAAATATTGGCTATTATTAAATAAATATCAAGCTTACAGTTGACTGGTATAAGTAAATATTGTAAGCTTTTTTATTACTTAATTTTAAGTAATGCCCAGAATCTGTCGGGTTAAAGGCGGAAATAGTAATTTAAAAATTTAAATGTCATGGCAAAAGAAAAATTTGTTGTCACCGGCGAACAAAGAGATGACATTGACGGTCAAATGATGGACGTCAAACGTCAATTGCGTTTAAAGAAAGGATCTCCTTTAGATCCTGAGTTAGTAAAAATTGCTCTTCAAAACATTGTAGAGGGAAAATTTGAGGGAATTTCTAAAGAACCAATTCACGATTTTAGCAATGCTATTTATCGTTATGAGATTAGGGACTATTATCAACTGTTTGAAGTTAATACGACCTTTACAAAACACAATAAGACCGTTAAATTTTCTTTTATTGATCCAAATTTTACCAAGCTTTTTGGTAACAAAATTGAGGACGGCGGCTCCACAATTCATGGGGATCTTTATAATTGTAAAATAATTTATTTCAGGAATTTATTGCTAGTTAATCCTATTCAGACAATTTATAAAGAACTGGGTGGCGAAGATGCTGTTTTTCGTTTGAGAAATATCTATCACATGCTGGAAAGGCATAGAAATAGCCTGGATTCGCGTTTTTTAGTTAATGGCGATAAAAATTATTTCTTTGCTTTAGATGTAAATAATGAAATTCAATTATTGTGTTTTTGGCGTGATATAAATTGGGCTATAAAAGTTGTTTCCGACTTTAAGAGTAATAAAAAAGTTTTAGCACCAGCACAATTTTTGTCATTCCGAAGCTAAATCTATTTAAACCCAATTCCGCCGGGAGGTGCGGAAACAATAAATTAAATCTGTAAAAATAGGAGGCACAAATTATGGCTACTAAACAACAGATTCCTAAAGTTGCTGCGACACTCGTAGAATTTCAGGAAGCATTTGAAGGGCTGTCTAATGATGACGCCCAATGGATTATTCAACATGGCAAAGAGGCAAACGAATTGTTTGTTGATTTGATTAAAAATGGTAAAAAAGACAATGTTCTTAGCGATGCACTGGCGTCCAGAGCAGTTTCTTTGAGAGGCGCAACCTTTAGTATTCGAGACAATTTTTCGAGTAGTAATCCAAAAGTAAAATTTGTCCAGGTTAGTTCTAAACTACTTGATTGGGCAGACGAATCCAGTGAAGACAATAAATGCCAAAAAAGTAAAAGAATTTATTCTCGAAGAGTACGCCGAAAACACAACAAAGACAAAGATTCGATCATTTACGAACTTGGAGATATTCAAAAAGCAAAAGTAAGTCTAAGAGAAATTTATCATCTTTTATTTGACGAAGAAGTCTACACTTTGCTCGGAAATGAAGAATTCATTTCCAAAAAAACCTCTAACAAGTTTATAATAAGTCGTGCAAATGGTGATTTAGGTGTAGTCGTGATTAACTGGTTTAATGATGGCTGGCGAGTCAATGTTTATCGCTTAGGTTTTGCTATGGCATTCTTTGATCCTGGTGATATAGTGTTCTCTCACGAACAATAAATTCTAGTATACCCCCCCGTATTTTTAAGCAAAAAAGCTTGAAAATACGGGGGATTTTTAAAACATTCCACATATTGACAATATTGACAATATATAGTATAATTATTATAGAACATTTAACAATTAATTGAGTCATGAAAACAAAAGCAGATTTAGTTTATCAGGATTTAAAAATTCAACTGGCTAATAAACTGTTTAGTTTCTCGGAAACCCCTTCTGAAAACTACTTAATTTTAGACAGGCAGGTTGGCACAATAAATCTTGCTAAATGTGGGTTAAAGGACTTAGACCTAGAACAACCTTTTTCTTCTCTATATTTAGCGCATTTATTCCAATCCGAGCTTGCAGTGCCTTTTGGACTTTGTCCCGACTTTAAAATGTGGTTTAACCAATATGGTTATCAAACAAGGTGTCGTCAAAATACTGGCCCCGTGCATGTGCGTTGTAATGCAATGATAAATTGCTGTCCCAAAAAAAAAGCCTTGGTTTAATTATCAGGGCTTTATTTATATCCACAACTCATTATGCTATAATTAATGTTAATAATGTTAATAATGTTAATAATGTTAATAATGTTAATAATGTTAATATTATATAATTAATAGTTTATAATACTATGCATTTAGTTGACGAAATATTTCGTGACTTTAAAGAAAAAGGCTATATCGAAGAACTGATTGATAAAAATGATATAGCTGAAAAGTTTGAAATGATCCGAGTGTTTACATCTCAGGTGAATGTTTTAAAGGCCGAGCTAGAAAGTTTATCCTTGGATGAGCAGTTGTATTTAGATTACAAGCTGCAAGCCGCTGGAGTTAATTTAGACTTATGTCCAGAATTTTACATGTTTTTTTCCAATAAAAATAATAAATTTCATTTTTCTTGTAATAAAAATAATAAATGTCGAACGAATTGTAAAGGAAAAATTAAAGATTGTGATCAATTAAAAAAATAATTTTTATTTAATGAATACTATCGTATTTCAAGTAACAAAAAAATGTGATCAGGCGTGTCCTCACTGTTTTTTTAATTCTCGCCCTACTGAAGAGGGTGAGTTAGTGTTGCCTCAGATCAAAAATGCGTTAGATGATTTAAAATCAGCGGGAATAAAAAAAATATCGAAATTTATATTTACTGGCGGGGAGCCAACTATTTGGGAGCCGCTTCAAGAAGCAATCAAACTCACAAAAAAATATTATCCAGCCTCAAATATTAGAGTTGACACTAATGGTCTTAATTTCTTTAAGAATGAGAAATTATTTTCTAAGCTAGATGTTGATTTGTATGATTTAAGTATTGACCCTTTTCATAATCAAGGAATTGTTAGTAAAAATAATATTTATAAAGAAGTTTATATTAACAATAAAGGACGCTCTAAATTATTAGATCTTTTTTTAAAAAATAAAAGTAAGTATAAGTTTGGTCTGTATGTAAGATGGACCTCTAATCGTCACGACGAAAAGCTTTTTAGTAAGTTCTCTATTTGTTATAAAAATAAGAATGTAATTATTGAAAAAAAATTAGTCACTGCAACTGGAAGGGCAAAAAAATTACCATTTGATAATTTAAATGGGGGCTATTTAATAAAGGAAAGACCGGAAAACTTCCATTGTTTAATGGGTGATTCTTTAATTTTAACAGTCAGCGCTTATTGGCATGCTTGCTATCATCCAGTCTCTTTAACAAAGTTATGTAAAGTTGGAAGTAAGGCGTTTTCAGGGAAATTAAAGAAGTTGAGTGGTTGTTATTTATATAAAAATTTGCCAAAACGTGGGTTATTGAAAATTCTTGAAAAGTTAAAAAAAGAAAATCCAAAGTTAACAGAAAAAATTGACCAAGTCCTAAATAAAAAATATTGGTATAGGTGTGAGCCTTGTGAGGACTTATGTTCCATGAAAGTATTTAAAAAATAATATAATATATGCCAAATTCAAAATTAAATTTTAAGCCAGTTGGTAAATATGTTAATGAAGGTGGGAAGGAGGGGGTTAGGTATATTTGGGAAATCGACGACGCTAAAGACTACTATGTTGAAAGTGGTGCCTTTTATAAAAGAACTATCTTGGGCGTTAATAAGATTGATGAACAAATAGCTGCCTATACCACTTCTGTATCCTCGGGATGTGTTTTGTCTTTAGATAATAAACAGTGTAAGTTTTGTGTTACCGGAAATAAAATTCCCTTCAAGCGTTTGCTCTCTGCGGAAGAAATTGCTTTACAGAATATCTTTATGACACTTGACGACGATGATGCAAACAAATTAAATAAAATGCGCGAGTTTGCCTATATGGGGCAAGGCGAACCAGGTTTTTCTTATGAACAAGTTAAAAAAGCGATTATTATAACAAATAGCGTAATGAATGAATTAGGTATAAAAGTTTATCGACATATATTTGCCACTTCAGGCGTAACCCCTGCTGTAAAAAATTTAACTACGGATGTTGCTTCAGGTGTTTATGGAAACACTAAAATATTGTTGCATCTCTCTGTCCACTCTGCTCTTCAAAGAGAAAAATTAATGCCAATTGATGAAAAGTTCCCGTTGGATAACCTCATTGCTGCGTCAGTAGAATACTCTAAGGTAACCGGCGATAAGGTCGTTATTAATTTAATGATGTTAGGGGGTATAAAATTTGGAGAATATGGGCCATTTGTTACAGTGTCTTCAGATGAAGTAAAATACTTAGTTAGCCTGCTTAATCCAAAATATCACAGAATTATTATTTGTGAGTATAACCAACCATCGGGAAATAATGAAAATAATGGCGTTAATCTGGAAGAAATTGAAAAAGCGGAAAAAACCTTCTTAGATAATGGTTTTGAAACTAAGAAATTTGTTGCCTTTGGTAAAAGAGATAAGTTGGCTTGTGGTTTATTAGGAGGAATGGCAATGCCAAATCTTAACTTTTCTGGAATAGAAGAAAAGTTTGATAGAGCATTAGAATTAGTTTCTAAATACAAATAAATGAGAAATATAAAAAAGATTATTGTAACGGCTCCCTCTAGATTGCATTTTAATAGTTTAAAAATGAATCAGTCTGATGGGCGTGGTTGTGGAGGTGTCGGCGTGGCGCTTGACAATCCATTTTTAAAACTTGCTATTTCTAAATCAAAAAAAACAGTTATTTCTGGAGGAAACGTATTTTTAAGAAAAGAAGCAAAGCTATTTGTAAAAAATATCTTAGAGTCTCTTGAAATTCAATCAGGGGTGAAAATTAAAATTATCAATTTTTATCCAAATCAAGTCGGTCTTGGCAGTGGGACTCAATTAGGATTAAGTGTTGGCAAGGGGATATCTTTGTTATATGGCAAAAAAGTAACTCTAGATAAAATCGCTTCTATTACTAAGGTTGCCGGTGTTTCTGGTGTTGGCTTTTATTCATTTTCCCACGGAGGGCTCGTTATAGATGGTGGATTTAAAATGGGTGACAATGAAATCAAAAAAAATTTTGGCGATCATTCCCCGACGCCACCCCCACTAAGTTGCAATTTTAAAATTTCACCTAAGTGGAAGATTATTTTAATAGCTCCAAAAAAAACAAGTCCTGAAATTTCTAAAATTGATGAAAATAAATTGTTTATCAAGAGCACTCCAATTCCATTAGAAGAAGTAGGAACAATATGTACCAATGTTCTAATGGGGATGGTCCCTTCATTAAAGGAAAATGATTATTTTAAGTTTATTGAGTATTTAGTTAATATAACTAATATTGGTACTAAAAAAATTGAGCTTGAGTTAAATAAGAATACATTAAAATATATTAATCATTGCTTGTCGTCTGTTTTAGATTACCAGTTCGTTCGAATTAAGGGGTTGAAATATAAACTATTTCCACTTAAAAAAAATAATGATGAAGAAAAATATTCTCATGACAAACTACCTTATATCATGCTTAGCTCTTTGGGCAATACTTTTTATTCAATCCTCTCTGAAGAATATCACGATGTTAATTTGGTGCTAAAAAATGTTAAAAAAAGACTTCCTTCTAGCTGGACTGCAACTTTGACGGGGGCTAACAATAAGGGTGCGAAGATCGAGATAATACGATAAGTCATTTTTATGAGTGAGACCAATAAAAGGATATGCCTGCTTAGTGAGCTAACTGACATATTTTTTAAAAAAATCGGCGGAGAAATAATGAGGATTAGTGTACATAATTTAACCACTTTTTCTTCTCCTGACAAAGTAATTCCATGTTTGAACTTTTATATTAAGTTTAACTCGTCGACTATTTTTGGACGAGCAGACTTTTCTAATAAAGTTTATCCTCGCTACAGAAAAATAAGAAGTGATTGGAAAAAATTTCTCTCGAAATCTGGAATAAAAAATTTTGACAAAATTGCCTTCGGATTTATTCCTTGTCTATTAGATAAGGAAATAGGCTGCGGGAAACCGTATGAATTAGAAAAGATGACCCTAAGTAACGAAGTGGTCACCATTGAAGGACTAAATTCCCAATACTTTAAAAGACTTAAAAAAAAATATGATCTTTGGTTTTGTTTGAAAGAAAAGGGCGGGCTTTTAATTGGTCCAGAAGGAGGATTATTAGCCGTGCTTGATGCGGCGGGTAAATATTTTAAAAGTATAAACAACTTTATAGATATTGGATCAGGAACAGGGGAATTGAGCGCACATATTATTAAGAACTATCATGTGAATAAGGTTATAGTTAATGAGGCCTCAGTAACTTTAGAAAGTCATTTAAAAGGCTATTTAGGGGAACTTTCCAAAAAAAATAATGTAAGTATAAATTTTCAGTTTAAAGATTGTAGAAAGATGTTACTTCCTAAAAGCTCAAATATTGTATCCTTAGGAGTCTTCTATGGGTTTCAGCCATCTTTTATTAAAGAAAGAGGAATTGAGATAAAGAAAATTCTTGGGAAAAAAGGTATTTTAATAATTCAATCAGCCATGCCAGAGGCGCAGTTTAATTATGAGGTGCTTATTGGGAAAAATGAAGATATTAAAAATTGGCCGTGGTATTCTAAATACATGAGTATATCTCATTATTTTAAGTATTATAAGACATTTTATATTGACAATCAGTTTATAACAATTTCTTCTCAATCTAAAGCGACAATAAGGAATATTTTATCTAATATTAGTAATAATAATCGCTCTTCTTGGGAGTTAAACTATTAGAATATTTTTTAAAAAATGCCAATATTCTAATCATTTTTGGTTTGCCCGCCGTCCTAAAAAATACTAAAATATAAGGGAAATTCAGATTGGATTTCCTTTATTGTTTAACGAAATTTCCTTGAATTAGGAGAGATATTATTGCTATGACTCGTATTATTATCCTTGCGGCCGGCAAAGGTACGCGTATGAATTCGGAATTACCAAAAGTGTTAGTTCCTTTAAATGGAAGACCAATGATTAAATATTTAATGGACTCAGTTGTTGCTTCTGGTGTTGATGAATGTCCAATTATTGTAGTCTCACCTGATAACAAAGAAATTATTAGTGAAGCGTTAAAAGAATATAAAGTTGAATACGCAATCCAGGATAAACAGTTAGGGACTGGTCATGCGGTCGCATGTGCGGAAAGTGCTTTTGAGAAGAATGGGGCTAGGCCGAAGAATGTAATTATTCTCTATGGTGATCATCCATTTTTGAAAACAGAGTCTATTAAAAAATTTGCAGGTTTAAATCAGGAGGCTCTAACCATTATGCCAACAAATTTATCCGACTACGAAGATTGGCGTCAAAACTTTTATCACTGGGGAAGAATTATTCGCGGGGCAGAAGGTAAGGTGGAAAGAATTGTTGAATTTAAAGATGCGAGCGATGAGGAGAAGTTAGTAACTGAAGTGAATCCTGGTTTTATGAGCTTTAATTATGATTGGTTGTTTAAAAATATTAACGAATTAAGAAACAATAATAGTCAAAAAGAATATTACTTAACAGATATGGTTAAAATTGCCTTTGAGGAGAGTTATGAGGTGGGCACAGTTAATATTGAGGCGCATGAAGCTATGGGCGTTAATAGTTTAGAGGAGTTAGGTATAGCTGAGAGATTACTGGCATAAATTGATTAATTTTTGACTCATCTTTTTAGTGAGAAGTCTTAAATCTTTAAAAAATTCAAAAAATTAGGTAAAATAGAGCTATAGTTTATTTAGTTAATCTTCGTTTATGCTTGGCTTGCGTAAAATATTATCGACGCTTTTTCTTCTTGTTTCCTTCGGAGTGTTAATACTGTTCGCTAACAATATTTATAACTCAGACAAATCAAAAGACGATGATGTTTCTAAAAAAGTTGTTGAAAGTGAGCCTGTTCAAAAAAGTCTGTCAGCAGTAACTAATGTTGTGGATTTTTCTACCAAACTATCTTCTCAGAATATTGAAACCAATAATAATTTTGGGAAAAAAATTGTTGACTTAATGAATCAAATAAATTGGACGGTTTTCTTTGAAAAAATAAGAGATAACAAAATCATTTTTTCTCATAGTGCAACTAGCAGTATTTCAGAAATAAAAGAATTTTCAGGCCCAATCATAGCGACAACTAGTAGTACGTCAAGTGATTCTAGCGGCTTTGTTAATAAATTCACAAATTTACTTAAAGATAAGTGGGACAAGCAGCAAGAATTCGATACTAGCTCCTTAGAGAGCGCTGTCTTAGGCGAAGCTTCAGTAGAAGCAGCAAGTAAATTTATTGATTATCAAAAAACCAACGAAGGAGCGGAAATAATTTTAAAAATAGAAAATGGAGAAGAATTTATAATCCCTCTACCGTTTAAATTTCTATCAAATAATAATTAAAATAAAAACTGTTTTTCTTTATAACAATTTTAAGAATGCATAATGAGCAATTTGTTATAATAAAATAATTAATAAATCTAACATATAAACCTATGTTTAAAGAAAAGGTAAAAAAAGAAAAAAAAGTTACCCAGGATAGATCCGACGACAAGGTAAAAAGAGAAGAGGCTGCTTTAAATGCAATTGAACAAATCCGCAGTAAATTCGGTGAAGGTTCAATTATGCGTTTTGGTGATGCCCAAAAAACAAACGTTGACGCCATCTCTACTGGTTGCTTATCACTTGATATGGCCTTTGGAATTGGTGGTGTGCCACGTGGTAGAATCATTGAAATCTATGGCCCAGAATCATCAGGTAAAACAACTTTAGCTCAACATATCGTCGCTGAAGTCCAAAAAACTGGCGGTATTGCCGCTTTCGTTGACGCTGAACATGCTCTAGACCCTGACTATGCTGCTAAAATCGGTGTTAATATTAAAGAGATGTTACTTTCTCAACCAGATAGTGGCGAACAAGCTTTAGAGATTGTAGAAACATTAGTTCGCTCAAATGCTGTTGATGTTATCGTTGTGGATAGTGTGGCCGCTCTTGTTCCACAAAAAGAAATTGAAGGTGACATGGGTGATCAGCACATGGGTCTTCAGGCTCGTTTAATGAGTCAGGCTCTTCGTAAATTAACTGCCGCAATTGGTAAAACAAAAACAGTAGTTATTTTCATTAACCAAATTAGAAATAAAATTGGTGTTTTCTTCGGTAACCCGGAAACAACTTCTGGCGGCAATGCTTTAAAGTTTTATTGCTCCGTTAGAGTTGAAATTCGTCGCGCCGCTCAAATTAAGCAAGGCGAAAAAATTATTGGTAACCGCGTTAAAGTGAAAATCGTTAAAAACAAAGTTGCTGCTCCCTTTAAAACTTGTGAATTTGATATCATGTATAACGAAGGCATTTCTGTTGCCGGCGATCTAGTTGATTTAGGTGTTGAAGTTGGTACTATTAAAAAGAGCGGCAACACTTATACTTACGGTGAAGTTAAATTAGGCACTGGTCGAGAAGTTGCTAAAAAAACTATTAAGGATGATAAAAAATTACTTGCAGAAATTCGTAAAGCAATTTTAGCGGCTGTTAAGGTTGAAGCCGACAAAGAGGCTAAGGAAAATAAATAGTCTTTAGTAGCTATATATTAATAATAAAAAACCGCCTCGCCTTCATGGGGTGGTTTTTTGTATGAATTTCAAGTATTGACTAATGTTAGTTAATGTTGTATTATAAATAGAAGTTATTTTTATAAATTTGTAGCTTAAAAATTGAATATAAACAAGTGCTTTGCCTATAGCGGACACGTCTGCTCGAGCTAAGTTTAAAAATCTAAGAAATGAAAATGGAAATGGAAATGGAAAAGAAAGAAAGCACTCTTGTAAAATTACAAGAAGAAGTAAAAAAAAGCGAATCATCGTTGTTAAAAATTGGATTTTTTCTAGAAGAGATTGCCCGAGATAGCGCCGAGGAAATGCTTTGTGCTTATATAATTTGTGCGGAATCAGAAAACCCTGAATTGAAAATTTGGGCGGAAAGCTATTCCGAAAAAATTAAAGTCAGGGAATTGGAGTCGCTTCTTAATTGCCAGATATCTCCAAGTATGAATGTTCGAGAATTTGCGAAAAAGAAGTATGAATTATTCTCAAGCAAAGACTTGGTCACCAACCTGGAAACATTGATTTTAGCTTTAGGATCGGAGTACACATTAAAAAGATTCTATGCTTCCGAATTAGCTGATAAAATTGAGCCGAAAGACTTGATTGATCAGATTAAGAGGCTTTATGGTTACTACAAAAACAATTGTGGTGACGTGAGAAGAGTGGCAAGAAAATTGCTAATAAAGACTATTGACTCACTGGATTCGAAATCAATGCTTGAAAATTTGGAAACCATTTGCCTTATAAAGGCGAACGAAAAAGACTCAACGCTTCTAGAGCTTGCAATATGGGCTTATCTCGAAGTTGGAAACAAGACGTGGGGGTTTAAACGCCTTTGTCTAGAGTTGCCAGAATTAATGAAATTTAAAGATTCATTTTCGAGTCGGGTTCAGGAAATCACTGCCTACTTATTTATCGGCATTGTTGATGGGTGGCCATTAGAAATTCTAGAAGATCACCTGGATTACTTGGCATCGATGATAAATTTTTCCAAAAAAGAGACGTCCTGGAAATCAAGAGAGATGTGTCTGGCGATTCTAGATTCTTACGATGTTCAAGATGAACAGCAATTGGAAAAACTGTATTCAAAATATGAGTATATTGTTGTTTGTTCTAAAGCGGAGTCTTTTCATGTCAGGAGGATGGCAAGGTCTATTTTGAAAAAAATACCAAAAGATATGTTTTTCAGAAATGTAAAAGAGCTAATTTCTTGGCACGGGTCTGGCTATAACGAAATAAGGCCGGTAATAAGAAAAATACTTTTCGGTATTAAGGATGATAAGTATATCGACATAATTGAGCATCTAATTGATGTTCAAAAATCAGGGGATTCGGAACAACGTTATTTAACCGCAGAGTTAGCTTCGCGCATTAGTCGCGAAAAATTGCTAACAAAAAAGGATTACATCAAGGAAAGATGTGATTCTGGTTATGAGGACGTTAGAATCCTTGCGCGCGAATTGAATTTTTTCATAAGCTAGTTGATTTAAAAAAGAAAAAATATTTGTTATTACGTTTTTTAAGAAATAAAAACAAAACCCCGATAATTTAATTATTCCCGGGGTTTTTTATATCTGTAAGTAGCTTTATTTAATAAATTTCTTAATTTCTTGAGCGACTTTTTCAATTGGCTTATAGCCATCAAGTTCTTTTAATATTCCTTTCTCGCGATAGTATTCTAGAATTGGCTCGGTTCGTTCGCGATAAATCTTTAAACGGTTCTTAGTCGTTTTGATATTATCATCACTACGTCCGGAACTTTGTCCACGAAGAAGAATTCTTTTTAGAGCCTCTTCCTCGCTTAATTTTAAATTAATGACTAAATTTATTTCTAGTTTTTCTCTCCTGATAAATTTATCAAGTGCTTTTGCCTGACTTAAATTACGAGGATAACCATCAAAAATAAAGCCATTGCCCTCCAATCTTTCTCGAACATATTTTTCTACTAGTTCAATTATGATGTAATCGGGGACTAATTGACCAGAGTCAATACGTTTTTTAATCTTTGGTCCCAATATCTTATCATCAAGCATACGGCGAGATAATTCTCCACTAGAAAGATGCTCAAGACCTTTATCATGAGCGATTATTTCTGCTTGTGTTCCTTTGCCGGCACCAGGGGCGCCAAATATAATATAATTTTTCATAATCCATAATCATTATAGCGGAAAAGATCATTTTCTCCAAACGTCACTAAAAACTGGTTTTTAACATTAAAAAAAGCCCCAAACAATTTTTAGATTGTTTGGGGCTGCTTATAAATTTATTCTTTTTTATTCAGGTTTGGCTCAAAGATTTCCATAACCCGACTATTTGAAATTTCAACATGCAATTCTGTCTTTCTGATATTTGAAAAAATGTGTTCAGAAAATTTAATATTTTTTTCGGCAATCCTGGATAAACCAACTAATGAAATCTTTCCATCTTCCCATATCATGGCCGCATCTTTTATTTTTTTCAAAATATTTTTATCAGAATTAACTTTAAAAAAATAGTTTAAAATGTAGTCATCTATATAAATTACTTTTTTATCGCCATCACCAGAAATTTTTTCTAAGTCATGAATTCCTAATGGTCCACTGAAGTAAAAAACAATAGTTATTGGAAAAGAAATTATTGTTTCTGTTCCGAGGCCATTAATTAGTTGCTTGTTTATGCTTATTTCAAATGGGAATTTAAAACTTTTAAGGCCCCCTTCTCTAATTACTCTTTCCCAGTTGTCAGGAATATTTATAACATTATACTCACATTTCCCCCAAAATGGCTGTGAATATAACTCCGCTTTATATTTGTCTTTATGATGAAGAATAATAATTCTTCTTGGACTATTTTTAAAGCTGGTTACTTTCAAGGCGATTATCAGGTATGTCGTTATCACGACAACGGAAAAAGTTAACCAGATAATTGCTATTCCTAAATTAATATAGTTAGCATATTGAAACAATCCGAAGTTCGCTATAGGCACTGAGCAGTTATTCTTATCAATAAGCATAAAGACAAAAACAAAGTAGGCGACGGAGAGAGAGATTGCGATAAGGAACATTCCAACAAAAAACGCATCTTTATCGTCAGCTATTTCTAGAATAATTTTTTTTAATTTTACCATGATTGTTTGCTTTTTATTTTGAATTTCAGTTTCATTAATATTTCTACCTGAGAATATAAGTTTAACAAGAGTAATTATGTAAACGCCTCCAGAACTAATAATTGTTGTTGCCAATCCAAGTACAAGCGCTAGAGCAATACTAAAGTCACTTATGTTTAATATTGCAAATAAAAAACTTACACTCATTCCGTATGTTAAGGAAAAACCGAGTCCCAGACTTTCCAAACATGCTAGCTCCTAATCCAATGATTATTATCAAAATTAATTCAGGCATTAAAAAACCGTCTATAGAAGTAATTAGGCTTAGCGCGATGCTTGCAGCTATTCCAACAAAAGTCCCAGCCATCAATCCGATTGATAAAAATCCCTGGTCATCATTTTTTTCCCCTACAGTTGTTTCTGGTTCTTCTTTTCTAAAATCGGCGAAACCCCAGATAGTTATTCTGACGATATAAGTTGTTATCAACCAAGTAAATAAAATATCAAACCAGCGAGACAGCTCAAAAGGCAGATTAATAATTCCATCAAAGGCCTTAAGACCATTTTGGGCGCGTTCCAAATCGTTTAACAAATCGAAGTAAGATCCTGATGGCAAAGCGCCATGTTTTTGAAAGATTAACAGGTATATGACGGTTACAAGAAGAGAGAAAAATAGTGGCATTCTCCAGAGCTGATTTTTTTCTTTTTTGTTCATGATTTACGGTTTTTAATGATAGTTTTAATTTTTTCTACTAATTTACCAATTGCTAATGTTAAATTAAAAGTTAAATAAGCAATGGCGACAAGCAAGATTAGTAAGCCCAGGCCAAGCAGAATTGATTTAGTAACAATGCCAACAACCAATATTCCATATAGAACTGCCCCAATCGTCCAACCGCATATTTCTACTATGTCTGAATTAAATAGAATAAAGAGTGTTGCTCCGAGTAGTATTATTAACGAAAATGCTGAAGCATAGTCGGGAACAATATTTGCTAATACGCCAACGTTGAAAGCGGGAAAGAATACGATAATTAATGAAGCCAAACGCAACCAACGCTTCTTTTTCATTTGTCTAATTTTTTCATCGCTCGCCACAATTACGCCAAAATATATTCCCAGTAAAATAACAGCAATAAGAATACTCGCAACTTCAAGGGCGACATATTTTTGCTCTCCTTCTTTTTGGCTGATGTATGACTTAATAGTTTTTCTATCTCTATTATAAATAGCTGTCGTGTGCTCTAAAACCTGGTGTTTCGTTAACCATAATTGTTTCCAATTATAATGCGACCAAACCTCTTTTGTGTGGTAGACGCTAGAATCATTTAAGTAAGCATCAACTTGAGCTTCCTCGGGAATGTTCGACGTAATGTAATTTAAGCAATCAATGTCGGTGGTTTTTTTCGTAATGGTTACGTTCGTTTCCAAACGAGTAGCTTGGACAGTTGTTGTGGTTACGGTTTTTGTAACATTATAGACATTTAATCCCAAGCAGTCTTTACTAGGAATAATTTCATAAGAGATATGTTTTTCCGCCTGGCATAATGAGCCAAAAGTTAGCAACAGAATAAACAATAAAATTATTTTTTTCATGATTTTGTTTTTGAAGATTATTATTCGAGTTTAAAGAGGTGAATCTTATTTGTAAAAGGGCAATAATTCTAGATATACTATCATGTTTATATAATTGTGTCAATATTTATTGACTTAGCCTTCTCAGTATGGTTAACTATTCTAAAGTGTTTAAAATAGTAACTTAAAATTAATAATAATGTCGCACGGTCACAAATTTCGCCCCGAAACTAGGCATACGCCTAAGGTTTTAGACAAAGTCTATTTACGAGTTGTTTGGCAACGAGAGCCAATAAAAATTAGAGCTCTTGATGGCACGCGTTTAATTAGCGCTTGCTCAAAAGTTTTTTCCTCCTTTATTCACAAAGATTTTTATTATCTAAATTTACCAGACGAAGCCACACCGGAAACTCCCGTCAAAATTTTTAAAAACATTGCCGACGGTACTTTTCTAAAGATTCTTAATTCTTTACCTGGGTATTGGGATGAGAAATGGTTTAATCAGGATCAAATCATTGCTTTCTGTGAAGATAATAAAGAATGGATTGATTCAGAAAAAGCAGTAATTTGTTTATGTATAATCGATCCCAAAAAACCAGTAAACGAATCGCGACCGCAGGATAATTTAATGGTCGTTAGTTTATTAAGAGATAAAGATGGTTTATTGGTCGATAAAGACGCGCTCGATCGGCCAACTGTTTGGCCTCAGAAATCTGAAAGCTTTTATATATTTCCGAGACTGTAATATTTCCATCCCCAAATTTTAAAACAAAATGTTTTAAGATGAGGGGATTTTTTAATACCAAAAAAGCCACCAATGAGGTGACTTTTTTATTTGTGCGCCGTGCTGGATTCGAACCAGCGACCATCTCCTTAAGAGGGAGCTGCTCTACCAACTGAGCTAACAGCGCGTTATTCATTTTTAAAAAAATGGTGGCGGGGGCGGGGATCGAACCCGCGACCTTAGCGTTATGAGTGCTACGCTCTAACCAGCTGAGCTACCCAGCCATTTTTCTTATTTGGCTACCCAGCCATTCTATAATAAAACTAAATCAATTTCAACCCTAGTGCGCCCGGCAGGATTTGAACCTGCAACCCCTTGGTCCGAAGCCAAGTACTCTATCCAGTTGAGCTACGAGCGCTACAAAACGCCCTTAGTCCCAAATGATAACATTAGAGGGGCGCTTAAATTTATCTCTTTCCTTTTAAAGCTTGTTTTAGGTGGTAGCCAGTTTTAAACTTGGCAACCTTTACGGCCGGGATAGTAATTCTTTCGTTTGGCTTTTGAGGGTTTACACCGCCACGAGCATAGCGGACGCGAGCTAAGAACGTTCCAAAGCCAGCGATTGTGACTTCTTTGTCATTCTTTAATTCTTCAATAATTGTTGTTGTTAAAACATCAATCATTTTTTCCGCTTGTTTTTTGTTTAGCCCTTCGACATCATGATAAATTTTGTCGATGAGTTGTGCTTTGTTCATATTTTTTAATGTTTAACTAGTAAACATAATTAAATAAACTTTTGACTAACGAGCGTATTCAGTGACACGCATTTCACGAATAACATTCACTTTAATCTCTCCTGGATATTTTAACTCATTTTCTATCTTTTTTGCAATATCCCTAGCCAAATTATGAGCCTTAAGATCGTCAATTGAATTTGGTTCAACAAAGACGCGAACTTCACGTCCAGCTTGAATGGCATAAACTTTATCAACACCTTCAAATGTTAATGCAATTTTTTCTAACTCCTCTAGTCGTTGTAAATAATTTTCAAAGTTATCGCTTCTAGCACCAGGACGAGCTGAAGAAATAGCATCAGCTACTTTCACAATTACAGAGATTAAAGTTGCCGGCTTGTCATCATGATGAGTTTCAATTGGAGCAATAATTTCAGCTGGTAAATTGAACTTCTTAGCAATGTCGCGACCAATTTCAGTATGGTTACCTTGAACTTCGTGATCAACCGCTTTTCCGATATCGTGTAGTAAGCCACCTTTTTTAGCGATTGTTACATCAGCTCCTAACTCCTCAGCTAGCATGGCTGATAAGTGAGCAACTTCAATTGAATGGCGTAAAACATTTTGACCATAGCTAGTACGATATTTTAAGCGACCTAAAATCTGGACTAATTTTGGGTCAAAGCCGGTAACACCAACCTCATACATTGCTTCTTCGCCAGCTTTTTTAATATCAAGAGAAATATCTTTTTTAGCGTTTTCAACTGCTTCTTCAATTTTTGTTGGGTGAATGCGCCCGTCTTTAATTAAGTAATCAAGCGTCTTTTTAGCAATGTGACGACGAATTAAAGAGAATCCGGAAACGGTAATGGCGTTAGGAGTATCGTCAACAATAATTTCGACTCCAGTCATAGTTTCAATTGCTTTGATATTTCTGCCTTCGCGACCAATAATTCTACCTTTCATCTCGTCGCTTGGCAGGTCAACAGTAGTCGTTGTTAATTCAACCGTATAATTAGAAACCATTCTTTGCATAGCAAGAGCCATCATGTCCTTTGCTTTATCATTAATAGTATCTTCGGAAAAATTTTCCAATTTATTAATTCTAACCAATAAGTCTTCGGCACAGTTTGCTTCAATTTTTTTGATTAAAATTTCTTTAGCCGCTTCTTGGCTTAAGCCAGAAACTTCAGCTAATTTAGCCTCTTGTTCCTCCTTGATATTCTTAATCTTTTCCTTGATTTCCTGAACCTCATTAACTTTGTCGTAAAGTTTTTGTTGTTTTTCTTGAAGATCTAAAAGCTTTTGAGAGAAGGAATTTTCACGTTGTTCTAGTCTTTTTTGGAGTTGATTAATTTCGTTGCGACGACTTGATTCTTCTTTTTTTGATTCTTCAATAATATGAAGAGCCTTGTCTTGAGCCTTCAAGAGCAAGTCTTTTTCTTTAATTTTAGCGTCTCCGATTAATTTTTCAGCTTTTTCCGCGGCGCTGTTAACTTTTGAGGTAGCTACGTTTTTGTAGTAAACGAAGCCAATAAAAAAACCACCGATAGCTAAAATGACGTACAAGACATAGTTTAAATATTCCATATAATGGCAAAATGTCTTTAGGAATGGTGGTTGAGAGGAGGTATTAAATTTTGAAAAACAATAAGCACTTTTAAAAGTGATATTTTAGAAGGATTGTTTTCAGATAGAATTGTTTATTTTAACATAGCTATATCGAAACCCGGAT
>CAZCQW010000002.1:115674-117204 GCA_964500975.1 uncultured Gammaproteobacteria bacterium | reverse complement strand
CATATCAATCTGAAAAATAAAAGTGATATTTTAGAAGATATTTTTATTAGCTTTTTGTGATATTTTAGCTAATTTTAGATTAGAAGGATTAGTGAACATTTTAATTGATCTTCGAAAATGATTTTTTATTACAACTTTAAGCGGTGTTTAGTTTTTCAAGCTTATTCCTAAAAACAGATTTGATTAATAAATTATAAATTTATACGCTTACTTTAGCACTAAAATTTGGATTTGGGAAGATATTGACATAAATAAGATTGTGTAGTAAATTTATCAAACTGATTAAAGCCTAGTTTCAGGGGCGGTACTGAAACAAAAAAAAAGAACATTAAAATAAAAAAATGAAAAAAATCCCTAAAGGACAAGCTTTAGAGCTAGTTGATAAACTTGAGGCAGCTGGTTTAAATCGCGAGCTGGCTCAAATGATTATTGGTGCGCCTAACAATGAGTTATCAAAGGCAATTATGAAAACAATTTTCGATTATCAGGCCGGTAACAAAAATGGCAAGGCAGCGCCGTCGCCAGATTTATCATCAAATTTCCAAAAAATTTCTGAGTTTAAAGTTATTGTGCCGGAATATTCCTTAAAAGATTATGTTAAACTTTTTGGTGATAAATATGAGTTTTTAGCCCTTGATGAATTTGGTTTGGACGACAAAAATTTCCGTCCAAGTTTACCGCTAATTCCGCAGGAAACGAAAATAGCCGAGGTTTATCGCTTAACCAAAACAACTAAATTTGTTGATTGTTTAGCTTTTGCCACAAAAAAAGGCCAGCTTCCTAACGCTCAGGGAATAGCTACTATTTGGCACAATAATCCCGAGGCCATTCCCAATGATTATTATTTGTTGGGTCTCGATAATCCAGAAAACCTGTACAAAGACGTTACGGAAAAACGACAGATGGCTATCATAGGAAAGAATAGCTCAAAACTTATTTTTGATACCATTCCTGTTAGCGCGATGCTTCCACTTGGATTTTGTGTCGCCGTCTTTAATTAACAATAGAATCATAAAATTTACCCCCTGTTTACAAAAATAAACAGGGGTTTTTTATATTTAAAATAGCTCTTGACTATTTTTTCAACAAGGTTTAAAGTATCTTTATCCGAAAAATCCAGTATCATGAAGCCGACAATCCTGTTCGCATTCGCATTGTTCTTTGCAACTTCTGTGCTGCCAGAAACAAATGATTCATTGAAGTATATTTCTTTGGGATTGGACGAGCTTCCTCTCGCAATGGGTAAAAATCTTACCACTTCAAAAAATGTAAAACATCTATGTCAAGGAGAAGCTTTGATTTGTGCCTATCGCCAAAATCAAGCCATCCTTCCCAGTATTCATCAAACAAAGAAAAATGTTTTCATTTTGCAGAAAAATTTTGCTTATAAAGCATTATCATTTGTTAAATTTTCGGGCTTAAAACTCGGTCTTTCCGCCAAAGAACGGACTTGGACTTAGCTTGGCCCTATCTGGCAATTTTTTTTGACATCCCTCGTTTGCTGCAGCAAACGAGGGCTTTTTTTAATCT
>CAZCQW010000002.1:109055-115650 GCA_964500975.1 uncultured Gammaproteobacteria bacterium | reverse complement strand
ATGAAGTAATATTAAACCACAAATAAGAATATATTAAGGTATAAATAGCCTTTTTATTTTACTAACATAAGACAAAATAATTATGAATATTACCGAGCTTGCCAGAATTTTACGCATCCCACCTCAAGAGCTACGCGATTTATTGCCTCAGCTCGGTTTTGCGATTGGTCAAAAGGCTATTAAAGTTGATAATACGACTGCCAAAAAAATTATTAAAGATTGGCCATATTTAAGACGTGAATGGGAGGCGAAGAAGGCTGCTGCGGCTGTTAAAAAGCAAGATGAAGTATTGCCAAAAGAAAAGAAAACTATTGCTGTCCCTCGTGTTATTACCGTTCGTGCATACGCAGAATTAGCCGGTATTCCGATTAACCGTGTTTTAGCAGAACTTATGAAGAATGGTGTCTTTACCTCTATTAATGAAAAAATTGATTTTGATACGGCGACTATTATCGGTGAAAATCTAAATTTAGATGTTCAAGAAGCAGAAATTAAAGTTGAAGAAAATGATAAAGAAGATAAAAAGTTAGAAGCAATTTTAGCCAACGAAAAAGAAGGCGATCTTCAAGATAGACCACCCGTCATTGTTGTCATGGGTCACGTTGATCACGGAAAAACAAAATTATTGGATTCTATTCGTAGTACTAACGTTATTGCCGGTGAAGCTGGTGGTATTACTCAGCATATTGGCGCTTATCAGATTACTAGAAAAAATCGCGTTATTACCTTTATTGATAATCCTGGCCATGAAGCTTATACCGCTATGCGTAGTCGTGGCGCTAAAGTTGCTGATATTGCTATCTTGGTTGTGGCCGCTGATGACGGCGTTAAACCACAGACCGTTGAAGCGTTTAGAATTATTGAAGCCGCTAAAATTCCATACTTAGTAGCAATCAATAAAATTGATAAAGCCTCGGCCGATGTTAATAAAACTAAACAAGAATTATCAACTCAATTAAATATCACTCCTGAAGATTGGGGCGGAAAAACAATTTGTTCTCCTATCTCCGCCAAAGACGGAACTGGTATTGAAGATTTGTTAGACATGGTTTTATTATTAGCTGAAACTGAAGCGACTAGTTTAAAAGCTAATCCTAATACTGATGCTGCCGGAACAGTTATTGAATCAAACGTTGATAAAACTGCTGGACCCCTTGCTACTATTTTAGTTCAAAATGGAACTTTAAATGTTGGTGACCAATTATGTTTTAATGATGTTGTATACGGCAAGGTAAAATCTTTAAAAAATTATAAGGGTGAAGAAATTCAAAGTGCTGGACCTTCTACTCCAGCCAAAATTTTAGGATTAAAAATTTCTCCAGCGGTAGGTGATATCTTAAATGTTGGTGAAGGTGAAAAAGTTAAGACTAAAAAAATTAAATCTACTTCTCAAGCAGCTGATTTTATTCCAATGGATAATGACAGTGCGGGGGACGAAAAAATTCCAAAAGTTAATTTAGTAATTAAAAATGATTTCTTAGGATCTGCCGAAGCGATTGAAGAATCTTTGATGAAACTTAATAACGAAAAAGTTAAAGTAAGAATTATTAATAAAGGATTAGGCTATATTACTGAGGGGGATATTAAAAGAGCTGAAGATTCAGGCGCAATTGTGCTTGGCTTTAACGTTCGTATGTCACCAGCAATTGAAACTTTAGTTCGTGAACGCCAAGTAACCGTTAAAATGTTCTCAATTATTTACGATTTAATTCGTTATGTAAAAGAAGAAATGCAATTGCTTGTTAAACCAGAGATTAATCGCATAGACTTGGGTCGCTTAAAAGTTCTTGCAGTTTTCAGAACAGAAAATAATAGTCAGATTGTCGGCGGTAAAGTTTTAGATGGAGAACTCCAGAATAATGCTTTAGTTGATGTTAAGCGCGGTGATGATTTTATCGTTTCGGGAAAGTTAACTCGTCTTCAATCCGGCAAGCAGGATGTTCATATGGTTGAAAAAGATCAGGAAGCTGGTATCAAGTATGAAGGAAAACCAATTATTGAAGTTGATGATATTTTGGTAGTTTATAAAGAAGAGCGCGTAATTAATAAAATCTAAGTATGTCTAGTGCTAACCGTTTGAATGATTTAATACTTGAAGAACTAGCACCTGCGGTAAATCGCGAGGTGGGAGTTGAGAATGCTTTGATCACAATTACTTATGTTCAATGTTCTCCTGATTTAAAACAGGCGAAAGTTGGTTTCTCAGTTATTCCCGATAATTTAACAGGAACTGCTCTAAGAAAATTAACTTCCTCTACTAGTCAGATTGTTGGTGTCTTGCGTCAACGTCTAAAGCTAAGAAAAATGCCTCATCTAATTTGGGAGTTTGATTCAACCGAAAGAGAAGCCACTAAACTTGAAAAATTAATCGCCTCTATTGATGAAAATGATAATGTCGATGAGGATTTATAATTTTGATAATATGAAGAATAATTTTAAATTAGCCTCGTTTGTTCTGTTAGCATTTGTTTTAATTTTAGGCTTATCTGCTTGTTCAAAAAAAACTGAAACCGAAAACAAAGAACCAGAAATAAAAAAAAAGGAGACGGGCATTCAAGAAACTAAATTTCAAGAAGTTCAAGTTCAAGAAACTAAGTCTCAGAATCAAAATGTTTCCATTGACGGTCCGGTAATATCGAACTTAAAAGTTGGCGATAAAGTTGGTGATTATGTAATAAAAGAAATAAAAGGCGCACTCTGCCAAAATAATTGCAAAACAGACGCAGACCTTAGTGGCTCAATTATTTTTGAGGACGAGCACATTATAACTGGTAAATTCCATTATTCAGCTGAATATCCTATAAAAATCGGTTTTACGCCAAATAATAGTAATCAAATACCATATTTAGGAATAAATTTAGATAAGGATATTTTAGAGCTTCTTTTGGGCAATCTACACATTTCAATGATGAATGATGAATTTTTGAAGGATAATTTCTCTTTGATTACCAATAATTTTTCAGAATTTGCAGATTTTATAAAAGAAAAGGATTCTAATATGGAGGCTGGGTTGCGCGATACCTTTGGGGAATTTGATAAAGAAGTAACTATTAAAATAAAAAATTATAGCGCCAATTCTTTGCCAGGAGGAGAAGCTGGTCCGATGGCTGAATTTGTTGAAATCGTGAAAACAGCTAAATAAAGCCTAACTTTATTAAAAATACAGAACCCATGTAAGAAATTACATGGGTTTTTGATATCTGGACTTTTTTGTAAATATCCGCTAGAATACTCAATTAGCTGATTAAGAATAATTATGAATTTCACAGACAAATTACAACTGGCTTATCAAAAAATAGCCGCTTCAAAGAATATTTTAATTGTAAGCCACACAAACCCTGATGCCGATGCAATCTCATCAGTCGGGGCGATGATTGAAGTTGCGCAGAATTTAAAATTAAATGTTTACGCCTACGCTGATAAAAAAGCTAATAGTGCGTACGACTTTATTAATAATGAAAATTTAGTTAGCGCTGAGGAGCCGGAGGATTTAAGAACTTATGACGTAATTTTAATTTTAGATTGTGGCGCAATTTCTCGCACTGGCTTAGAATCAAGATTAAGAAATTTAATTAAATCGGCGAGTGATGGTTTAATTAATGAGCGTCCATATATTATTGAATTTGATCATCATGAACAGCAAGAGTCTTATGCTGATTTAGAAATTAGAGAAACAAGTAAGGCCTCAACTACGGAAATAATCTATCACTTCTTAATTAATAATCATTTAGAAATTACTAAGACGATTGCTGACTGTATTTTGATAGGACTCATGACCGATACGGGACATTTTTTACATGCTAATTCTTCACGTGAAGCGCTAGCCGTATCTTCAGAAATGCTATTACGTGGCGCATCATTACCAAAAATAATTAGTAAAACAACCCACAATAAAACTTTTGCTACTTTAAAAGTTTGGGGTCGCGTTTTAGAAAATATGAAGTTCAATCCAGAAACCGGACTTGCTTCATCTGGCTTATCAGAACAAGAAATAAACGAATTATTAACTCCACTTGAAAAAGAATCTAATATTGATGTCTTTGGTGATATTGTATCTTTCCTGAGTAATTTAGCGGGAGTGAGGGTTGCTTTATTACTTCGTGAAGAGGTTGGAAGAGTTAAGGGAAGTTTAAGAACTAATAGTGATGAAATCGATGTGGCAAAAATTGCTGAGAATTGGGGTGGCGGTGGTCACAAGAAAGCAGCCGGATTTGCAGTCGATGGAAAATTAAAAGTTACTGAAAACGGTTGGACGGTGGTAAAAAGTAATTAAAAAATTTAGTATAAAAAATAAATAATCATCCGCCCAGGGCGGACATGCCTGCCTTGGGTGGGGTAAACAAAATAGTAACTTAAAAATTAGAAGAGTCATGGAAAAAGGATGTAAATGGTTCATAGAACCAAACGATTCGTACACGAATGAAATTATTGCCCGTCGTTTGGCTGAAGTGAATGAAATCGCTGATAGCACAAACACGGTGATAGAGGATGACAAAGGAATTGAGCATTCCGTTTATCAGGTAAAAGACCATAAACGTATACTGGAATTTTGCAAAAGCAAAAATCAATTTCAGTTAAAGTTTAAAGTTTACACCAGAAGCGGAATTGATGGACCACTTAAAGAATCGCCTATTGACACCGAAGAGTTCAAGCGCGCTAAAAAACAGAAAAAAATTATCAGCCTGTCTGGTGCTAAAAAATAAAGCGTCATAGGTTAATTTTCAAAACACAAAACCCGTTTTATTGCGAAGCGGGTTTTTTAAATAAAAAAGAACTCACATGGAGTCCTTTAAAATTTTTCTTAGTTCGCCTTTTTAACCTTGTATAGTTCCGGATTTCCTATCTCGTATTTAAATATTGGATCTGCTCCCGGGAAATAAATGTCGTCAATTACAAGATCCCGGGTAAGCTTATTGATTAAGAATGTGTCAGAATACCCATATAGATATTCTTTACTTGTTACATCAATTAAAGCCTCATTATTAATCGAAATTTTTTCGATAATTTTGTTAAAATAGTCATCCACGCTCAACTCTTCTTTGTCTTTAATTTCATGTGGATAATTATCACTTAGCAGCTTGTATAAACAAACCGGGTCTGTGTACATTAGAAGCTTTATTTTTATATTCAGGGGAGTAGAAATAGTCACGTCGTCTATTTTTGAGGATAGTATACATGAGAGTTCTATGGCTTCTCTGGCTTGGCATCTACTACCATCTTTCCATATTATTTTAACTATTTTCCCTTTTCCCCAGACAGCTGTGTTTAGAGCAACTACTTCGCCATCTTCTTTCACGACGACGGTCGCGTATTGAGACCCTCTTGGTCTCACTAGAGTAAAAATTGATTGCACAAATTTTACTATTAAAACGTGCAGCACTCCTAGAATAACAACAATAATCATTAGTGTATATTGCCATTGCCATTCGTCCGAAATTTTAGTTTCCGCTGGTATTAGCGTTAAGGAGGTCCCCAGAAGAATAAGAAGACATGTTACGACAGTAACTAGTATTAATGTGTCTTTTTCCCAATATTCAAAATAACGTTTAATTTTTTCCATTTTTTTTTGTTTATTCCACTCAAGGCGGGTAGGTCCACACTTTGGCAGATGGTTGTTTTTATATAATTTAATTGATTTTAAAGTTCTGGTAATTAATTATATTAAGCAATTATCGCCGTTTTGTCAATAACAAAAAAAACCGAGTCTAAACTCGGATTTTTTTATATCAATTTTATATTTCCAATAACTATTTCCTCTTCAAGTTCTTCTCCCTCCACTCTTTAATCTTCTTATGATCACCGCCTAATAGTATGCTTGGTACAACATATTTTTTTGCACCAACCTTAAATACTTCTGGTCTCGTATATTGAGGATATTCATTAACGCCTTCTTCGGAATGTGATTCTTCAACAATGCTTTCTTTGTTTCCCAGAACTCCCGGAATTAATCTTGTAATAGAATCAATAATCGTTAAAGCGGGTAATTCGCCACCAGTTAAAACATAATCACCAACCGAAATTTCTTCATCAATAAAATTTTTAATTCTCGCATCAACTCCTTCATAACGACCGCAGATAAAAATTATCTCATCAAGTTTAGAATATTTTTTGGCCATAGCTTGGTTCCAGTTCTTTCCGCCGGCCGACATTAAAATAATTTTTCTTTTACTTGGTTTAACTTTTTTATCTAATTTTTTAATTGCGGTAATCGCCTTATATAAAGGCTCAATCTTCATTAACATGCCTGCACCGCCGCCATATGGCGCGTCATCAACTGATTTATGGTTATCAGTCGTCCAGTCACGTAAATTATGAGTCTTGAATTTAACGAGCTTTTTATCGCTTGCTCGCTTCAAAATACTCTCTTTTAGATAAGAGTCAAAAATATCGGGGAAGATTGTCAGTAGGTGAAATTTCATATATTCCATTATAACAAAAAAGCGCTATTTTTACACGGCGCTTTTTTGTTTATTCAATTTGCTTAGATTTTTAAATCATCAATCGCTGAAGTATCAATGTCTTCACGACTTTCAGTTGCTGGTACATGACGATTACCGCCCTCTGGATCATAGATCTTTAGGTTAACGCGGGAATT
>CAZCQW010000002.1:64054-109045 GCA_964500975.1 uncultured Gammaproteobacteria bacterium | reverse complement strand
CTTGTGCGGTCTGACCTTTACGGCCAATAACATAGCCCATGTCAGCTGGATTGATTTTAAGTGTCAATAAGACACCTCTTTCGTCAATCGTTCTGTCTACAACTACATCGTTAGGATTACCAACGATTTGTTTTACAACAGTTTCTAAAAACTGCTTGTCTTGTTCTACCATACGTTTCGTTTTAATGTTATTAAATAACTGCTTTTACGCAGACTTATACACTTAATTATGACACAAGGTCAAACTTTGTCAATTTCTATTCAGCGGCTTCAACAGGAGCTTCTTCAACTACTTCAGGAGCAGCAGGAGTTGGTTCTGGTGTAGCTTGGGCTGCTTTTTTCTTATCAGCCTTAGCTTTGATTTGGCCTAATCTCTTTTCGCTTGGTTTACCAGCTTTTGAAGCAACTGCTTTTTTACCTTCAATGATTTTCTTTTCAAGTAAAAGATTGTTTACAGAAGCGGTCATTTGAGCGCCTTTTGATAACCAATAGTTAATACGATCAGCTTTAGCAGCTAATTCTTTAGAATGAGGGTTGTAAGAACCTAAGATTTCTAAAGCCTCTCCGTATGGATCACGGCCTTTTTCGGAAATGATTAAACGGAACATCTTCTTATTAGTCTTTCCAGTTTTGGATAGTTTGATTGCTAACATAATTTTGTTTTTTCAGTATTATTTTATATTGGAAAATAATAGCTTAATATTAGTTAAAAGTCAATGGTTTATTAATTTAGGGCTTATTTTGAGCCGAATCTGCTTGGACGAGCTGGGCCACGGCTTGAACCGCTATTTCCACCGAAACTTGGGCGACCGCCGCCAAAACCAGTATCAGTTGATTTGCCTTTTTCGTCTTTCCAGAGTGGCATATTTTCAGTTAAGCCTTTCATGGTCAAATTAATGCGTCCTTGATCATCAATTTCTTTAATTTTGATCATAACTTCATCGCCAACAGAAACAAAATCACTTGGCTTACCAATTCTATATGGAGCAAGTTCGCTAACATGAACCATACCATCTTGATTAGCATTTAAAGCAACAAAAGCTCCGAAGTCTAAAATACGAACAACTTTACCTTTCATTATTTCACCAGCTTGGAAGACATGAACAATTTCTTTAACCTGTCTTACTGCTTCAGCTACTTTTTCAGCATCGTTACCACAAATCATAACTAAACCATCATCTTCAATATCAATACTAACTCCAGTTTCATCAATGATGCGGTTAATAACTTTTCCGCCGGGACCAATAATCATGCCGATCTTTTCAGGATCAACACTGAAACTAGTAATACGTGGAGCATATTTAGATAGTTCTTTTGGAGCAGGAATTGCTTCTTTAAGAACAGTTAAAATTTCGTTTAAAGCTTCACGACCTTGAGTTAATGTTTGACGAATAATTGCTTCGTCGAGTCCAATAGTTTTAGTATCAAGTTGAATAGCAGTTAATCCAGTATCAGTTCCAGTAATTTTGAAATCCATACCACCATCACCATCTTCTAAATCTTGTAAGTCAGTAATAACTGCCCACTTGCTCATATCAGGAACAGAGGCAAGACCCATAGCAATGCCAGCGACGTGTTTTTTAATTGGGACACCAGCATCCATTAAAGTTAAAGTAGATGCACAAGTAGATGCCATTGAAGATGATCCATTGGAACCTAATGTTTCAGATACAACGCGAATAGTGTAAGGGAACTCTTCTTTTGATGGTACGACGGGCATTAAAGCTTTTTCGGCGAGTGCGCCATGACCAATTTCACGACGGCCAGTACCTCTTAGAGGAGATGCCTCACCAACTGAATATGGAGGGAAGTTATAGTGATGCATGTAACGTTTTTTACTTGCACCTTCAATGCTTTCGAGTGATTGTTCAAGACCAGGAGCGCCTAAAGTTACAATAGACATTACTTGAGTTTCACCACGTGAAAATAATGCAGAACCATGAACGCGTGGAAGTAATGCAGTGTCAGCCATTAAGCCTCTAATTTGAGTTAATGAACGGCCATCAACACGACGTTTATCTTCAATAATCGCACGAGTAATTTCTTCGTCAACCATGAACTCAACTAATTTTTTAATTACATAGCCACGACTATCTTTATCAACGCCACTATCAAATAAAAATTTATCAAGTCCGGCTTTAATTGCCGTAACTGCGCCTTTGCGTTCAGTCTTAGTATAATAAATAGTTTCGAATAAAATATTTGGAATATTTTTCTTTAACCATTCTTCACCTTTAACTAATAATTCTTTTTTAGCAATTTCTTTAGCTTCATCTTCAGGAGTTTTTAGAATTTGTTTAACTGATTTTTCACGTGGTAAAACATTTGCTTTAAGTTCATTAAACAAGTCAATCGCGCCCTTCATTGATTTCATACCAGCAACAATCGCATCAGCCATAACATTTTCTGGAACTTCGTTAGCGCCAGCTTCAATCATGATTAAACGTTCACAAGTACCAGAAACGATTAAATCTAAATCACTCTTCGCTTGTTGTTCATAGTTTGGGTTGAAAATAAATTCACCATCAATTAAACCAACACGAACGCCGCCGATTGGACCATGCCATTCAACGCCGGAAATAGATAAAGCTGCCGAAGCTGCTAATAAGGAAACGATATCATAATCATTTTCGCCATCAACCGCTAAAACCGAGATGATAACTTGAACATCACGTTTATCGTCTTGATTAAATAGAGGACGAATTGCGCGGTCTATCATGCGACCAGTCAAAACTGATTGATCAGTTGGACGACCTTCACGTTTAACCCACTGAGAACCTTTAATGATTCCAGCGGCATAAAGTTTTTCTTCGAAATCCACCATTAAAGGGAAGAAATCAACGCCATCGCGTTCAGTTTTTGATTGAACGACGTTAGCCATAACTACGGTTTCACCGTATTGAACTAAAACTGAAGCGTCGGCCTGTAGAGCTAAGCGACCAGTTTTAATGCTGAGTTCACGACCCAACCATTGTGTCTTAAACACTTTTTCATTTAACATTTTGTTTGTTTGGTCTGGCCGTTAAATTACAGAACTGTATTAAATACAGCGCTATCTATTTAACGGACAAACTAATTTATTTTATAATACTTCAAAGGCTGGCCAAAAAGGCCAGCCCTTAAATTCTTCTTTAATTAAAAATCAAAAACTTCTTATTACTACCTAAATCAGTGTAATCATCAGCTTCTTCAATTAAGCGAGAGGAACAGGTCTTCCTAAAGGCCATGATTTCTACTAAACAACCTTTGTTGTTTTGTAGATAGGAAACTAGAGGTAAATAATCACCGTCACCGGATACGATTATTAACACATCTAATTTATCTGCTAATTTAATAGCATCAATAGCGATACCCACGTCCCAATCAGCTTTTTTTGCACCACCAGCGAAAATCTGTAAATCTTTCATTTTAACTTCAAAGCCCTGTTGGCTTAAAGCTTCAATAAAAGGTAATTCATCTTGATTTTCAGTTCGTATAGCATAAGCAGTGGCCCGGATAAGTTTTCGGCCGGCTACTGCTTTAACTAGAATTTCTTTAAAGTTTGCTTTACGGTTATATAAATTCTTAGCAGAGTGGTACATGTTTGAAACATCTACTAGAATTCCTACTCTTTGTTCTTTGTGTTTGATCATTTTATTATTTATCGTCCTCTAAAACTTCGTCTTTAGGTTCAGCGGCTTCGTCTTCAGGATCGATGTATTTCTTTTCTTTCTTCTTTTCTTCCTCTTCTTCTTCTCGTAGTCTTACCGCAATCTTCAATTTAAGTTTTTCGGCAAGATCTAAAAATTGTTCAGCACTTTCTTTTTGTAAGTATTTTAATAACTTACGTCTTTCGCCAACCTTCTTTAGTAACCCACGGCGAGAAGAGAAGTCATGTTTATGTTTTTTAAGATGTTCAGTTAATTCCTTAATTTCCTCCGTTAAAATAGCGATTTGAACTTGAGGAGAGCCAGTGTCAGTATCGTGAACACGAAACTTTTTAATGATTTTTTCCTTTGCTTTTTTGTCTAACATAAATTCTTTGGCTTTATCCGAGAAATAGGTTTACCTGCCGGAGCGCGTTGCGCGTAGGTAGGCTAAGCATTCCTTATATCCCAGAAAAAGTTCTGTTATATTAAATTAATTAAGACACTTATTTTAAAGTGTTGATTTTTTTCATTAATCTTGATTTTTTGCGGGAAGCAGTATTTTTCTTGATAATACCTTTCTTTGCAGCCTTATCAATGGCTTTAATAGTCTTGGTATAATCTTTTTTTACTTCTTTATCTCCAGCTTTAATCTGCTTAAAGTTAGTTTTTACTAAATCTTTAAGTTTGCTTGATACTTTCTTGTTGGCGGCGTTTCTTTTTACGGTCTTTCGTAACTCTTTTTCCGCCGATTTCTTATTTGGCATACGGAATTTACTAAATATTAATTAATTAAAAGTAATCAAATACTAACATAATAGTAAATAAAAATCAAGCCTGAGAGAAAGCCGAAAAAATAAGGCATAGGCTTGACTTAAATTAGTTAAAGTGGTAAAGTAATTGATTGAAATTGTAATTTAACAACTAGTATAAACCCCATCCGCCCAAGGCGGAGTAAACAAAAAAACTGAAAATGATAGAAACTCATGATCAATCAAAACATCTTCTACCAAAAATGGAAGACGCTTACTCGCAGATTAAAAGATTATTGGAATGTGCTAACGAAATATTGCCAGCTGGAATGGAAAGGCATGGTGGATATTTGACGATTCTTGATGCCAAAACCGGTCAATTATTAACAATTTTAGCGGCCGGGACAATGTCGCCAGCAAAAAATGAGAAATATTTACAGTTTTCTCAAGAAAAAGCTTTGCGCTTGTTTGCTAATGAAAATCATAAAACATCTTACGAAAGCCGTGATGAAGAAAATCTGAAATTCGCCGGAGCAATTCGGGGAGAAGAATTCATTTATTCCTTTTCTTGCGACCAGCAAGATGTTGATGAAGCAATTTGCGTATCAATGTTTTATCTTTTTGAACCGAGTGAGGATAATAGAATGTGGTTTCGCGGAGAGGAGCTTTTCGATTATTATTACGACGTTGTTTCTGAGCGAAACAAATTTATCCATAAGTTTTTATTTCTAACGAGACGTTATAATGAAAATATTTGGATGGATCAATTTTTTAGAGATCGTGGATCTGTTTTGTAATGAAAAAATAACCAAAAAAAGAATTCGTAAATAATGAAAAAAATTTTAATTACCGGATTTGAAAAGTTTGGAGACTATACAGAAAACATTACTGAAGTAGCAGTCAACCAAATTAAAACTTTAAGAGACTACGAAGTTCACGGTTTAGTTTTTCCAGTGCGAATTTTTCCTGAAAATGGCAAAGACTACGGAGAAATGATTATAGCTTATGCTATGAAAATAAATGCTGATGCGATTATTTCTATGGGAATAGCTTCTTCTGTCCAGGGAATAAGAATTGAGGAGCAAGCGATTAACTGGGTCGAAAATCATAAGTACTGTATTGACTCTGAGCAAAGACGAGTGCTTGATGAAACTTTGATTTTAAAAAAAGAATTGAAGGTTGATTTGGCGCCTTGGGGACTTAATTATCCCTGGAAAATTGCGGCTTTATTCGGAAAGTTGCATGACAGAAAAATATATTGTGATGTTGAGTTTTCTTACGACGCTGGGGCATTCTGCTGTAACGCGTTAATGTTTAGAACACTGATTGCAATTGAAAAAAAGAAAACTAAAATTCCGTATTTATTTTTTCATGTTAATCCAACTTTGAAAGTTGGTGATTTGAAAAATATCGTTGAAGCAATTTTAGAAATATAATAAATTTTGGCTTGGACTTAAATTCCAGGCCTTTTTTATTTCCAAAACCCATAAATTTGTCTATTTTTTTGTAAAATGTGCGTGATTTTTGAATATATTGTATAATATTAAAGTATGATGAAAAAATACCTTAAACAGGCAACTATTTTTAGATTAGCTGGCTTAGTTTTTATTATAATCGCGATAATCTATTTTAATCGTGCCTACGCTTATATTTATAATCACATTGATCATGCGGCTTTAAAAGCTCCGGTCCGTGATAGTGCTTATTTAGTTAGTAATAATAAAATGGCGAGTTCAAGTTTAACCTATGTCGCGCTCGGCGACAGCTTAACAGCTGGTGTGGGAGCTGACAAATTAGAAGAATCTTACCCTTATTTGTTGGCTAAGTATTTTGCTGGTAGTAACTATCAGGTTAATATTAAATCACGTGCCGTTCCAGGCGCCAAAACTCGTGATTTAGTTAATGGTCTTTTGCCGCTCGCTATAAATGATAATCCCGACGTTGTGACAGTACTCATTGGCGTTAATGATATTCATGGTGAAATTAGTAAAACAGAATTTAGAAAAAATTACGATGAAATTTTAAGTCGCTTAAAAAAAGAAACGAAGGCTAAAATTTATGTTGTAAGTATTCCTTATATTGGCGCCGATAATTTATTATTACCACCCTATAATTATTTTTTTGATTCTAGAACAAAAGACTATAATAAAATAGTTTTAGAATTAAGCCAAAAATACGGACTTAAATACATTGATTTATATACGAAGACCGAAAGCCTTTTCAAGGAGGCCGGATCTCATTATGCTGCCGACTTTTTTCATCCTTCCGCTGAAGGTTATAAAATTTGGTCAGATTTAATTTATGCTGATATCACTAACTAATCCAATCCAACAAACTTATTTATTTTCCGCTGTCTTTTTTTGGTTTTAATAATATTTATTAAACCGAGAAAAATTACTGAATGGTTATCGCAGTCTTTATCGGCCGAGTTAAAGGGCTTGGCTATATTAATGGTTGTCTTATCGCATATTGGATATTTTTTAGTTAGCGATACTCGTTTTCTTTGGCCCTTATCTATTGCGGCTGGAATTGGCGTTGATTTGTTCTTACTTCTTTCTGGATACGGCTTGGCGGCTAGCCAAATTAAGAGTAGCTTGAAGCCTTGGGAGTTTTATAAAAAAAGATTAATTAAACTTTTTGTTCCTTTTTGGTTGGCGCTCTCTACTTTTTTCGTCCTAAATTTTATTTTTGTTAAAACTGACTATTCATGGAGCTATATTTTACAATCATTTTTGGGAGTTTTTCCTCAAGCCGGATTGTATACAGATATTAATTCTCCTTTATGGTATTTTACTTTTTTGCTTGGTTATTATTTATTATTTCCCTTGGTGTATAGCAAAAAATTTCCGTGGTTATCAGCTTTAATATTAGCTCTTGCTCCATACTTATTAATATATTTTTGGAAACCAGAATTTTTTAATAATATTTTGCACATGTATATGCTTCACTACTTAGCTTTCCCGCTTGGGGTCCTTCTCGCTTGGTTAGTTACCAAACTTCCAAGTGCAGAAATTTTAGAGAAATGGTCTAAAGGGTGGAAGGCAATAGTATATTATCTCGTTTTAATTTTAGTCTTTGCTGTTTTTATTTACAGTAATATTAATTCCGGAATTAACGGCACGCCCCTAAAGCATCAGTTAATGAGTTTAGTCGGAGTTTTCTCAATTTTAATTTTTTTCATGTTGAAGAAAATAGAATTTAAAGCTTTTTATTGGGTTGGAGTTTTCTCTTACGAAATATATCTTTGGCATTGGCCAATAATGTATCATTATGACTTTTTATATCGCTTTATGCCTGCTTGGGCGGCCACATCTCTTTATTTAATATTCTTTGTGGGTCTTGGCTGGTTCCTTAGCAAAATTAATTACCTAATATTAAATAAGAAAATAATAAAAATCCAATACGCGCCAGCTACTGATTTGACAAAAAGGTAACTTCGTTGTATAATATAGTTGTTAATGATTAAAATTGTATAAATAATAAAAATATAATAAGTAATATTATAGTAATTATATGGCCCTTAAAGACAAGCTAGGCGCTTTAACTCAAAAAATAGAAACAGAGAAACAAATTCAAGCTCAAAAGAAAGAAGAAATTGAGTTAATACCCATTAGAGAGAATGTTATAAAACTTAGCAAAGAGAAAAAGAATTTAGAGGTAATTAAGGGTTCTCTCGAGTTTAAAGATCTAAATAATCCTGCCAACCATGAAGGAATGCAGGACTATGCTTCTAATACTGAAAAGAAAATAAAAACCGAAGAGACTGTTTTAGAAAACTTAATAGAGGAGCACAAAGAGGCGCTTGCTGGCGTTGGAGTTGAAAATAAAGATCAACTAATGGCTAATCCTGAATATTCGGACGAAGAAGAGGTTGTAAATTATAAAAAAGCTTTAGAGCGCGGAGAGGGCTTGAAAATGTCCGACGCAAAACTAAAAGAAAGATTAAAGAGCTATGGCATCGAGCTTGATTATGATAAATTTTCTTATGAAGCTGCTAGTCGCGCGGTTGAAGAAAGACTAAAAGTTGTTACCCCCGAGTTAATTAATGAGAAATTAAAAACTCCTGAAGGAAGAGAGGAAATTATTAAGGGCGTAGCAAAAGAATTTGAAGAAAACACAGCAAAATTAAACCTAGATTCGGTTAGTTCTCGCGGTAAATCTATGGATAGTGATTATAATAGTGGTCAACCAGAACATTCTTATGGTTTTGAAATGGATAGAAACAGCTTTAGAATTGACTTTGAAAAAGAAAAAGCTACTGTTAATGGTTGGTCGGGGTTAAAGCTTGTTCCTAACAACTTTAAAGATGTAGAAGTAATTTATGGGAAGGAAATTGCCCATGAGGCCCTGGAAAGAGCTTATCAGGATAAAATACATGATAGCTTTTCTAGACTTGATAAAGGTTCCGACAATGCATCTTCTTTAGCTAAGCAGATAAAGGCGGTTAGTCCAGAAGAAAAAAGAGCGGCTCAAAATAAATTAAATGAGTTTACTAAAAAACAAAATGAAGTCTTGCAAATTCTTCAAGAAAAATCAGAGGAATTAAAAGCTAAAGGTATAGAATTTAGTCCTGAATACGCCTCTGGTTATGGCACTAAATATAAGGAATTGATAGACCTTGATTCGAGCGGTTCAATGCAATACATTTCTGAAAATTTAAATAATAATGATTTTCCTCCTCAACATGATTTTATTAAATTAAGCGATGCAATAGATAAGCGCTTGGAGCAGTTAGATCAGTTTATGGAAGTTATTAAAAATATTAAAAATGAGGCAGACGTTGAAAATTTATTAAAAAAAACCGACTCAGATGTGTATGTTGGTAAAATTCATAAAAAGCAACTTAAAGCTAATTTTAGAGAAGATATCCAATTTAAATTAGAGGGAGATAATAGTAACTCTGTAAATAAATTATTAAATAATTGCAAAACTTACGAACAGGCTAAAAATTATCTTAATGAAATAATTAAAAATAATTCCGAAGGAGAAAGTAATGTTTCTGAAGTAATCATTAATGTTCTTAATCTACATTTAAAAAAAAGTGAGCTTGAGCAAGAAATGAAAGATGCGGGAATGGGCGGACATATTTATAATTTAGAAAATAAGGTAAGAGAAATTTCACAAAGAAAGACGGCGGCTATCAAGGTTATGGGAGTTATTGAGTCTTTAATATCTAAACTATCTAGTTATCCAGAAACCGTAGATGAGAACCTTAAATTAAGCCGTAAATATCTTGTTATCCCATCTCTTGCAAAAGAGTATGATGATTTGCGTAAAAATATACCCCTTAAAGAAAAAGCCTGGGAGGAGAAAAAGAGGGAGAGGGATAAACAAGAAAAGGCTGAGCCTAAGATATTTGGCAAAGAAAAATGGAGTAATAAATTGACGGAATTAAAAAATGAGGAAGCGGCTATTAAAAATGAATATGACGAGTTGGTGAAAAAAGACCAAATAGAAATGTATCATAAAGCCTATCATTTTGTTGAATCTGATCAATATGACGATATTGGTAAAATGGTTGAAAAGTATACAGCACAGGGCAATATTTCACAGATATTTAATGACCTAAAAGAAGAGTTAACAAAAGTAATTGACACCTCTTTACCGCCGAAAATACTAAAGGATTATGAAGAATATAATGCTTTGGTCGAAAAAATTAAATAGTTTTAGATTTTGTAGTTTGCTACATCAAAGTTGAAGAAATGGGTAAATAAAAAAGGAAGCGAAAGCTTCCTTTTTGGTAGCAAATCTATTTTGAATGAAAAAACACAGAATACTTCTCTGTTTTTAGATATGTCGGGGTCGAGAGATTCGAACTCTCGATCATCTGGTCACAAACCAGACGCCTTAGACCAGCTGGGCCACACCCCGGATCAGCTGTTTATATTTTGCTAGTGCCCCGGGTCAGAATCGGACTGACGACACAAGGATTTTCAATCCTTTGCTCTACCACTGAGCTACCGAGGCTCGATATTTAGTTGCGGGAGTCGGACTCGAACCGACGACCTCTAGGTTATGGGCCTAGCGAGCTGCCAACTGCTCTATCCCGCTATGAAGTTTTTAAAGCTATATAATAGCAATGTGGGCGATGGAGGATTCGAACCTCCGACCTCTACATTATCAGTGTAGCGCTCTAACCAACTGAGCTAATCGCCCTCTGAATTTACGAATAAAAATATAACAAATAATAAATAAAAAGGCAAGTCCTTAAAGGCTGGAAATTAAAAGCATTAATTCGGTTTTTATCTCGCTTAAGCCGTTTTTATTGGAAAAGTCTAGATGAATTAGTTGGTTTAGGTATGTTTTTAATAAGTTAGCACTAAAATTCCTCGCTTGAGACAAGCCTTTTTTAATAACATAAGGATGAAGCTTCAAAATCGCCGATGTTTCCGCTGGACTTAAATTATTATCAATTGTTGTTCTAATTTGCAAAAGAATTTTAAATTGGCGAATAAGCATGGCAATTAGATATTCATCGCTTAGACCGGCCGCGTATTGCTCCTCAAGAAGCTTTAAGGCTTGAGCTTTGTTTTTAGAACTAAGCGCATCGGTTAAAGCAAAAATATCTTCGTTAACTGCTCCAGTACACATTTCTTTAACATCCGTTTCACTAATAATTTTATTTTGGCTATAAAAAGCTAATTTCTTTATTTCGCTTGCTAGCAACCAAAGATCTCCGTTGGTGTAGTTGATTAAAAGAGTTCCGGCATTTGAGTTCATTTCTTTACTATAGCCCTCACATTCTTTTTTAATAAAACTTAATAGTTGAAGATTATTAAGAGCCTCAAATTCTTGAACAAATTTTTGTTTTCCTAAAAAAGTAAATAATTTTTTAGCATCTGCTTTTAATGGTTTTTCTTTACTATTCAATTCTTCATCAACAAAAATAATAATGTTATCTTCGGTATCAGAGAATTTCTTTAAGTAATCAACTAGTTCAATAAAAATTTTTGTTTTTTTGTTTTTAAAAATATTTTCGATTACCACTAAACGCTTTTTTACAAAAAGAGAGCCGGTATTAATTTTTTCACCGATTTCTTTAAGACTAGTCGCCCCGCCATCAAGCATGTTTAAACTAGAGGCATCCTTATCGGTGTCTTTAATGAACTTATTTTTCATTTCTTGGAGCAAGCGATGACTGCGAAAAGTATCCGCTCCGTGTAAAAATATAATCATAATTAAATTTCGGAAATTTCTACTTGTTTTAAGTTAGGAATTTTTTGTTCTAAAAATCTTTCGCCCAGTTCTTTAAATAATTTTGGATTATCGGTCGTGTAATATTGTCTCGTTGGTTTTTTATCAGCCCTAAGACCAAGTTCGGGATGAGCGCTTAAATATTTTTCTAGGCTCGCTGAAATAATTTCACCTGGGTGAGGAACGGAAATGCTTTTGCCCATTATTTTTTTTATTTCTTTATAAAGATATGGGTAATGAGTGCAGGCGAGAATTAAAGTATTAATCTGTTTCGTTTTTAAGGGGTGTAAATATTTTTTGAGAATCATTTTTGTTTCAGGTCTTTTTAGCCAGTCTTCTTCAATTAATGGGACAAGCAAAGGCGCAGCTTTTTGATAGACTTCTATTTTTGGATTTAGTTTTTTTAATTCAGTTTCGTAGGAATTTGAATTAACTGTCGCACTTGTTGCCAAAACACCAACGCGCTTATTATTTTTATTTTTGGCGATCGCTTCAACCAGAGGACGAACAACCCCTAAGACGCGACGTTCTGGATAATGCTTTGGTAAATACTCTTGTTGAATTTTACGAATTGCTTGGGCCGTCGCTGTATTACAGGCAATGATTACTAAATTACAACCTTCTTTAAATAAAAACTCTACGGCTTCACGAGTATAAAGATAAATTGTTTCGCTTGATTTCGAGCCATAGGGAAGACGAGCATTATCTCCTAAATAAATATAATTATATTCAGGTAAATCGCTTAAAAAATATTTAAAAACAGTTAGACCGCCTAGTCCAGAATCAAAAACACCAATTATGTTTTTCCCTCTATTGTCTGACATATTTTTTAAACAAATCACCGCGCTCTTTATAGTTTTTAAAAATTCCAAAACTAGCACAGCCAGTTGAAAGTAGTACGGTATCACCGCTAACGGCATGTTGCTCGGCAATTTTTACCGCCTCTTCCATATCTTCAACTTCTTTAAATTTATTCGCTGGGAATTTAATTCTAATTAATTCTTTTTTAATATTATTTGTACCCGCCCCCGGAAGAAGAATTAAAAATTTAACCTTTGTTTTAATTGTTTTGGCCAGTTCTTTAAAACTCGCACCTTTATCAGCTCCGCCAGCAATCTGAATTATCGGAGTCGTAAAAGATTTTAAATCTAAAACTGTACTTTCTGGAGTAGTAGAAAAGCTATTGTCGTAATATTTAATTTTATTTATTTCTTCAACTAGTTCTAGACGGTGTTCAAGATTCCCGAATTTAGCCACGCTATTTTCCGCTGATTTAATATTTACTTTCAGAATTTTTGCGACTTCTAAAGCCGCGCCAATATTTTCTTTATTATAAGTACCAACTAGTTTTGAATTTAATTGACTGGCTGAAAAATAGATTAACTTTCCCGGGAACTTAAGACTTTTTATTTTAGTTTTTAAACTTGAGTTAATGACTAAAAATTTATTGTCTATATTTTTAGCAATATTTAATTTTGCTTGCCAGTATTTATTATAGGAAGAATGGTAATTTGGGTTATTTGGGTCGGCAGGCGCTAAATGTTCTTTGTAAAGATTAGTAATAACTGAAATCATTGGTGAGAATTTTAAATCTTCAAGTTGAAAACTTGATAATTCTAGAATTACGTAATCATTCTCTTTAATTTTATTTAAAAATCCTAAAGGAGCAACGCCAATATTTCCGCCCAACCAAACTTTTTTGCCCGCGTCTTTAAGAATTTGATAAATTAAACTAGCAGTCGTGCCTTTACCTTTGGTTCCGGTCACGCCAATAATATTTTTACTTGGGCAAAGTTCAAAAAATAAATTTAGAGGACTAGTCATTTCCGTTTTGCCTTTTTTTAACGCTTCTTGAATTCCGGGGCAGAGAATAGGCCATCCTGGAGAGCGAAATATAATATCAAATGGATATAAATTTTTATTAAATCCATTAGGATCCTGGCGAGCATCTTTAATAGTAATTTCCGCTTTTACTTTTTGAGTTTTTAATAATTCTAATAAGGCAGAATTATCTAAACCAAGTCCTAAAAGAGCAATCTTCTTATTATTAAATTTTTCTAAATATTTATATTTAGGCATTTTATTTTAAGTCACCCCAGTTATCGCCAATATTTTGATCAACGATAATAGGTACACGTAATTTTAAAACATCTTGCATGATATCTTTAATCGACTTAGCGTAAGAATCAAGCTTATCTTCTTTAACTTCAAAAATCAACTCATCGTGAACCTGAAGAATCATGCGAATTTCATCATCATGTCCATGAATTAATTCTTCAACCTTAATCATCGCCATTTTTATCATATCTGCGGCCGTTCCTTGAAGCGGAGTATTAATTGCCATACGTTCAGCGCTTTTTCTAATCATTCCGATATTAGAATTTATTTCAGGTAATGGGCGTTTACGTCCAAACAAAGTAATTGCATAAGAATTTTTCTGAGCTTCAGCGATAGAGTTATTAATCATTTTCTTAATACTTGGGTAAGCCGCAAAATATTTTTTAATAAATTCATTTGCTTGATAGTAGGGAATGCCGGCCGACTGGCTTAGTCCGTGAGGACCCTGACCATAAAGAATGCCAAAATTAATTGCCTTGGCTTCACGACGCATGTTCTTGGTTACTTCAGATAGTTTAATATCGTTTATTTCAGCGGCAGTTGCCGTATGAATATCTTTATTATTTTTAAAGGCGGCAATCATTTTTTTGTCGCCTGAAATATGAGCGCCTAAACGAAGCTCAATCTGAGAATAATCAAAACCTAATAATTTATATCCTGGAGCCGCTACAAAAGCCTCGCGAATTTTTTGACCTTCTTCGGTTCTAGTTGGAATATTTTGCAAGTTTGGATCGCTTGACGATAAACGTCCTGTTGCCGCCACAGTCTGATTAAAACTAGTATGAATGCGTCCGGTTTTAGAATTAATCATTTCTGGGAGTGCGTTTAAATATGTAGTTTGTAGTTTATTGAGTTCACGATAGTCGCGAAGAAGAGGAATAATCGGATGAAGATCGTTTAATTTTTCAAGTTCATCTTCAGCGGTAGAAAAACCAGTTTTAGTTTTTTTAATATTGTCAGTTGGTATAGCTAGTTTCTCAAATAGTATTTCTTTTAACTGTTTTGTGGAATTAATATTAAATTTAGACTTCGCTAATTTATGAATATTTTTTTCTAAGGTCTCTAATTTATCGCCAACCTCCTTACTTAACTTTTTTATTGGCTTTAAATCAAGTTTAATTCCGTTATTTTCAATTTCGCCGAGAATTGAAATTAAAGGCATTTCTAAAAGTGTAAATAACTCCATTAAACTTTCCGCTTTTAAACGCTTGGTTAAAATTTTAACTAGGCGATTTGTAAAGTCAGCGTCTTCACAAGAATAGAGACTAAGTTTTTCTGGATCAAGAGCACTAAAATCTATACTTAACTGCGTGGCTTGAGTAGCGGCTAAGTTTTGTTTACTAATTTTTTCAAATCCTAGTTCGTTAAAGACGATAGAGTCTAAATTATGTTGGCGATTCCCGGGATTAAGTAGGTAAGAAGCAAGCATGGTGTCAAAAGCTAAACCTTGTAGTTCTACTCCCTGGTTTTTTAAAACGCGCCAATCAAATTTTAAGTTATGACCGTATTTTTTTATATTTTTATTTTCTAAAATTTCTTTTAACTCCGCTAATCTTTTTTCATTACTTAAAACAAAGTAAGCTTCGCCCTCATTCCAAGAAAAACTAATACCAATTAAATTAGCCGTGATTGGGTCTAGTCCCGAAGTTTCGGTATCAAGGGTAAATTCTTTTTGTAATTTTAAATTTTTTAAAAATGCCGCAAACTTTTTATCATCATTTACTAATTGATAATCAAATTTTTTAGCATTGCGCGCAAATTTTTCCGCGCCACCATTTTTATTTTCATCTTTTTCTTCATTTTCATCGCCACCTTTAACGCCGTGATCTTTATTAATTCTATCGCGCAAATCTTTTACTTTTGGTAGTAGTGATTTAAATTCAAATTCGCTAAAAATGCTTAAAACATTTTCTAATTTAAAAGAGGTAAAGCTAATATTGTCTAAAGAAAATTTTAAAGGTGCGTCTAAACGAATAGTCGCCAGGTCTTGGCTTAAATAAGCATTGTCTTTGTGTTCTTTGAGTAGCTCTAAAATACGCGGTCTAATCTTATCGCTATTTTCGCTTACCGCTTTATAAACACCATCTAAAGTTTTAAATTCAACTAATAAATCACTAGCCGTTTTTTCGCCAATCCCTTTAACACCAGGAATATTGTCACTAGGATCACCCCGTAAGGCCTTATAATCAATAATTTGATTCGGGTTTAAATTGTAGCGCGCGCGAACTTGCTCGTCGCCATATAAAACACTATCCGATAAACCACGACTCATCGTATAAACTTTTGTTTTATCATTAATTAACTGAAGCGTATCCATATCGCCAGTAATAATAATTTTTTCTAAATTCTTTTCGGAATTAGTTTTTTCGCAAATCGTACCAATTAAATCGTCAGCCTCAAAACCGCTTAATTCAAAAATTGGAATATTAAAAGCTTCGGCAATTTCTTTAACAAGCGGAATTTGTTCGTATAATTCGTCTGGCGCCTTAACCCGAGTCGCCTTATATTCAGTATAAGTTTCATGTCTAAAAGTTGGCCCCTTTTTATCCAAAGTCAAAACAACGTATTCCGGGTGAAATTCGTTTAAAGCTTTTAGGAGAAATGAAGTAAAACCATAGACAGCATTAACAAGCACCCCTTTTTTGGTTCTAAGGGTTGGTGGTAGGGCATGAAAACTCCTATGGATAAGGGCATTACCATCAATAATTATTAACTTGGGTTTTGTTTTAGACATGGTTTAATTTTACCATCTTTAAACCAGTGGGGCAATTTGACAAATAACGATTAACTTGACTATTAGCCCTATTTATTTTAGGATAAATCTTCCTAGTAATTTAAAAATTTAAAAACCAAAAATAAAAAATCATGAACGAAATTCTTGTTATCAATGAATTACCGGAAGATGTTTTTTCAAATCATCTTCAAGGCAGAGGCTGGAATGTAACGCGCAGAAGTTATCGCGATCAGCTTCAAACAGAAATTATGAATTTTAAGTTAGATTCTGGTCCTTTGGACAGCGTTTCCCCAAATCTAATTCTTTTAGTCAATTACTCTCAACATGATGGACTAAGAATGAAGAGAACATTTCGCTCAAGTATTGTTTTGATGCTTAGTGGCGGTAAAAAAGATTTCTCTCCGTTTATGACAATTGTTAACGAAGAGTATTCCGACTACGTTTCTTTTTCAAATTGGAAAGAATTTGAATTTCTTTGTAATGTTGAAAATTTGCGTAAACGTCTCAAAGACAATAAATTATTGACTCACTATTTCAATGACCAATATTTTAATGACAGAGGAAGACAGGGGAGAATGGTTTATGAAATCAACCGAGAATCAAATTTTAAGCCAATTAAAGAAGGATTTTCCGAGTTTATTAAGGCAATGATATATTTATCAAAGCTTTATATAGACTGGTTAAACTCTTGGGAAATTGAGCTTATTAATCTTAATATTCCGATTGCGTTTGAATATTCTGAGAAGAATAAAAAGGTAAGAAGCGCCGTTGCTACCTTAAAGAATAATTACAAGGGTTTGCCGATTGTTAGAGAAGGTGACAAAGTTTTTTTGGAAGATATTGAAACCTTAGTAATTCAGGCAACTGATACTGAAGTTACACTTTCTTTCGGAGAGCCATTAAGTCGAAATATTTTTTCTCATATTAAATCATTCCGAGCTCGACCAAAAATTGATTTACTTGAAAAAAAATATGCCTTATTTTCTTTTGAGGCTTTGCTTAATGCAAAAAATTCCTCTGTTCCGGCTGAATTTTTAGCCCTGGGAGAAAAAGCGAAAAGCAATAAACGAGAAGATTATTTGCGTAATTACTCAACCATTTTCTTTAGTAATGAAACTGATAAGATAAGACGCGATCGTAGCCAGATTGAAGCGATGATTAAAATTATGGGTCCTGAATTTTTTACACTTGTTGTTGGTCCCGCCGCCACTGGTAAAACATTTTTAACGGCCGCGGCTAATTATCAATTCAACAGAAACAATCAAAACGTTTTAATTGTTTCTCACAGTAATCTTGGGGTTGATAATCTGATTTGCGAAACTGCTAAATATTCCGATGATAGAGTTTTTCGCATAGGTAATGATCTGAAAGTAATCTCAACTGAAGCTCAGCAATTTCATTGTGAAAAACGTTTTCAGGGAAAAGAAAATCCGAGAAAGTGCGAACGAGATTTCTTACGGAAAAATCCGCAAGGTTTAATCTTGGGTTGTACGATTGATTCCTTTCGCTGGGTGTCTGAGTATTTAAAAGGTTTGGATATTAAAATTGATGTGGTTATGGTCGATGAGGCTAGCCGAGGTTTCTTTCTGGATTTATTGCCAGTAATTATGGCCGCCAAAGACAAAGTAGTTTTAATTGGTGATAACAAACAGTTGGGTAATATAAGTTTGCCGAAAGAGTTGATGGAGTTCTTTGAAAAAAAAATAAGTGAACATGAAAATTTTAGTAAACTTAGTTTGCCAAAATCATTAGCTTATTATTTTGAAAGAGGTTTCTTTAATTCTTTGATTGAGCTAAGTTATTTCCCAGCGAATTTACTATCAACCAATAGACGCTCGCTTGAAAAAATCAATAATTTGGTTAGCACCGTTTTCTATGAGGGAAAATTAAAGACAGGTCGTTTTAATCCGTCAAACAGTGGTAAATTAACTTTTGTAGAAACTTTAACGCCGGAAATGAAAATGGGAACCTCCTATGTTAATCCCGGCGAGGCTAATGTGGTAATATCTAAATTTATCATGACAGCTGTTAACCATCTTAAGCAAAAAGGGAAGATTACTGATCTGGTTATAATTACACCGTATATGGCTCAAGTTCATCTCTTTAAAAAAAGACTAAGAAAACATTTATTGTTTAATAGTACTTTGAAAGAACAGGTGAACAGTGAAAATATAGAAGAAATCTTAAGTCAATTAGTAATCACCGTTGATGCAATTCAAGGTGGTCAGAGAAAATTTGTTTTTGTTAGCTTGGTTCGTTCAAATCGTAAAGGTGAAATTGGATTTAATAATGACATTAGAAGATTGAATGTGGCTTTATCAAGAGCGCAAGAATCTTTAACAATCATTGGCAACCCAAATCCATTTCTCGAATGTCAGTATGAAGATATTCAACAGGCATTCCAAAAAATAATGGAAATTATCAAATGATAATAAATAAGGCTTTCCGCAGGGAAAGCCTTTTTAAAAATCAAATAAGATGGGAGAGGGAAACGGTGTTCCCCTGGTCTTTGGTGTAGTGTTGGCCGTTAAAGCAAAAGATTAAATTTCTTAATCCCTAGAATTAAAAACCCTCCCAATAAAATTACGGCATTATGCGTAGCCTATAATTCTATACAATACACCTCATCGTTCATCGGGGGCTATACCTACCATCAACCACGTCTTCTTCTTCTTCTTCTTGATTTGAGGTTGACCTTCGCAAGTTGCGAAGGCTGTTTGCCCATCTTTTCTGATTATCACTGGGATAGTCAGAAAGATAAGAGGAACGAAGGATAATAAAGAACGAATAATAAAAGAAATGTTGGTATTCATACAATAAACCTCCTTTCAAGACTATCTTAATCTATCTTTAGGCAATGTGTCAAGTATAAGCCGGTGAATTCTGGCCCCAAGTGCAACATACCTCTAAAAAATGGCTAAAACAAAACATATTGGTCGTTTGATAATTTTTACAATATAAATGTTTGGTTAAAGAAGCATCAAACAAATGAAAAATTTATATTTCAAAATTTGTCGTATTATGAGATTCTGAAGAGTTTTCCTGAGGGTCACAAAGTAGACATGTTTAATATCGATTTAAACCCTGATTATTTTTCTAAACCAGTATTTTAAAGCAAATATCCTTAGCCAAAAGCTTTAATAAAATGGAGCTTTTTTAATTCATAAAAATATACATGTTTGTTGAATAAATTTATATATTTTTGCATAGGTATTAAATAGCCATTTAGCTAAAACTAGTAAGAATATTAATAAAATATGCATAGGTTGCTATTATCAATGTTGCATAGGTTTTCTAAAAAATAAATAAACTAATTATAAAGAAAATGTTTATTATTCTATCAAAAAATAGAATATTGACAGATTTTAATTCAAGAGGTATCTTGTAAATAACAGTATCTAATATAAATTTTATGATTAATAAAGAATCTTTGGGCAATAAAATAAAGGCTTTAAGGGAATTTGAGGACATGAGCCAGGAAGACTTGGCAAAAAAGATTGGTCTATCAAGAGTTGCAATATCGCAAATAGAACAAGGTAATAGAAATCTTGATTTTTTAGAGTTAGCTAAAATTGCAGAAGTCTTTAAATTAAAAACCGATTATTTTTTAATTGAGGATGAACTGCCAAATATAGAGTTAAAAAAGAATCAAAAGAAAGTTAATAACTTTGATCCAAAAAAATTGAAAAATGTTATTCTATATATTCTAGAAAAATGTGCCGGTAAGCCGAATCTCGGAGAAACGGTCTTGTACAAATTATTGTATTTTATTGATTTTGATAATTTTGAAATTAACAATAAACCAATCTCAGGTTTAGATTATATCCATTTACAATATGGCCCAGCCCCAGTTGCTAGCCAATATTCCTCGGTTATAGAAACCATGAAAACCAACCAAGAACTTAAAATTATTATTTCTGATTATTATGGTCTAAGAATAAAACGCTATATTAATTTAATTGGTCACGATATTGATTCTTTAAGTCCCAAAGAGACTAAAGTTATTGATGAGGTAATCGGGTCTCTTTCTAATATGTCAGCTTCACAAATTGAAGAATACTCACATGGAGATGCTCCTTGGCGGATAACTAAAGACAAAGAACTTATTTCTTATAATTTAGTTTTTGAACGCCAAACGCCATATGCTAAAAGAAGCGCTGACGATTTAAAGTATTTTAAAATGACAGGTGCTAAAGATGTGCTAAATCAATTAGGTGCTATATCTAAAGCTGAATACGATTATTACGAAAATCTATGATGAAAAAAGGCGAAATTAGTTTCGGCGATGTTGTTTGGGTTGAATTTGATCCCAGTGTTGGACACGAATATCAAAATAAAAGACCAGCAATTGTCGTAGAATCAAATGAACAATTAAAGAAGACAAATTTAGTGACTATAATTCCCTTAACTTCACAAAAAAACAATCAACAGTCCGATGATATTTTAGTTGAGGCTAACAGGGAAAACAATTTAATGTCTAGCTCTGTTGCTAAAGTATATTGTATAACGTCTTTTGATTATTTGAGATTTGATAAGGTAGTTGGGAGAGTAAATGAAGAAATTGTTTTAAAAATCAAGGATTATTTAAGAATACATTTTGATATATAATTGTTGTTTTATTAAAAGATAAATAAAAAACCGGATCATTTTGTTGACCCGGTTGTTTTTAATTGTGGTGGTTTAAGCCTTTTTTGTTACCAAAATCTTTTAATGAATTTAGTAATCCATTTCAAGAATGAAAACTTCGCTTGTGGTAACTGACTAGCATCAAATTCTTTGACACCCAGTGCATGAAGATTTTTTTCTCTACGTCCATAAACATAATAATGCACGCCAATTCCGCGCTGTCCGGGAACTCGGTTTGGTGATCAGTGATACAAACACAGACAGGTTGAATTTTCATATAACGCAGAATGCACTGACCCTAGAGCTATTATAGGGAAGTCTCGCTGTGCATCAGGATAAGCTATTGCAAAAGCAAGAGTCTCAGTTGAGGTTGCTGGTCTGAATCCAGCTGTTTTCATTTTTTCCTCAACACATTCAATTGAATCATTGTTGTTCTCACCAAAATCAAAAATCTGGCCAACTAGTTCAGATGTTTTAGAATCCTTAATACGTTCTGGACTAGCCATGTCTTTAGGTGAGGGTAAGATTCAAAAATTTGCTGCCGAAAGTCCAGAAAAAGTTTTAGTTTTTTTGGAAAAAAAAATTAAACGAGAGCAAGAAAGATTTGTATTTGCAAAAAATATATTACCAGAGCTCTTATCAATTTATAATCTTAAAGATAAGCCAAAAGTTAAATTCTATGAAGGCATTGAAGGAGTTAAAGAAGCTTTAGAGGACACTTTAAACGCTAAGGGGCAAATTCTGGGATATGCCGTTGGCGCGGATGCTTTTGAAGCAGTTGGGGAAGAATATTTAAGAGAGTATTTTAAAAAAAGAGTTAAGCTTGGTATTAAAATAAGATTAATCGCTCCAAGTGATGAAGAGAGTTTAAAAGTAATTTCTCACGACAAGACAGAGTTAAGAGAATCGCTAGTGGTTCCAAGCAATAAATTTTATTTCTCAACTGAAACGAATATATACAACAACAAGATATTAAATATTTCTTGGAAAGAAAAATTTGCTGTTATAATTGAAAGCCGTGAAATTGCTGACGCTCAAAGAAATGTTTTTGAATTAGCTTGGTTAGGAGCAAAACAATTTCTTAACTACAATTAATGCTTTGAAGGGTGATGGGAATATGATGATTGACAATCGTCTATTAATCGTCTATAATATGACTATATATGTTCAACCCAAAATATACAATTTCTAATAAATTATTAGCTAATATTAAAAGAATCAGCGAAATAATTGTTGACCTTAATAATAGAAATTTTTCTCGTGTTATTTTATTGGATATGGAGCGACGAGCTCGTGAAATATCTGCTTATTCTTCAACTAGTATTGAGGGTAATCCTTTGCCTCTAACAGATGTAAAGAGAATTATAAAGAATAGTCCTGAAAATGTTAGAGATAGTGAAAAAGAAATTTTAAATTATAATAAGGCTTTGGTTGAATTAGATGCTTTGATCAAATCTGGCCAAGAAATTTTTAATACTAAATTAATATTACAGATTCAGCAAACAATTACTAAGGGTTTGATTGAGGATTATCGCTGTGGCGAGATTCGTCAAGAACCAGTTTTTGTTAACAATCCTAAAACACGGCAAACTGTTTATTTGCCACCAGATCATCAGGAGGTAGATAGATTACTTAAAGAATTATTTTTTTATCTTGATAAAAATAAGAATATAGTTGACCCTCTAATCTTAGCGGGAATATTTCACAAACAATTTGTAGTTGTCCATCCTTTCGTTGATGGTAATGGACGAACTACTAGACTGGCTACTAAAGTTTTATTAGCCAAGATGGGGCTTAATACTTTTTATCTTTTTAGTTTTGAAAATTATTACAATCAAAATGTTAGTCGTTATTTTCAAGAAGTTGGTGTCTTAGGGAATTACTATGATATTGAAGATAAAATTGATTTTACTTCTTGGTTAGAATATTTTACTGATGGTATTATTGATGAGCTTCTACGAGTAATTAAAGAGTTAGAAAAAGAAAATAATTCTCCGGAAAAAGAATTGAAAGAATATCATCGAAAAATAATTACTTACATAAAAAAGAGAGGCTATATCACTGATAGAGATTACTCCGTCTTAACTGACCGCGCCAAGCCAACTAGAAATTTAGATTTTAGAAAATTGATAGCCGACGGAATTATTGAGAAAGTTGGTAAAGGGAGGGCCACGTACTATAAGCTAATATAAAATTTGATATTGAATAAATAAAATTTTATGCGTTTAATTAAAGAAGACAAAATATCCAAACAAATAACGGATAAATATTCTTGTGATTTTTCTTTGCCCGAGGATAGTTTATGTCTAATTGAAATAATCGCCAGCACTAAAAGTTGGTGGCAGAATATTAAATAACGTCGCGCTTTTTTTGAAGATGATGATATTTTTTATATTTAAATAATCAAGAATTAACTACTTCTAAGTACACAAAAAAAGATGCAAAAGCAATTAGGAAATACTTTATTTTATAATTTAAAAAAAGAAGACAAAGGAGGATTCATTAAGATTAAATATTTAATAATTTTATTGCTAGGTATTTCGTTGGGGGTTTTAGGATATTTTTCAATTAAAAACACATTCTTTGCTAACAGAGAATTATCATATAATAATGAAACGGAAAATAAATATTATCATCTTTATATAAATCCTCAAACAAATGAAATAGAAAAAATAATTTTTCAAGAAGATGGTCGTATTATCGGAGTCAAACAGATAACTAGTGATGGTTATATAAAAAGCCATTTAAAATCATTCGCTAATGATGTTTCATCATTTGGATATTATCAGTATCTACATAAGATAAATGAGGATTTTAATGATAATAATGACGAAGAAAGAAAAAGATATTATGATAATTATATAGCTTTAATAGTGGACAAAAATGACGGGTCAGCTCCCTATGTAGTTTACAAGGGTGATTACCACACATCTTCCTGGGAATGGGAGGATAATAAACATGTAAAAGTATATCTTGGTTGCGGAACTCATTGCCTTTATTATTACATTATCAATATAGATGATTTAAAAGTTAAAGAAGAAGGTCATGTTTATAAAGATAATGGCATGCCGATAATTACGAAATAAGTATTAGCTTGCTATTTCAAGTATTAAACAAAATTGTCGTATTTGTGAAAAGCAAAAAAATTATTCCGTCAGGAATTTAACCTTGTTAGTCTCTTCAAGGATTTCGATAGTCGCCTGGACGGAGGGATTAGTTGTGTTTATTAGCAGTAAGTTGTTTTGATATTTCTGCAGAAGGGGGGACAAAAATTCATCTCCCCAAGAAGGCGAGAATGTGCTCACTTCTGTAAAATCAATAATGATTTTTTCAGTGTTATCAATTGGCAATTGAGGATTGATGGCCGCTAGAGCTTCTTTGCCGAGCTGTCGAGATGTTAGTAAAGTTCCAAATTTTTTTAGTTCTATAGTCATATCCTTAAAAATTAATTAAAACTAGACACCCCCTAAATGAAGTGTTGGCTTTTTTTATTATTAAACTATTTGTTTTGTTGTCTAAAGTAGTTAATGCGTCGCCAGACTGAAAATACAATTTTAGAGACATTTCTTTTTTAATATCAACGACTACTTTTTTGACATACTTTAATCCATTTCCTCTATTCTCAGGCGCTCTTCCGGAAATTTTCTCTGTAAATGCGGTTAACAGGGCTTCGCTATCGTTCAGTAAAGAAGGGCGGGCTTGTTTAAGTGTGGTTAATATCCCGCGCCCTCTATCAGCCAAAACAATTTGTCGCTTATTTAAGTCATAGGCAAAAAACACTCCGCGAATATCGGGCCACGATCCAAGATTATGATCAAATGAATTGTTGCCAATTTCTCCGACTATTGAAGTAATTAAGGGGAATTCACTTTTAAATTCAGGGATTTCCTGTAGGGCTTTTTCTAAATGATTCAATCTGGTTTGAAAAGTCGGTCCGTCTATACAAAAAAATTGGCGTTCTGGTTCGAGCGCAATTTCTTCGTATACCCAATTTTTAGCCAAAGCAAAAATATCCATTGATATAAGTTGGATATCAGATAATTTATAATAACGGTAACCACCGGAGTTTAGTCTAATTGATTTAAGACGTCCAGACTCATCCCATCTTCTTAATGTTTGCATTGAAACGTTAAGTATTTTTGAGGCCTCATTGATTTTTATTAATTTATTACTATCTATCATAATATAAACAATTAACAATTAATCTATACAAATCTATACAAATTTATATCAATATATACATTATATCCTAAATTTAGAGTTTGTCAAGGAGAACCATTTTTACAAAATGTTTTCTGTCGGTCGGCAGAGTCTTATTTTACGGATCTATGGTTCTACGGCTTTTGTGTATATCAAAAAAACAACTTCGCAATAACGAAGTTGTTTTTTTATATAGTTTTACTTAGATAAACTTTCTTTATCTATCTGCTTTGCTTGTAGCCAGGCTAGTTCATAAATTTTTTTCATAGCTTCGGCGATTTCACCTGACTCAATTATTATTCCAAGCTTTTCGCGCCAAGAAGCAATCATTATTTTATTGTCATATATATTTATTTCTGGATGGAAACCATATTTTTCAGCTGGAACAAAAACTGATTCACGCAGTTCTTCTTTATCATGTGTTGCTAATTCTCTGGCTTCGGGGCTTTCGGTAAAAATACCCCTGATTGTAATCTTTTTTTCAGCGCGACGTTTATAGTATAAGGGGAAGTAGCCTGGTAAAGCTTTGTGAACATCATCAACGCTGGCGTAGGCTCTGATTGGCTCGCTAGAACTCAGCGTGTCTTCATAGACTTGCCTTAAACCATCAACCCCTTCGTAAAACATTATCTGCGGACGACCTGTAACATTGTGCATTGATTTTAATTCGGGAATAATTTTTTTAGCACTATCTAATTCTTGTTGTCTTTTATTGAGCTCGGCTGAGATTAGGTTCTCAATTTGATCAGGGGATTCTGCAACATATTCTTGCTTTGGTTCTTTACCAGAAAGGCTAGCTAATTTTTTTACAACTAATCTATTCAAAACATCGTAACCAGTTGTTCTATTAAGTGAAGATTTTCTAGAAATTTCAGACACAGTTCCTTTACCAAGCTGAAGCAGGGCAATATATACCGAGACTTCGTTGCTCGATAAACCGACTAATTCTAATTGTTTTTCAATTATTGATTCTTTTTTCATAATATCAGTATATCATAATAAGAAATTGTGTCAAGTTAATCCCACAATATTTAATTTATGCCTGTAAATAAAGAGAATTAATGACGAATACACTTGACAAACATCAAAAACTTTGCTATGATGTATTGTTAATCAATTAGTTCTTAAACAATTTAAAATTATAGAAATGGAAAAAATTAATGTTATTGTGCTAGCCGTTATAATGGCTATTTCAGTATTTATTGTAATTCGTGTGATTCTTAGACAAAAACTAAGAGAAAAATTTCATCAAGCAATTCACTGCGGGTTTTATCATGAGTTATTATATTTTTGGGTTTTAAGCCTAAAGAAGGAGTCTATTAAAAAAAAGATTTTAAATAAACATTACTTTGCTTATGATGATTATTTGAGGCAAGGTTTTAATAGGTATTTTAACTCTCTTTTAAATACCACTGTCACAAGTTCCAGGGTTTCCAGGATACAAAAATCTCTTGACGATGCTAAAGAGGTTTTTTCTAAGTCAGAATCAGAAATCAATTCCTCAAGAGATGATTTTTGGAAACTGATTGAGAGGGAACTTATGAGTGTTATATATGCTTGTGGGCCAAATTATTTTTGTGGCTGTTATGTCAACTCTTTACTCGATTCAGAAAAAGATGAAATGAGTGCTAGGTCGTTTCTATTGGACTATTATAATAAATGCGCAAATTCCAATAATGAAAAAGAAAGAGCGCAGTTTTATTCTTTTGTTGAATTGGTAAATAAAGACATTGATAAAAATCAGGAATATTCAAATGTCCCAAAAGAGAAGAAAGATTTTCTTCTTACAAAAAAATTGAAGGTTGAGGAAAACATTTCTACAGTGAAGAATATTTATGCTCATGCATAAACAAAAGGGCGGATTTAGTATTTTAATCCGTCCTTCTTTATAAGCCATTAAAACCACCCGCTTTAGCGGGTGTGTGCGTTTAGAGCGAAGCTCTCGTTCGGAGTGGAATATGTTAAAATAAAATCACCTCTCTTAGGTCTAGAAAGAAGGTGATTTTTTATTTCCAGTATTAAACTGTATCAACTATCTCATTGCAGATATCGCTGTCAGTATCATTTGGTGTGGATACCACGATATCGTGAAAAAGTGATGGCTGATAATTATATTAAAGCAGAACTAGGACGAATATTCAAGGCAATCGCCAAATGGAATGGTCTATCTATTTCTGCTTGGCACATTGGCGATGACCACATTCATTTGGTTATTGATATTCCACCAAAGTATTCTGTTTCCTATGTCATGAGCATAATCAAAGGTAAGTTGTCGGCATGGATCAAAAAGAAAACCAAGAAGATACCCAAGGGAAGTCTCTGGGCAAAAGGGTATTTTGTTTCCACCGTTGGCGTTGATGAGATGACTATTCAAAACTATGTTAAACATCAAGAACATCATCAAGTAAATATACAGAAACTACCACTTTAGACACCTCGCCCACGGAGTGGGTAAGATAAATACCACCGGTCATGTGACCGGTGGTAGTTTATTTTGTGGACCCTACAGGACTTTCGCCTCGCGAACGCCTAGTCGGCGTCCACTCGTTGTCGTGGCGGACCCGCTAAATGCTCCCTTGGGTCGCATTTATCGTCGCTCGATTATTCGGATTCGCTCTCGCTCACCCTCATATCTCGCTCGCCGCCTGTTCTCGTCCTGTAGTTGTGAATCATAAACAAAAAAGTTCCTAACATTTGTTAGGAACTTTTGTTGTTTAGTGGTCGTTAAAAAACGGATTTCCAACTCTTTAGATGAAATTATTGAGGAAATTAAGTATTGGGCGGAGTTTTTAGAAGAGGGAATTTATAGTCATTAAATAGCTATGTTTTTTTGGGCCTCTATATTATACTGATAATATATCAATTTGCTCGATTGTTTTGGTGGTATTTACAAAAATAGGTAAATATGGTATTATGTTTAGATTAAAAAATAATTTTGAGCTTTAGAAAACTATATGAATTTCGAAAATATATCCATAAATGGAAAGGGCGCCCGCTCTACAGAAGATATGAATCGAAAAGAGGCGGAAGAAATTAATTTCGATTTATTTTTAGAAGATCTTCCGGAGGAGAATTTATGGCGGGAATTTTCTGGCAGTAAATATGTTACTTCTGATGTTATGTTTTTCAATTTTAATCGTTTAGGTGAAAAGAAAACCCTGGGGAAAGTCGAAGAACTAGTTAGAGGTAATAATTATTATGTAGCCCAGGAATTGATTGGTTGTTTGGAGAATGCAGTACAGAAAGCAAACTATAAAACTCAACATGATGGTTATGAATATATAATTTTAAATAAATCTAGCGAGAAAAGAAGCGAGAAAGAGGAATTAATGGCAGAGCAAATTAAATTAAGGACCGAAAATTTGTCATTAATTAAAGACAAGCTGGTTGAAATATCAAAAGATGGGGATTTAAATTATGTAATGAAATTAAGAGTTCTTAATTTTTTAGACAACTTCGAAAAAGATCCCGACTTCGGAAAAAATAATTGGCTGCCCGATAAAATTTCTAAAGATAAATGTGCAGTTGTGTTAGGAGATGAGATGGTTCTTTCAAATAATGACCAAGAGCCTGTTCTTGCGGACTTTATTAAAGAGAAAGAGGCAGAGAATAAAAATAGTATTGCCGAAATAGCCAAAACTATTGGTAGTAATTTTGCCGATCAGTTAGCGACTAGACATAAAAAAGATTTAGTTGGCGGTAATAAACCGACTGATTTTCAGGAGATAAAGAAGAAATTTCCGGATAGTATTTTATTGCAAGATTATATAGAGAGTCAGGCTGTTTTATTGGATAATAATGTTAATAAAGAGGAATATTGCCGTGATTTTTTATTTCTCTCTTCTCCTCTGACCAGGAAATTGCTTGAAAAAGAACTCCACGTGAGGTTAGAAGAAGTTCCGGTTAAGACTCAATTTTTTCTATTAAATTTTTTAAAAAATAAGAACAGCAAGGACGTTGAATCAGTTAAAACATTCTGTGCTAAGTTCGGGGAAGAAGGATTAGACTCTTTTTTGTCTCTGGAAATGGGCGCGGAGCTGGGAGATAAGATATTAAATATTGGTGATAATCTTGACTCTTCAGCGGCTAAGAAAGTTTTTGCCAAAGTTTCTGAGCTTACTAGTTTAATTGAAAAAAATGATGATGAACTAAGAGATACTTTTGGTGTTGCCGAGTCCTTTGATTGCCGCGAGTTACGCTTGGAGCTTTTAAAAAAAACTACCAAAATTATTCAAAACTTTTCCGATTCAATCAGCCAATCTGGCGCGTCTAATGATAAAACGAATAATTTGATTTTAGAGCTTGAGAGAACTAAAGGAGAATTAATTATTTTGACCACTATTTTAAAAAAGGCAAAAACGGAAGGTCAAGATATCAAGTTTAATTTAATTAAAGATATAAATTTAGAAATAAATAGGCCTGGCGAGGAAATTCAAGAGAAGGATAAGCAGCAAATAATTGAAATAGCTCAGGTTAACTGGCAAGAGCAAAACCCGGCTATTGCCGATGCGGTTATTAAAGGTCTAAAAGATTCTCTTCAAGATACAAAAAATCAGAAATGTTATACTCTAAAATATAAAAATGAAGTCATTGGGTTTATCCGATTTGAACCGACAATAGAGAATAAGTTATATGTTGGGTCTCTCAATATTGTTAAAGATTTAAGAGGTTTAAACGTCGGCGATAATCTCATGGACGCCAGCATTGAACGTGAGGCTAAGGCTAGTGTTTTAGAGGCGACCGCTTCACCGCGTATTTCGGCTGGCTGTAATTATATTGATAAATTAGGTTTTGTCGCGACTGGTATTATTCCTAATTATCATCAAACCAGTGAACCGCTCTTTACTATTGAATTAAATAAGGCGAGAAATTCTCAGTTTGTTTATAAAAAAGACGATATTAAGCTAGAACAAATTAAGAGTCAAGTCCAGAACTATAATAATATTGACCGACTTCTTGGCCAAGAGACTATTGTTTTAAAGTTTGATGTTGATAAAGAGTTTGATGAGTACCAAAAGGTTTTGAATAAACTTTTGATAAAGATGGATGATGTCAATCAACCGGTCGATAGTCAATCTGGTAAAGATAAATACATCATTACTCGATATTTCCCTGATCAAGAGAAATCGGAGAAAGGAAACATTAGATACCTAGTCTTCGAGAAAATTAACCTTGTCGGTGAAAGGGGGTCAGAGAGTTGCCCACAAGTACTCAAAAAGCAGCTTGTTTAAAGAGTAAATATTTTTATCATCAATGATTACCGAGATAGTATTGGCTTGGTCCAGAGTCAAATAAGAAATCTTATTATTATATATTTGGAGGCTGCTCTGGAAATGATAAAATTCTTTTTTGATAAATTTGACCTCAGTTATTTCGTTATTAAAGTTTTTAAAGAAATTTCTATTCTCCGGTGTATCAGCGACAATCAATTTTTTCTTTATTTTCATTTTTTCTCTTTGCGCCGAATATCTTTTATTTATTTCTCCAAATTCTCCTTCTAGAGCAGCTAAATCGACAAAGGCATAAATCTCTTCTTTGGCGGTTAAAGTATCAAACGAGGCTTTTTCAAAACCACTAATGCCCTCATAAAATCTCACACCCGGTTTATTGCTGACTAAGTTATAGGCGGAGACGAGATCGGGGAGGGAGGCAGTAAATTCTTTTTTTGTTTTGTCGAGCTCTTTTTCGCGACGCTCTAAAACTTTCTCTAAATTAGAGGGATGTTCGGCTGCAAATAAAGCTACTCCTAATTTAACTTCTTTTTTTAAGACTAAACCTAAATCGATTAATTCTTCTAGACCCTTATAGGCAACACCTCGGGGTCTTTTTGTTATTTTAGCGATATCGCTAGCTTTTTTTAATCCATTCTGAAGTAAACAGCTAAAGATTTCTGATTGAACTTTAGTTAGGCCAAGGCCTAAAAGTACTTTTTCATTCATATATTTGGCTATTATCAGTTATTTTATTTCTTTCTCTTTATATTAATTGGCTAATGTTAGGTAAATATACTATAAGATGTGATTGTTCGTCGGTTTTAGCTGTGGATATCTTTACAAAAATAAGTTTTTATTGTATTAGGTGTCAAGCTATTTTTATATTTATATCTCTATTATAGCAAGGTAAAATATATTTGTCAACTCTAATAATGACAAAATCAATAAATAAATACGCCTATTTAAGGCAGTACTGTCTTATATCTTACTAACAATTACTAAGAAATGTATTAGTTAGTATTGACAAAACTGTCAAGCTATGATAAACTGTCAGTATCGAAAGTGAGAGAAGGCAAAGAGATTAAGACTCACCAAAAAGTTCATTCAAACATTACATTCAATAAATAAGCCAAATACTTCTTGATTCTATACTTAGCTGAGTTAGAATGGCGGACATTATGACGGAGAGAGTCATCAGATAATAAATATAGAATATTTATTTATGCATTCTCTCCATAAAAGAGAGTTTTTGAGTAGATAGTAATGAAGAGGAGAGAGGAGGCGTTCCATGCTTGCCTCAATTAACAATAATTTTTAACTCCCCTTCATCACTATCCGCTTCAAACGGAGAGTCGAAAGAACGACGGTCAAATCGTTCTCCTAAATTGATTAAGGAATAATCTATATTGCACTTAAATAATTTAAAGCGATCCTGTCAGTTTTAGGAGATTGAAATGGGCAACCATTAACCTTTAAAGGGTTGAGGAGAGAGTCCATGTCCCGAAATTAACAAACGCTTATTAGTTTGCTCTTTCTCGGCCTACGGGTCAGAAAGAATTAACGATTAGTCGAGCTATTCCGGAGATTATGTTGCAAACCATAATCGAAGGCGCAAGCGACCTTAGTATCTTGTTGCTGTATTTCCTAAAGGAGAAAAGGCTCGGAGAAAAGCGACAATCGTAGCCGTCTCTTATGAGGAGATCGGCCGAGCCTTCAAACCTTGAACAAGTTTGGGACTCGGGAATTTCCTCGAAAGGATTAGAGGGGAACAGTTCTTTCAAATAAAATATTTTCATTTTTTAGATTATTGTACGGAGTATTGTTGATTTCAAATTATTGGAATTCAGAATACTCCGGACAATGTTGCGAGGAGAAAAAAGAAAAAAAGATGAAGAGAACAGTAAAGTTTTTTGCCAGTTTAGGTGTTGTTGCAGGTTACGGGCATAACAATGCCCCTAAAAATTGGTGGATAAAAATTTTTTGTCATCGTACACCGGCCGAATCAATTGCTGGTAAAGCATGGCAAACTGCAGCCGCCGCAGTTATGGCCGCTTCTGGCACTTATGTTGGGGCAGTTATTACTGCCGCCCGCACCGTGTATCACACTGACTGGGGTTGCCCGGTTGGAGGTGAGACGACCGTTTTGATAACCGGAGAATGCAATCCGGAGTACACCGAAATGGCGGCCTACAAAACCGCCGTAATCGAAACCTTACGCCAGGCCGCTCTGGCGCTTGGCCAGTCTACGACTCAGCTCACTTTTTCGGAAGTGGAGTTCGAGTATTTGGACTTCCGGCCGAAGTCAGAATAAGCAACCGCGCGCTCGAAAAATGGTGAGCATGTCACCACTTAAAAACACGCCAGCAGTAAGACTGATTTCTTACAAGTTCAAAAAAGAGCAAGTCATTCAAACTTGCTCTTCCATTCACTGATGTGTGTCAGTGCTGATGAGTCGGAAACGACGAAATGGAAATGTTCATTAAAACAAAAAAAGAAATATTTCAGATTTATTATTGGTTTTATTAAGAAGATTATTGGTTTAGTCTCTTTAGTAAAACCAATAAATATATATATGAAATATTTAGTTACAGCGCCCCTAGAGGCAGCTCTTAGAGCTGGCGGGTGCACACTGGAACCGGAAATCGGTTGGTGGACTTATTCCACCGAAGAGCTTTCGGAACTTGGAAAAAACTTTCAGGGAGGACGGGATGCCCTTTATATCCCAACCCTACAGAAAACTGGCGAGCCGGTTGCAACCGAGCACGTCCAGAAACTGCGAGAACATGCAAACAGCTTAGGTTTCAGTAATGAAACCCCGGCCAGTGGCATGTGGGTATTATCAGAAACCGGAGAGGTTCAAATTGAATATATTTGGATTATCTGGACAACGCGTGCTAGTCAGAATGTGCGCGCTAGAATTTCGAATCTGGCAAAAAAAATTAAAGAGCTAACAAATCAGGACGCCGTTGCTTATGAGCTGGACGGTGAGCTCAACTTTATCTAAAAAAGAGGACGTCGTAACCTCTAAGTAAGCGGCAAAAAAAATTGAAGAAATGAAAAAAATATTTTTCATCGTTCCCGCCAATGATGGTGAAGCGGTGGAAATTCGCAAAATTCTCCTTGCGGCCGGCATTGACCATGTGGTCACTCGTCAGCCATGGGGGGCAACCTGGTCCGGTCTAGAACCGACCGTGGTTGAACAAACAGAAGGATTCGTGTCCGCCAATCCTTCGGCCGTGATTTACGGCGTCGAACTGGGCGGACCCGCTCGTTGGGGCGCGACAAACGTTGATCATCACATTTATCGTGATGAAAACCGTTCTAACGAGAAGAGCTCAATTGAGCAGGTGGCCGCTCTTTTAGGAATAGAACTTACTCGCCATCAACTCCTTATCGCCGCCAACGATAAAGGATATATCCCGGCATTAATGGCTATGGGCGCAACCGAAAACGAAATTAAAATCGTTCGTGCTCAGGATCGTTTGTCGCAAGGTGTGACCCCCGACCAGGAAGCTCAAGCCGTAGCCGATATTCGGTCGGCTGAAATCCGCGACGGGAAATGGTTCATTCGTTGCCCCAAGGGCTCTACCTCGGCAATTACCGACCGAATTTTTGGTCAGTACACCGAGCTCCTTACTGTTGACGGCCTCAACGGGAAGTGGATCTATTTTGGTTCGCGGCACATGTCGTTCTACGCTCTCACTGAGAGCGGAACTACATTTGCTCGCTGGGCCGGCGGTGATCCGAAAAATGGGTTCTCCGGGGTTGAAAAACCGACCACTGAAACCCAGGCCAAGATTCTTGAATTCTTCTGGCAAGAGTAATTTCAGAATCAAAAAAGTAAGCGTGTTACTTAAAAAACACGCCAGCAGTAAGACTGATTTCTTACAAGTTCAAAAAAGAGCAAGTCATTCAAACTTGCTCTTCCATTCACTGATGTGTGTCAGTGCTGATGAGTCGGAAACGACGAAATGGAAGTTCATTTACAAATTAATATGAGGTTTTTCATTTAACCTATTTTTATTTGGCTCTATTAGTTTCTCAACTTTGAGCGATTAATAAAACCAAATAAAAAAATATAAATGAAAAAAATTAGAGAATTATTCTTTGAACTTCGGGAGAGGTTCGAGGAAGTAGTTAGAAATCTCTATAATGAGGCCGAACAGGCTATTATTATGGAGTGGGGAATATGTGAGACTATGATGGTCTCTCAGTATTTTCCTGAAAAAGGCTTTGGCTTTGCCAAATCCAAGTCTGGCAAAAAATATTTTTTCCATATCACCGATGATATGGAATATGACCGCAGAAACAAAAAAGTTTTGTCCGCTGGGCAAAAAATTTTTGTTTACAGAACAGCCTCTGATGAAAGAGGTCTTAAAATAACCTCTTGGTCTGAAAACTCCATTCTTGAAAATAAGATTGGAGAATTTAAAGAAAAATTTAGTGTCGATAGAACTATTATTAGCGACATGACGCAAGAATTTTTCTTTAAAAATCTCTCAGATGAAGAGATTCTGGATCTCGGTCCAGTTTCATTTTGTTTTAACACTGTAATATCAATTGCTGGAATACAAATTGGCATAGATAGTAATGCGTTCCAAATTTATATTTCAGGTAATGAAGAGACTCAGGAAATTTTTCTGACTATGTCTCACGGGCATAGTGTTAGAAAAATTAAAATTTCCACACCAGGAAATTTCAAATGTAAAAACAATTCAGAGAAAGGAGTAATCTTCTCTATTGAGTCACTAGAAGAATATATAAGTATTAAGAAATCAGTAGAAAAAACTGATACTTATGTAATTGGAGCGTCGTCGTCTAAGGACGATGAATATTTTTTGTTGAAAAAAAATGATCTATGCAGAATAGATAATTTGGATTGGATGCATACTTTGCTAATCCATCCCGAAACAAAAATATTAGCCGCTGAAGCAATTCCAGCGGTTGGAAGAATAATCCTATCAAACCCTCTTCTAAAAGAAGAGGGTTACATGGTTGATAATGAATTCGAAAACGCATTATCAATAACACCGTGCGGGTTCGAGAACTACAATGGGTATCAACTGCCATTTTTTTCTTTTTCTGTTACAAATGAAAAAGAAAGAAAAATAATGGAGCTCTCTTCAAAGATATTTCATAAATATCTTGAGGATGAATGGACAAAAAAATATATTCAAAAACTAAATGAAGAGTCGGAAGAGTTCTTTATAAAGAAAAAAGAATATATCTTTTTAGGAGGATACAAAGGGAAATATTGTTTTCTCGATGAAAGCCCGATGTCAATTGGCATCTCCGAAGAAGTTGAAAAAAGTAACTTTTCTTTTTTTAATGCAAATAAAATACAAAATGCTTGCCAAGATATTTTGGCTGAAAAAAAAGAAAAGTTTAAAAAAAATATCGCGGATTTTAATTTTGCTCAAATTGAAAGAGCAAAAAAAGAAATAGAAATACCAAGAAACGCTTCTAATAAAACAGAAGAAAAAATTGGGAGATTTATTTCTTTATCATATTCCGTAGATAACACTAACTACGGATACGGGGTATCCACTGGGGCTTATTTGAAAGTCCATAAGGTGGTGGATGCCGTTACTAATGGTGTTTTGTATCAGGAAATTTCTGGTACAGAGTACTACGGAAATGGTAAGACTGTAACCAGGAATTGGGGTGGTGGCGATGGCTGGCACCCAAGGGGATCGTATTCAGCTAGAGTAACCTCTGGCCCGATCAAAGATTTTCAGGCCGGGGAAGACTTAAACTGCTCATTTGAGCAGGTAGTAAAAGCGTTTCAAGAGCAGAACGAAGATAGTTTAATTATTAAAGAAATAATTAAACACTTTGAAGAAAAAAAAGTTTTTGAAGAAAAACTCTTCTCTGAAACGATGATTTCACCTCTGGCATTAGCCAGTCGCTTTGAAGTTGAAACAAAAGACCATCTTCAAATTCCTTGGAGTGGGGATTTGAACTGTTATAGCTTTGGCGAAATTCGCCGGCTTACTGAAAACAAGTTAATTGATTTAAAGAATTTTTCTAAAGATTTAACTTTAGAAAATATCAATGAACAAATTAAACTTGTTCAGACTCAAGCAGCGGAAATCAAAAAAGAAACGGACCAAGGATATATAAGAGCAAATACTCTTTTATCTGAAACTCGGAAATTTTTTGAAAAAACTTTATCCGAAGTTGAGGTTAAGCTTATTTCTACGGATATTAATATGGTCCGTGAATTGCTTGATGATGCTTGGAGGTTTTTAAGCCAAGCTGAGTTTGAGAAAGCAGGGGAATCCTGTAATAAGGCTAAAGAAAATATTTCATCGTTTTTTGATCTTGCCGTGAAGAATGGCCAAGAAAATGAAGCTGAAAGAGAACGATTAGGAATTCCTAAATCAATTTTGTCTGCTTTTGGTGGAAACATTTCAATAGCGATTATGTTCATTTCCAATGTTTCGAAAATTGAAACATGGAGGTTAGATTCTCATGAGTTAACCTGTGGCAGAAATCGTGCACGTGTTATCTGCGAAGAAGCATGGAGTGCGATGGGTGAAACCACAGATTTCTTCTGTGGAGCCGATCCGAATGATGTGAAATATTACATTTATGAGCATCATTTTGGAGAAGAAGCTCCCACGGCATTACACAGAGAAGAGAAAGGTCATTATAATAAAAACCTTTCAACATCTAGTGATGCTATGACGGAAGCTCTTCGAAAAGCCGGGTTGATATAGAAGCGTGTCTCCTCTCGACATAAAATTGAGCGCCATAATTCTTAAGAGCGAAATCGGATAGGAAAAATAGTTCAAAAAAATTGCGAACAGGCAGTTCAACCTGTTCGCTTCTTTCCCGAAAATATCATTTTAAAATGGTGTTTTCAGAAGAGAAAAAAATAAAACCCGCTAGTAATTTGTAGAGCGGAAAAGTAAAATCATATTTAAATAAATCTCTCTCCTTTAAATATTCTTTTTCTTTTCGTTGTTTCGCCTTAAAAATGCAAAACAACGCTCTACAAATTTTTGGCGGGTTTTTTGATAAACTTTTTAGCGAAACCAATTTTAAACAAAAAAGTTCCTAACATTCGTTAGGAACTTTTGTTGTTTAGTGGACCCTACAGGACTCGAACCTGCCACCCCCTGCTTGCAAAGCAGGTGCTCTACCAGATGAGCTAAGGGCCCAATTAAGTCACTATCTAATAGTGACTTTTTGATTATAAACAGAAAATAAAAATTTGTGAAGGGGGTAACTTATTTCCGAGCTTATCCTCCAGCTCTAATAAGCGGACTAAGTAGCCACTCTAGAAAAATAGAGCCACTACCGGTTGCAAAAATTATACCAATAAAAACAAGGATTATGCCAATTAACTTATATCCCAGCCTACTTCCGCCCTCAGAGTGGAGCTTCTGATCAAACCATTCAAGTCTGCCAAAATTACTAATTAGCCATTCGGTTTTGAAAATAATTGCTACTCCGCCAACAAACATTAATAGGCCTGTAAAAATTTGTCCCATATTTTTATTTTATGTAACTTAAAGGATTGTATTTAACACCATTAATAATAACTTCAAAGTGAAGATGCGAGCCAGTCGATCGTCCAGTTGACCCCATGGCAGCAATTGTTTCGCCTTTTTCAACCCTATCTCCTACTTTAACAAATAGCTTAGAGGCATGTCCATATCTAGTCTTTCTGCCACCGCCATGATCAATAACAATAGTATTTCCATAACCACCGTTATATCCGCCCTGAGAAATGGTAACCACGCCACTATCAGCCGCATAAAGAGGCGTGCCAATTTTATTAGCAATATCAAGACCAGGGTGACGCCAAGAAAAATATTGAGAAATGCGATGGCCACCGGCCGGCCAAGCCATTTTATTGCCAGTTGGCTTGGAGCTTGGTGGTTTAATTAAATCTTTGATAACTGAAATACCTGTATAACTATTTTTTGTTTGTTTGGCGATATTTGAGGCTGTAGTAATTTTTTTAGCACCAGGAATAATTAATTTTTGACCAACCGCCAAACTATTGCCAAGTGAGTTTTGGCTTAAAATCTTTTCTAACTCAATATCATAGGTTTGAGCAATCTTAGCTAGAGTGTCACCTTTTTTAACGGTATACAGAACGCCGCTTTGAGGGAGGATAGTTAGACGATCTCCGATTCTAAGAAGGCTGTAAGCCCCTAAATCATTGGCCCATAAAATTGTGTTAACAGTAATTCCAAAACGACGAGAAATAGTTGAAACAGTATCTCCAGCCTTAACTGTATAGTAAATTATTTCTTGACGAGTAGCGCCCGTGCTACTGTCATCGCTAGGTGACCTACCCGCAATTATTTGTGGTTTAAAAACTAAATCATTCTCTTCGCTAAAATACAGCGAGTCTATCGGTAATATGTTGTCACCTTCTTCAAGTGTGGTTTGTTTTTCAAGGGCACAAGAATCATCGACGTATTTATCCATCCCGGTAGTTATTGAGCTTCCGGGTGTGATTGTTTCTTCTATTAATTCTTCTTGAGGGACGGAGCTAAAATCAGTTTTAACTAATTTAGACATAACCGTTTTCTGAATCTTTGAATCCATTGTGCCGGTTCTCTGAGCGTTGGTTAGATTTGAAGAAATGATTAATGAAGTTAAAATAAAAACAAAAACATAGACCGGCTGTCTCCATAGCAGTTCTAGGGGTGAGTTTTTTATAACTCCACTTTTACGCCAACGAAAAACTTGATAATATATTTTAATTAATATTTTATAAAAAAATAATTTAAAGAACAAACGAAAAAAACTAGCTATAAATCCTGAAGGACGAGTTAGTATTTTTCGCAGTAAAATAACAGTTTTAATCGAAAATAGTCCAGTTTCAACGGCTATTTTTTTTAATTGTTCGAAAATTTTATTTTTTATATAATTATTTTTTTATTTCACGATTACCGAAAAAGGTTTATTACTTCCATATGCAAGTGGCCCTTCAATACAAAATTTTTCTACATTTTTCTTAAAGTAAGGCGGTTTTGATTCTTGGATTTTTCCAATCAGATAATAGGCAAGCGCCATTACAAAACTATTTCCCGCTCTTTTAGGTATTTTAATTTCCCAGCGATTTTTTTCTAGCCCAAAATATTTGTTTTCCCCGAAACTAATAACCAGTTCTTTTTCATGATTATTAACAAACTTAGCATGACGAGCTTCGCCAAAGCTAAAGGCTCTTAGCGATACATAAGGGCCAAACAATTCATTTCTTTTAATTTCTAGCATGGGCGCAATGGCTCCAAATTCATCGGGCAAAATAAATGAAAAGGCCTCAAACTTTTTAAAATTCACTAATTTTAGTTTTTTTATAAAGTTTTTTACTTCCGAAACATCTTCTTTCCCGGCCGCGATCATTATTCCTAAATAAGTTGAGGTATTGTAGGTGTAGGGTTCTGGGAGCTTTTTAAATACATAAACCTGGTCTGCTATCTTAGCAGCGCTAGACTCAGGACTGCAAGTGATAAGAACGGTCTTTAACTTATTCTTTTTAGCTAGCTTTATTTCCCATATAGAGTCTTTTTCACCCGATGCTGAGATAACTATGACTTCAGATATGCTCTTATTATTAATTAACTTCTTATATTTTGTTAAAGTTTGTTTAAAATTACTCTCGGTTGCAATAATTGCCGCTTGGCCCGCAAAGATAACCTGGGCGGTATTATAAGCATTGCCGCTACCAACGACAATAGGAAGGGAGAAGGATTTTAAGTTCAAGGAGGTAACTTTATTATTAGCAAAGAAATCGAGAGCGGCTAAAACCACTTCATCAAGATTTGGCAAATTAGTATAAGTCATATTTTTATGTTATTTTACTTCTTTTTAATTATAATTCATCTTGATTTTTATTTCAATTTAGGTTAGGATGAAGGTGATAATTAATGAATATGACCCGCCTGGCGCGGGCGCTTAAAACCATATGTCAGGACACTCAAAATGGGCCACAACCCATAGACAAAAAGAATTAGTAGACGCTAAAAGAGGCGCTATTTTTACAAAATTAGCTAATATTATAACTATTGCCGCTCGTAAAGGTGGTGATCCTAACGCTAACCCTTCGCTTCGTGCAGCAGTTGATAGAGCTCGAGATGTTAGCATGCCCAAAGACAATATTGAAAGGGCGATTAAAAAAGGAACTGGCGAATTGGGTGGAGCAATAGTTGAAGAATTGTTCTATGAAGGAATTTTACCTCCTGGTATTCAAGTAGTTGTTAAATGTTTAACTGATAATAAAAATCGTAGCGGTGCCTCGGTCCGTCATTTATTTACTAAAAACGGCGGCGCTTTTGGGGCTGTGCTATGGAACTTTTCCCAAGTAGGTGTTATTCGTATTTCAAGTGAGCAAGTAAAAGCTCAAAAATTAAGCAGTGAAGAATTAGAATTAGAATTGATTGATTTAAATATTGTTGATTTCCTAAAGGAGGATGAGGGTATTACTATCTATACCGAAATGAAAGATTTGTTAACTACTAAAGAATTTTTAGAGAAAAAAGGTCTAAAAGTTGAATCTGCAGAAATTGAATATGTCTCTAAAGAAAAAATGGAAGCGCCTAGTGAAGATAAAGAAAAATTAGAGAAGTTTATGGAGGCACTTGAAGATAACGAGGATGTCAGCGATTATTATACTAATTTAATCTAAAGCCAGACTATGGCTAATGTTAAAATTATTTTAGGGATTGATCCGGGAATTGCTGATACTGGTTACGGTATTATTAGAGCTGAAGGGAGTAAGTTAACTTGTCTTGGCTATGGTTCAATTAAAACTAGCTCTACTCTTGACTTGGTTAGTCGTTTGGAAATTTTAAATCATGAACTTGATAAAATTATCAAAAAATATAAACCTGATTACGCGACAATTGAACAACTTTTTTTCAATAAAAATGTGAGAACCGCTTTAATTGTTGGTCAGGCGAGAGGAGTCGCCCTTCTAACTCTCAAACAAAATAAATTAGCCATTTTTGATTTTACACCGTCGCAAGTTAAATCGGCGGTTTCGTCATATGGACAAGCCTCAAAACTTCAAGTTCAAAAAATGGTTAAACTTATTCTTAATTTAAAAGAATTGCCCCAGCCCGATGACGCGGCTGATGCATTAGCAATTGCTATTTGTGGTTTAAATTGCCAGCATTTATGTCAAAAAAATTAAAAATTGTTCAAATTGCTTCTGAAGTTGCGCCGTTTTCAAAAACTGGCGGTCTTGGTGATGTTGCCCGTAGTTTGCCTAAGGCTTTAACTAGGCTTGGACATGAGGTTATTTTAATCTCTCCTTTATATGGACGATCAATTGATAAAAAAGAATATAAATTGGAATTGGTTTTTGAAAATGTTGAACTTCGTTTAAATTCTCAGGAAAAAGTTAAAGTAAATTATTGGCGCGGACATTTAATGAAAGATTTGCCTATTTATTTTGTTGAGAATAAAAAGTTTTTTTCTAAACATAAAAAAATATACGGCTCGTCTAAGGAAAATGCTCGCTTCCTTATTTTTAATGTAGCAGCATTGAAACTCTTATCATTGCTTAAATTTGAAGCTGATATTATTCATTGCCATGATTGGCAAACTGGATTAATTCCATATTATTTAAAAACAGATTTTCGTTATTCAAAAACTTTAAAGAAGGCTAAGACGGTTTTTACTATTCATAATTTAATTTTTCAGTTAGGACATAATTGGTGGGAAATTCCGCCAGCCAGAAAAGATTATGGTCGCGGTAAAATTCCCCATCTAAGTGACCCCCGCCTAGAAGATATTAATTTTGCAAAACGCGCTATTTTATCAGCCGATGTTATTAATACTGTTAGTGAACAGTATAGAGAGGAAATAATGACTAAAAAGTTCGGCCAAGATTTACAAAGAATTTTAAAGAATCGTGAAAATAGATTGCTCGGAATTATTAATGGCATCGACTATCATACTTATAATCCGGAACGCGATAAAGATTTATATCGTCGCTATTCCTTAGATAAGTTAAGCGTTAAATCTGACAATAAAAAATTTTTGCAAAAAAAGATTGGCTTGCCGGTCGATAAGGATGTGCCAATTTTATGTACAACCTCTCGAGTTACTTTTCAAAAAGGTTTTAATTTAATTCTAAAAATTATTGAACCACTTTTAAAGTTAGATATTCAGTTAGTTTTTATGGGTGATGGCAATAAAGAATATATCCAGCCGATAAAGAAAATTCAAAAGAAACATAAAAATAAACTTATTTGGCTACCCTTTGATCAAAAGAAGGAAAATTTACTTTATGCCGCTTCAGACTTATTTTTACTACCATCAAACCACGAACCTTGTGGAATTAATCAGCTAATTGCTATGCGTTATGGCTGTATTCCTCTAGTACGAGCAATTGGTGGTTTGTATGATACAGTCGAAAATTTTAATCCATCAACTGGCAGGGGGACTGGTTTTACCTTTAAGAGTGAAGATGAAATGCTTTTTTACACTACTATAATTCGTGCTCTAGAAAACTATAAACATAAAAAAGTTTGGGAGAGTTTAGTAAAAAGAGCTATGAAGCAGTCTACTAGCTGGGAAATTCCAGCGCGAAAATATGTAGAGTTATATAAAAAGGTAATTAAGGACTAAATATTTTAAATCTTTTATGATTTGGATAAATTTTTTACATCTCTATCAACCAGCTAATACGGAGTTTTATAATATAAGAAAAGCGCTTGATAAAAGTTATTGGCGTCTTTTGCGTTTAGCTGAAGAACATCCTGACTTAAGACTTACTTTTAATATTAGTGCCTGCCTTTTAGAAAGATTGGAAGAGGCGAAAGAAAAAGCTTTTTTGGAGCGTTTAAAATTTTTAGTTAAGAAAGGTAGAATTGAATTAACAGGCTCAGCTTATTACCACGGATTTTTACCACTACTTCCCGAGAAAGAAGTAGTGCGCCAGATTAAAGAAAATGAAAAAAAACTAAAAGAAGTATTCGGTAAAAACTTTAAGCCAACCGGTTTCTTTTTGCCGGAAATGGCCTACTCGACTAGTGTTGCTAAAATTGTTAAACGTTTAGGTTATCAATGGATTATTCTTGATGAAATTTCTGGCAACCAGGGTAAAAATAAAGTTGACATCAACACTCTTTATGTCGATGAATTTAGTGGTCTTAAAGTGGTTTTTCGTAATCGAGAAATTTCTAGCGCCTATCCACCCGATAAAATTATTTCATTAGTAAAAGAAAATCTTACTCTCCTTACTGCGACTGATGCCGAGCTTTATGGTTTGCGTCATGAGGATCCGACTGGAGAAATGGAAAAAATTGCGAAGCAAAAAGATTTAAAAACTTTGACCGTTTCCTCATATCTTAAAAAATTAGAAAAAAAGAAGCCATCCGCCCAAGGCGGAGTAAACAAAATAAAAATCACTCCCTCTTCTTGGGAGTCTACTGAATCAGAAATAAAAATGGGAAAACCATATGCTCTTTGGGAGAATAAAAATAATAAAATTCAAGTTGGTCTTTGGCGATTAGCTAAATTAGCCTTAGATTTGGAGCTTAAATACAGAAAAGACAAAAATTATTACTGGTATAGATGGCACCTAGAAAGAGGGCTTGCTAGTTGTACTTTTTGGTGGGCGAGTGCTCATGATTTTTCCAAGTCGTATGGTCCTTATGCTTGGAGCCCGGATGATATTGAAAGGGGTTTGGAAGATCTGGTTCGCAGCGTGCGCTCGCTTAACGACGTTAAAACAAAAAAGAAAAAAATAGAAGCGGAAAGATATTATTTAAAGATAAAAAAATTAATTTGGGAGGCTCATTGGAAAAAGCACTGGCAGAAAAAAATATGAATAAAATTTTGAAGTTATTAGATGAAGAATTTGTTTTAGATTATTTTAAGGAAAACGTTTTACCGCTTTATCCATCTTTTAAAGATATTAAACGAGTGGAAATCAAACCTTATAAAAAAATGGTTTGGGAAACAACTTATCATGTTGTGATTGGCTTTAATGTTTATTTTGTAAATCATGATAGTAGGCTGAAAAAGATTCCACTAGTTTGTTCAGCTCACAGTGATGAGCCACGTGACAATGTATATGTTGCTTTGAAATATTTGTGGAAGAAAAAATTTAATGGTAGTGGCATAGATTTGCCCCGTCCTTTGTTTTTTTCTGAAGATTTTAATGGAACTTTCTATAGAGCTATTGATGGTGAAAATTTACTATATTACATAAAAAAGAATGACAAGGAGTCTATTGAAAAAATTGTTAAAGAAACTGCCGAACTATTTGCCAGACTCCATTCTTTAGAGGTTGGAGGAGAAGCTAATTTTAATCCTATTAATTCTCGAATTAAAACAGTTATTCCTGGAGTGGATATGATTTTTAAGGAAATGACCGCTCGTTATGGAGATAAGTATTGCCCCTATTTGAGAAAAGTCTATGATTATTTTATTACTCAGGAGAAGAAATTTTTTGATTCTAATGAACCTTTAAAATTAATTCATGGTGATGCTCACCCAGAAAATATTATTAAAACATCCGAAAACAGAATCGGCTTGATTGATTTTACTGT
>CAZCQW010000002.1:52548-64044 GCA_964500975.1 uncultured Gammaproteobacteria bacterium | reverse complement strand
CATGAAGATGGATGATGACGAATTCGCCAGTAAAATGAAGGAATTATTTTTACACACTTATTTAATTGCTAGCGGCTTGGAAATGACCAAAAATTTACAGGATAGAATTGATCTATATTATAATTTCACCGCTATTCGTACTTCAACTTATTTATTTTTGAAGTTTGGTCATAGCGAAGAAAGGGCGGAAGAGTTATTAAATATGGTTAAAAATAATTTAAATCTTTAAATATGCGCATTGCTCATCTTCACGTTTGGGATAAAAAAAATAAAGGCGATTATGCGATAGTTTTAGCTGTCCAAGAGTTATTAAAAAAACAATTTCCTAAATGTAAGATTACTGACTTTCCGGTTAATCTTTTAAAAGACGGAAAGGCGCCTGATGCTAAAAAAATTAATTCTAATGATTTTGTAGTTATTGGTGGAGGCGGTATTTTTTACTCATATTTTCTTCCGTATAACCAGGAATTTATCAAATCAATTACTAAGCCAATTGTTATTTTCGGCGCTGGTTATATTAAAGAAGTTGATGCCCCAGAATTAAGCTTAACAGCTTCAACTAGCGTTGCCTATTTAGCTAAACAGGCAAAATTTGTTGGCGTGCGCGATAACAATACAAAAAAGTTTTTAATTAAAAATGGTGTTATATCTAAAAAAATTGAAGTGATTGGCGATCCGGCCGCCTTACTTTCGGAAAAAAAACCAAGCAAACTTATTATAGATAATAAAAAATCATCACCGTTAAAAATTGGTTTAAATTTAAATTATTCTGGCTGGTTGGGATTTGGGCGTTGGCATGATGATATTTTAGCTGCCTATCGTGAAGTGGCTCTTTATTTTCAAGAAAATTATAATGCACAGATTTATTATTTAAAACATCACCCAGGTGAAAATAAAATTTACCCTGAACTTAAAATAAAGAATCTTAAAATAGTTGATTTGAAGCCAGTTGAACAGAAATATATTTACGGTCGCCTAGATCTGATTGTTGGCATGATGCTTCATGTCGGAGTCATGTCTTTTGGCGCCGGGACTCCAGAAATTAGCGTTGCCTATGATTTGCGTAATCATAGTTTTGCGGAGTTTATTGGTCACAAGGAGTTAGTTGTTGATTTAAAGGATTTGAAAGGCGGGGAATTATTGAAGAGAGTAAAAATGCTATTTCTTAAAAAAGATAAGTATCAAAAAGAATTTATAAAAATTAAAGAAGATATCAAAAATAAACAAATTAAATTTTTAAATAAATTAAGTTTAAATCTATGGTAGCTGAAGCCGCTATTTCGAGTCCGACAAAAATTACTGGTCTATTTCCGGTTATGGCCGCTTTGATTGGCAATGCGATTGTTTGTGTGGCGAAGTTTATTGGGTTTTTTATTACCGGTTCAGGTTCACTTTTTTCTGAAGCTGTTCATAGCTTTGCTGACACGGCCAATCAATTTTTATTAGTAATTGGCGTTCGACAGTCTAGCAAAGGGCCGGATGAAAAGTATAACTATGGTCACGGTAAAGAGCGATATATTTGGGCTCTAATTTCGGCTTGTGGTATTTTTTTTATTGGCTGCGGAGTGACTGTTTATCATGGCGTATCCTCATTAATGCATCGTCAAGAAATTCATTATAGTTATTGGGCGATTATTATTTTAATTGTCTCGTTTATAATTGAATTCGCAACTTTCTTGATTGCTGTTCGCGAAGTTAGGGGACATATTATTAGAAAGTCAAAACATAATAGCTTTAAAAAAGCTCTGGCCAATGCTGACCCATCAACTCTTGCGGTTTTGTATGAAGACGGTTTAGCTGTAATTGGTATTGTTATTGCTTTAATCAGCTTGGGCTTGTCTTATCTTACGGGACAAATATTTTGGGATGCGGCCGGCTCAATTTTAATTGGTTTATTGTTGGGCGTGATGGCAATATTTTTAATTGCTAAAAATAGAAACTATTTAATTACGAAATCAATTCCTAAAGAAATCGAAGAAATTGTGATAGATATTTTTTATAATGACCCAACTATTGAAAAAGTTCTAGACTTTAAATCAGCCATATTGGACGTAGACAAGTATTTAATTAAGTGCGATGTGGAGTTTAATGCATCCGCACTGATGAAAGAAATGTCACAACATCATTTTTTTGAAAATGAATACGAGGATGCTAAGGAAAGTTATGAGAATTTTATGAAATTTTCTGTTGAATATTTAGACAGAGTTCCTCGTCTGGTTGGCAAAAAGATTGATGATATTGAAAATAAGATTAGGGCGGCAGTTCCTCAGGCCGTCTTCATTGATATAGAAATTAATTAAAATTCATCATTTTTTTATAGTCTAGGCCACTATATGTGATATAATAATCTAATATTAAAATTCTATTTTAAAATATGTCCCGAAAGAAAAAAAATAGTAATCCAATGGATTATATAAATTTACCAACAATTGAGCTCGACGATAGAGCCAAGCGCAGTATTATAATTGTTAGCCTGGTCGTTCTTGGTTTAATTAGTTTGCTTGGATTATTTAACCTCTCAGGCCATTTTGGTGAATTTATTTCTAAATGGCTGACTCTTATATTTGGTTATGGAAAATGGTTAGTCCCTTTAATCTTTCTTTATTGGGCGCTTATTTTAGTTAGAAAGACTAGAAAACCTCTAAAGTTTACTGACTATTTAGGACTGGGCTTATTATTTGTTTCTTATCAGACTTTATTTCATTTTTTATATAAGATTGAAAATTGGGAATCTCAAGTTCAACTTGGTTCAGGCGGTGGTTATGTAGGCTTATGGTTTAGCCAATTATTTAATTATATTTTTGGTTTCTGGGGAGGAATGCTGGTCTTAGTTGCTTTTTTGCTTATTTCTTTAGTTTTAGTCTTTAATACTTCTTTATCAAGAATTATTGGCGAGGAAAGTCCATTTGCAAAAATAATTATTCCATTTGGTTTATTCTTTAAAAATTTATTCTCTAGCACGGAGCCAAAGAATAATGAAGGTCGTAAATTTGTCGCTGAAGCCAAAGAAGAAATTTTAAGCGCCTGGAAAAAGAAAGAAGTTAGAGATGGTGGGCTTATTATTGAAGAAAGTGAAGAGGATAGTGAAGAAGAGTTGGAAACTCCAAATCAGGCTAAGGCTAAGGCTCAAACCAATAAGCCTAAGGTCCAAGAAAAAATTGCTTGGCCTAAAAATTCAGTTAAAATTGATTTACCAATTGAATTATTAAACAATAAGTTTTCTAAAGCGATAGGCGGGGATACGGAGGCCAACTCTTTAAAGATCCAAAAAACTTTAGAGAAGTTTGGGATTGATGTTGAAATGGGAGAAACGAAAGTTGGTCCAACCGTTACGCAATATGCTTTTAGACCAGCTGAAGGAGTTAAGCTTTCAAGAATAACTACTTTAAGTAATGATTTATCTTTATCATTAGCAGCTCATCCAATTAGAATTGAAGCTCCTATTCCCGGGAAATCTTTAGTAGGAATTGAGGTTCCTAATAAAGCGAAGGCGGTGGTTGGTTTGCGTGAGATTTTAGAAGATCAAGCGTTTAAAGAAAGAAAAAATAATCTATTTGCCGTTTTAGGTAAGGATGTTTCAGGAACGGCGTGGCTTTACGATATTACCAAGATGCCTCATTTACTTGTAGCTGGTGCAACCAATTCTGGTAAATCAGTTTGTTTAAATGCAATTATTGTTAGCTTACTTTATCAAAATAATCCCGATGATTTACGCTTTATTATGGTTGATCCAAAGAAAGTAGAGTTAGTTACTTATAATGGTATTCCTCATTTATTAACTCCGGTTATAACCGATGTTAATAAAACTATCAATGCTTTGAAATGGTGTTTAAATGAAATGGAAAAGCGTTATGAAATTTTAAGTAAAGAGGGTAAGCGCAATATTCAATCATATAATCTAGTTGCCAAGGAAAAGATGCCTTACATTGTTTTTATTATTGATGAATTAGCCGATTTTATGATGGGCAGCGGCAAAGAAATGGAGGCGGCGATTATTCGTTTAGCGCAAATGTCGCGCGCGATTGGTATCCACTTAATTCTCGCCACTCAAAGACCAAGTGTTGATGTTATTACTGGCTTAATTAAAGCTAACGTTCCAACTCGCATTGCTTTCTCAGTCGCGTCCCTAGTTGATTCCAAAACTATTTTAGATTCGTCGGGCGCTGAAAAATTATTAGGTCAGGGGGACATGTTATTTATGACCGCTGAATTTTCTAAACCAAAAAGAATTCAGGGTGCTTATTTAAGTGATTCAGAAATTAATGATGTTGTTAATTACATTAAAGATAAATGTGGACCAGCGGAGTATTTAGAAGGCGTTACTGATAGACAAAAAGTTGGTGGTACGGCCGGAGTTGGTCTTGACGGAACACATGGCGATGAAGATGAACTATTTGAGGCTGCTAAAGAATTAATTGTTAAGGCTGGCAAAGCCTCAACCTCAATGCTTCAAAGACGTTTATCTATTGGTTATGGAAGAGCGGCGAAAATTTTAGATATGCTTGAAGATTCTGGAATTATTGGTCCGTCTAATGGCGCTAAGCCGCGCGAGGTAATGATTAGTCAGGAGCAGTATGACTCTATGAGCACAGAAGTAATTAGTGGTATTCCGGTTCATGATAGAGCAACTGCTAAGCGTCCCGATAGCTATTTAGCTGGTGATGAAGGAAACGATGATACTTTAATTTTCAAGAGTGACTCTAGAAAAGATGAAGATAGTGATGAAGAGTCTGAAGAAGTCGAGGAAGAAGTCGAGGAAGAGGGCAATGTTGAAGATGAAATCATTGAGGAAGAAATTTCTAAAGAAATAATAGATAATGTCGAAGAGGAATTAACCTTAACTCAAGACGAGGAAGATGAAATAATTGAAGATGAAGATGAGATTTTAGAAGAGATACGTGAAGAAAGCCAAGAAAAAAAGATTGATAAAGCAGTAACTCAAAAATCCGAAACCCCTAAGAAAGAAAAGTCCTCTGTTAGTAGCAAGGCCTTTGATGACGATGACGAGATGTTTTTTGCAAAATAATAATAAATAATATATTATTAGAATAATGATATGTGTGTAACAAGTTTGTTGCTTTTACGTATTATTAAGTATAGGTGGTCGAGAAAGAGTGGCTCTTAAAAAGTAACTTTTTCTAGCGACTTAAAACAAATAGTAAAAATTTCAACAAAACTACCCCTCGGAATCGGGGTAGTTTTTGTTATTGACAGAATAGTATATATGTGATATACTAATGACTTGAAAAAAGAACTTTAAAAATTTATGTTAAACCCTCTAAAATAAAGAGAAATGAAAAGAGTTTTAGTATCGTTTATTTTCGTAATTTTTGCGATTATTTCTTGTTTTTCGGCCGCTTCTACGGCAAAGGTTGATTTGCAGCCAAGGGATGTATTTTATGCAACTTTAGCTGACCAGGGTCAAAATGGCGGGCTTCAACCCGGTTTTTATGTGAATATTCAAAATAACGGCCCCGAAGATTTTCAGGGGAAGTTCAAAATTGCTTATTCATATGATGGCATGCAAGGGCAGGAAAGTTTTGTAACTTTTTCTGGCTCAATCAGATCCGGTAGCTATATGTCGGCAAGGCTATCTCCAGAAGAAAGTATTTACTTTGTTAAAATTGACTCTGAAAACGAAGTCAATGAGGAGAATGAAACCAATAATAATTCTTATTTAGAAGTGGGTGATTCTCAGGTTAGAATCATTTCTTCTTGGACGGGAGTTATTGCTGAAGATTATTATCCGATTATGTATGTTTTGCCGAATGAATATTTCTTTCAGCAGTTTTCTTTAAGTGAATTAAGTAGTCAAAAAATAGCTGACGCTGAAGGTTCAATAATTGGCTTTAGTTATTCTTCGAATGCCTTCGACTTCCCAGGGAGCGAGCAGTATTATTCAGATGTTCAATCTCATTGGCCGGAAGGAACTTATGTTGATGGTAATTTAATCGGAGGAAAGTATTCCTTCTATTTAAATCCGGAGGTTGATAAATATCACGCCTCATGTAAGTGGATGGCGAACTCGTCATCAGCCGCAATTAAATATTTCTGGTTAGGCAGTTTTCAGGGAACGACTAAAGGCATGGCAATTGGCTCTGAAGCTAAAATTTTCATTAATGCCGAAATTGCTCTCCGAGATTTAACTCGTAAAAGCGATGGGTTAAGTAAAACTATTAAAGTTATTGATCGCATTCGTGGTGATGTTAATGACGATGGAGTAGTAGATCAGAAAGACCTTTCTATTTTAACAGATGTTGTAGATAATGGTTTATATAATCCCTGTATGACTTATAGGAATATGTATCAGGAGAGAGGTATAAACTATGGTGCCGGAATTATAATGTTTGAGAATCCGGATTTTTTATCAAATTGCTTATTTAATATTTGGATAAACGATAAGAATGACCCACTGGTACAAGGCTTGGGGATAGGTGAGTTAATGTCTAAAACGGCGCAAAATAATTATGACTCGCCAGTCTATGGAGTAAAAAATAGTTTCTCTGTTTCTGACGATAATTTAATTATTAACGCCCCTGAAGCTGATCTGTATAATGTTACTGCGCAAGTTGAAGGAAAATTATTCCAGTCCACCGGAAAAATTACTGAGAAAGTTAAACTTCCAATTAATGCAACAAATGTCCGAGTTGAAACAGTTAAAGTGAGGCAAAACTTGACGGCCCTGACTACTCCAAAGAATGACCTTGATGTTTTAATTTATCCGACTAAAATATCGGATTATTGCAATGTTAAATATTTAGGAAATGGTAAAGTTCAAGTCATTAACTTAGCGGGTCAAATTCTTTTTTCCGCACCTCTTAAAAGTAACGAGGAATTAAGAATTGAAACTGGTTCGTGGTTAAATGGTGTTTACCTTGTAAACATCACTTCAGCCTCTGGTAAGGTTTCTAAAAGAATAATTAAATAAAAGTTAAATGTAATTTATTGCGAGCCCTTCTGTTGATTCAGGAGGGCTTTTTTATTTCACCTAAACTCTGATATAATACATCCATATGTTAGAAAAAATAAAAAAACTTATTCCTCGTAAATTCTTTAAAGCCTTTCAGCCGCTTTACCATTTTATAGTTGCTCTTATTGCTGCGCTTGTTTATCGTTTTCCGAGTCGCAAGCTAATTGTAATTGGTGTTACAGGAACGGCTGGCAAAACCTCAACTGTTTATTTAATTGCAAAAATGTTATCTGAGGCTGGGTATAAAACCGGCTTTACTTCTACCTCGGTATTTTCAGATGGTAATTCAGAATGGTTAAATGATAAAAAAATGACTATGCCGGGTCGCTTTTTTATTCAAAGAACTATAAGTGAGATGTTAAAAAATAATTGCCGCTATGCAATTGTTGAGACTACTTCTGAAGGAATAAAACAATTCCGTCATCAATTTATAAATTACGATATTTTAATTTTTACCGGCCTATATCCTGAGCATATTGAATCTCATGGGAGTTTTGAAAAATATAAAGAGGCAAAAGGTAAATTATTCGCTCATTTAAAAAATTGTTCAACTAAATACATTAATGATGATAAAATTGTTATTAGTCCTAAAAATAATCTAAAGAAACTGGATTTAACTCGTGTTTTAAAGACTATTATCGTTAATGGCGATGATGAAAATTATAATTATTTTTTAAATTTTTGGAGCGAAGCAAAGCTCGTCTGTTCTTTTAATCAAGAAATTAAAGAATCAAATATAATTAAATCTTTATCAAGTGAGGCGATTGTGAAGGATTTCACTATTATTCAAGGCTCTGATGTTAGCGCTACTCCTCAAGGAATTAGTTTAAAAATAAAAAATGAGAATATAAATTTGAAGCTCTTGGGAGAATTTAATGCATTGAACGCCTTAAGCGCTTATGCACTTGGTTTAAATCAAAAGATAGAAACAGCAGAAATAAAAAAGGGATTAGAAAGAGTTTCTGGCTTGGCTGGAAAGTTAGAGTTAATTTCCGCTGGCCAAAATTATACTGCAATTGTTGATTATTCATTTGAGCCAAAAGCAGTTGAAAAACTATATCAAGCTACTAGTCTTATTCCTAAAAATAAGACTATTCATGTTTTAGGATCGGCTGGTGGTGGACGGGATAGCTCTCGCCGCCCGATTCTCGGCAAAATTGCCGGTGAAAATGCTGATGTTGTGATTGTTACTAATGAAGACCCCTATGACGAAGACCCTATGCGTATAATTGATCAAGTAGCTATTGGAGCTCAAGAAGCGGGAAAAGTCCTAAATACAAATCTTTTTAAAATTTTAGATAGACGTGAAGCTATTAAAAAAGCGCTAATTTTAGCCGAGGAAGGGGATATGATTCTCTTTACAGGCAAGGGTGCGGAGCAGCATATTTGTGTCGCTCATGGCGAAAAAATACCATGGGACGAGCGACTGGTCGTTAAAGAAGAAATTTCCATGCTCTTATGTGGAAAAACTGTGTGTTGACAAAGTAGCCAAGGTATTATATTATAAGAATATTAACACTTTTTTAACTAAAAAAAGTGATTTATCAAAAAAATAATTAATTAAATAAACGTTAAACTCAAGCCAATTTGGGATTGGGATTTTTTTGTTAAAGAAATATTCGTACCCTTTATTTTTTCTCTATTTTTACATAAATATTTTATAAAATATACGTCCTATGTCTAAAAGAAAATCATTTTCTGAGCTAAGGGAAGTTCTTCCGATGCCAGATTTAATCGAGATTCAAAAAGATTCCTACGATTGGTTCCTGAAGGAGGGATTAGCTGAATTATTTGACGAAATTAATCCGGTGACCGATTTTATCGGCCGTGATTTAGAGTTATATCTTGAAGATTATTATTTAGACGAACCTAAGTTCTCTGAAGTTGAAAGTCGCGAAAAGAATATTACCTACGAGGCTCCTTTACGCGTTAAAACAAGGTTACTTAATAAAAAAACAAATAAAGCTATTAACCAAGAAGTTTTCCTTGGTGATTTTCCTTTGATGACCGAGAAAGGAACATTTATTGTTAATGGTATTGAAAGAGTAGTTGTTTCTCAGCTAATCCGTTCAGCCGGTGTTATGTTCACTGCTGAATTTACTAAAGGAAAGAAATGCTATGGCGCTAAGATTATTCCAAATCGTGGTGCATGGCTTGAAATTGAAAGTGATTCTAATAAAGTTCTTTGGGTTAGAATTGATAGAAAAAGAAAAGTTGCCGTAACCTCACTGTTGCGTGCTTTTGGTTATACAACTGACGAGGAAATGATTAAATTATTCTCTGATGTTGATTTAGTTAAGAACCCAGAAGAAAAAACTTTTATTGAAGCTACTTTAGAAAAAGATGCTGCTAAGACTGAGGCCGAAGGTTTACAAGAAGTTTATCGTCGTATTCGTCCAGGTGATTTAGCGTCTGTTGAAAACGCTCGTCAATTAATTTATTCAATGTTCTTCCGCTTTGATCGTTATGATTTCGGTCGCGTTGGTCGTTATAAATTAAATCGTCGTTTCAATTTAAATTTACCAACTAATAAAAAAGAAAATAGAATTTTACGTAAGGAAGATTTAGTTTTGATTATTAAAGAAGTTATCCGTTTAAATATTACTAAAGAACCAGAGGACGATATTGATCATCTTGGTAATCGTCGTATTCGTGCGATTGGTGGCTTAATCCAAAATCGTTTCCGCGTTGGTTTGGCACGTATGGAACGTATCATTAAAGATAGAATGTCGACTACTGATATTGTTGCGCTTACTCCTTCAAAATTAGTTAACGCTCGTCCAGTAATTGGTGTTGTTCGTGAATTTTTCATGTCATCTCAATTATCTCAATTCATGGATCAAACTAATCCTTTAGCCGAACTTGAACACAAACGTCGTTTATCGGCGATGGGTCCAGGCGGTTTAACTCGTGAACGCGCCGGTTTTGATGTTCGTGATGTACATGCTACTCATTATGGTCGTATTTGTCCGATTGCTACTCCTGAAGGTCCAAACATTGGTTTAGTGGGCCATTTAGCTTCTTATGCTCGTTTAAATAGTTACGGCTTTTTAGAAACTCCATATCGTAAAGTTGTTAAAGATAAAAAAGGTAGCCGTGTAACTGATGAAGTTGTTTACCTTGATGCGTTTGAAGAAGAAAAATATATTACCGTTGATGCCACCGTTCCTTTTGATAAGGATGGTTATTTCTTAGTTCATAAATTTGAAGTAAGAAAACATGGACAACCAGGTGTTGAAGAAGTTTCTAAGATTGATTTTGTTGGCCTTGCTGCTAACCAAATTATTTCTATCGCAACCTCTTTAATTCCGTTCATGGAACATAACGATGGACAGAGATCTTTAATGGGAACAAACATGCAACGTCAGGCCGTGCCTTTAGTTAAGGCCGAAGCGCCTGTAGTTGGTACTGGTGTTGAAGAAAGAGCGGCTCGTGATTCAGGCCACGTCGCGATTGCCAAAGAAGATGGTATCGTTACTAAAGTTGAAGCAGCTAATATTGAAATTGAAAATAAGAAAGGTGTTGTTGATAAATATCCTTTGAATAAATTTTTACGTTCTAACTCTTCTACTTGTATTAATCAACATCCAGTTGTTGACGTTGGTCAAAAAGTTAAGAAGGGGGATATTTTGTCAGACGGTCCAGCAATTGATAATGGTGAATTATCATTAGGTAGGAATGCCTTAGTCGCCTTTATGACTTGGGAAGGTTATAACTATGAAGATGCGGTTATTATTTCTGAACGTTTAGTTAAAGAAGATATTTATTCATCAATTCATATTGAAAATTATACGATTGATGTTCGCGACACTAAGCTTGGTCCTGAAGTAATTACTAACGACATTCCAAATATCAGCGAAGAAAAATTAAAGAATTTAGATGAAGACGGTATTATCAGAATTGGCGCAGAAGTTTCAAGTGGTGATATTTTAGTTGGTAAGATTACTCCAAAAGGTGAGACAACCCTATCAGCTGAAGAAAAATTATTGCGCGCTATCTTTGGTGAAAAAGCTAAAGATGTTCGTGATTCATCTTTATATCTTGAACATGGTGAACATGGAAAAATTGTTGATATTAAAATTTTCTCTCGTGAAGACGGTGATAAATTATCAGCTGGAGTACTTAAATCTATTCAAGTAGCAGTTGCTAACTTAAGAAAGATTCAGGTTGGTGATAAGATGTCCGGTCGTCACGGTAATAAAGGTGTTATTTCTCGTGTTGTTCCAATTGAAGATATGCCTTATATGGCCGATGGTACTCCGATTGACATTATTTTATCTCCACTCGGTATTATTTCTCGTATGAATCTTGGTCAGCTTTTAGAAACTCATTTAGGTTTTGCTGCTAAAAAGCTTGGTTATAGAATTATGACTCCAGCTTTAGACGGTATTACCGAGGACCAAATCCGCGGCGAGTTAATTAAAGCTGGTTTACCAGAAGATGGAAAAGTTACTTTATTTGATGGTAAAACTGGTGATTCATATGACCACACAATTACAGTTGGTTATAAATATGTCTTGAAGCTT
>CAZCQW010000002.1:36575-52538 GCA_964500975.1 uncultured Gammaproteobacteria bacterium | reverse complement strand
CCACATGGTTGAAGAAAAGATTCACCAACGTTCAATTGGTCCATACTCTTTAATCACTCAACAACCTTTGGGTGGTAAAGCTCAATTTGGTGGCCAGAGATTTGGTGAAATGGAAGTGTGGGCTCTTGAAGGTTACGGTGCTGCTCATACTTTACAAGAAATGTTGACCATTAAGTCAGATGACGTTCCGGGAAGATCCAAGGCTTATGAATCTATTATTAAGGGTGAGGAAATTGAGAAACTAAATGTTCCTGAGTCCTTTAACGTTTTAATTCGTGAATTAAAAGGTTTAGGTTTGAACGTTGAGTTATTGGGTGGTGATGGTAGTCAGCCCGCTTCTGAGGTTATAACGGAAATTGATGAGGAGTTAAAAAATGACGACAAATTAATTTTCGATAAACCGGAAATTATTGCGACCTTATTAGAAGAAGGCGGAGATAAAGAATAATAATTTATTAGCAATTATTAATATATGTTAAATCCAATAAAAACTAGCGACTTCGACGCTATTCGTCTAAAGCTTGCTTCTCCAGATGAGATCCTTAACTGGTCGCACGGAGAAATAACTAGACCGGAAACAATTAATTATCGCACTCAAAAACCTGAAAAAGATGGTCTGTTCTGTGAAAAGATTTTTGGTCCAACTAAGGACTGGGAGTGTGCGTGCGGAAAATATAAAAAAATTCGTTATAAGGGAATTGTCTGCGACAAATGCGGAGTTGAAGTAACTCGCAGCGTTGTTCGTCGTGAACGTCTTGGACATATTACTTTACAAGTTCCAGCTACTCACATTTGGTTTTTACGCGGTTTGTCTTCAAAGATTGGTTTGCTTTTAAATTTAGGTATTCAATCACTTGAAAAAGTTATTTATTACGCTAGCTTTATCGTGACCGATATTGATGAAAATTTAAAAGAAGCGACGATTGAACAAATCAAATCAGAATATAAGTCGAAAGTTAAGGGAATTGATAACGAGTATAATAATCTTTTGAAGAAAATTAAAGAAGAAAACGGCGAAGATTCTGAAGCTCAAATTAAAGATGCCATGAAAGCTAAAGTTGAAAGAATGGCCCGACTGGACGAAGATTTTGGTACTACCCAAAAAGAATTAAAAGAATTAAAACCACTTTTGATTTTATCTGAACAACAATATCAAAGTTTAAGTTTAAAATTTGGACACATATTTGAAGCTTCAATTGGTGCTGAAGCTATTCGCAAATTATTAGAAAAAATTGATCTTCAAGCAAGTGTTGATAATTTAGAAGAAAAATTAACTGATGCAGTTGATTCTAAAAAAGAGAAATTAGTAAAACGCTTGAAACTATTAAAGAGTTTCCGTAACAACGATATTCGTCCTGAATGGATGATTATGACAGTTCTTCCAGTTGTTCCACCGGATTTGCGTCCTATGGTTGCACTTGACGGTGGTCGTTTTGCCGCATCAGACTTAAATGATTTATATCGTCGTGTTATTAATCGTAATAATCGCTTGAAACAGTTAATGGACTTAAACGCTCCTGAAGTTATTTGTCGTAACGAAAAGCGTATGTTACAAGAAGCAGTTGATGCTTTAATTGATAACTCCGCTCGTCACACAAAAACAGTCACCGCTTCAACTGGTCAAAAGAGACAATTAAAATCTTTGGCCGATACTTTAAAAGGTAAGCAAGGTCGTTTCCGTCAGAACTTATTAGGTAAACGTGTAGATTATTCTGGACGTTCTGTTATCGTAGTTAACCCACGTTTGAATCTTGATCAATGTGGTTTACCTAAGATCATGGCCCTTGAATTATTTAAACCGTTTATTATTTCCCAATTAATTAAGAGAGAAATTGTTCATAATGTTCGATCTGCTTCTCGCTATATTGACGCTGGACATGACGAAGTTTGGGATATTTTAGAAGAAATTGTTAGAGGTGCATTTGTGTTATTAAATCGTGCGCCTACTTTACATCGTCTTGGTATTCAAGCTTTCCGTCCGATTTTAATTGAAGGTAAGGCTATTCAAATTCACCCTCTTGTTTGTACAGCGTTTAACGCCGACTTTGATGGTGACCAAATGGCTGTTCATGTACCATTAACGAAAGAAGCTCGTCATGAAGCAGAAACATTAATGCTTTCTACCCATAACTTACTTAAACCAGCAACTGGCGATCCTATCGTTGCTCCAGCTCAAGATATTGTTTGGGGTACTTATTACATTACTTCAACCGACAAGGCTTACGAAGACAGAAAAGTTGAGGACATGAAATATTTTTCCGATGAAGATGAGGCTAATTTAGCTTATGAAAGTAAATTTATTGATCTTCATGAAGCGATTAATGTTAGATATAACGGCGCGATGCTAAAAACTACCGCTGGTCGTCTAATCTTTAATTCCTTGCTTCCAGAAAAATTAAAATATATTAATGACGTTATTGGTAAAGGGAAATTAAAAGATTTAATTCGTGAATGTTTAAGAATTTACGGTGAAGATGAAACTGTTAAGTTTATTGATAGTTTAAAGAATCGTGCTTTTGCCTTTATTACTAAGTCTGGTTTATCTTGGGGTTTTGGTGATTTACCTTCACTTCCTGAAAAAGATAAATTAATTGATTTAGCTAATGATAAAGTTGATTTAATTCAAGAACAATTTGAAGAAGGTCTTTTAACTGAATCAGAACGCTACGCTAAAGTTATTGAAGAATGGACTAATACTAAAGACAAGATTGCTGATATTTGTAAAAAAGGTTTAATGGATATTTTACCGGTTTTTTCTATGATTGACTCTGGTGCTCGTGGTTCATGGGCTCAGCCAGTTCAGATTTTAGGTATGAAAGGTTTGGTAACCTCTCCATCGGGTGCAATTATCGAATTGCCGGTTAAAGGAAACTTTAAGCAAGGTTTTGGTGTACTTGAATACTTTATTTCTACTCATGGTGTACGTAAAGGTTTGTCTGATACAGCTTTAAGAACTGCTAATGCTGGTTACTTAACTCGTCGTTTAGTTGATGTTTCTCAAGATGTTATTATTGCTGAAGATGATTGCGGTGACACAGTTGGTATGGATTTAAATCGCACTGAAATTGAAAAGAGTGGCGATGATTTCTTCCGTCGCTTGACTGGTCGTTATGTTGCTAAAGATATTGTTGATGTTAAAGGTAAAGTTATTTTGGAAGCTGGTGAAATTCTTAACGAAGACAACATTAAGATGTTAAAGACTAAAGATTTCAATGATGCCTGCGTTCGTTCCGTTTTAAGCTGTAAGATGCATAAAGGAATTTGTGCTAAATGTTATGGTTGGGATCTTGCTTACAATAAGCCAGTTAAGATGGGTTCAACTGTTGGTATTATCGCGGCTCAATCTATTGGTGAGCCTGGTACACAGCTTACTATGAGAACTTTCCATACTGGTGGTGTAGCTGGTCAGGACGATATCACTCAAGGTTTACCTCGTGTTGAAGAAATCTTTGAAGCACGCTCTCCAAAGAGAAAGGCGTTAATTTCTGATGTGGCTGGTCGCGTTAAGATTGAATTTGCTCAAAAGATTATTAGAGATCAAGATGGTAAAGAAATTTCCGTTAATAATCCGCAAGCAAAAATTCTTAGCATTTTCTACACTGGCAAGGATCATGATAAATACTATTTCTCAGAAAAATTAAACGAAGTTAAGCTTGCTAGTGGCGCCACTGCTCGCGACAAAAAGAAATTAGAAGTTAAAGTTCTTGTAAAAGATGGCGATACAATTTCCAAGAATTCTGAATTATTTAGCGTTAGCGGTGAAGTTGTTAAGGCTAAAACTGCCGGTGTTGCTACTTTAAGCGATAAATATATCAGTGTCGCCAAGGAAGTTGAGAAGGTTAAAGAATTTTCTATCCTTAAAGGCACAATGTTAATGGTTAAAGATGGTGATATTATTGAGCGCGGTACTCAGTTAACTGAGGGCAGCCTTGACTTAAGAGAGCTATATAAACTTAAAGGCCAACTTGAAACTCAAAAATATATTATTCGTGAAATTCAATACGTTTATTCTTCTCAAGGTCAACCGCTTAATGATAAGCACATTGAAATTATCGCTCGTCAGATGTTCTCTCGTTACTTAGTTAAAGAGGCTGGAGACGCTGCGTTATTACCAGGCGAAACTATTGAAGACGAGGTATTGGCTCAAGCTAACAAAGGTTTGAAGAATCCAGCTAAGGCTGATCGCTTATTACTTGGTATTACTAAAGCATCATTAACTACCGATAGTTTCTTATCCTCTGCTTCTTTCCAAGAAACATCACGTGTCTTAATCGATGCTGCGGTTAATGGCAAGATTGATTACCTAGAAGGTTTGAAAGAAAATGTTATTATTGGTTGCTTAATCCCTGCCGGAACTGGTTATAAGGGTAAGAAGAAGAGAACAGATTACGGAAAATAGGCAAAAATAAATTACACTTTATAGTATAAAAATTTTCCTTATATTAAACAAAAAAGAGCTTATTAGTAAGCTCTTTTTTGTATGTTAAATATTTTGTCACATATTTATGACATTAATACTTGACAAAGATTTTCTATAATGATATAAATAACAATCAATTAGCTCATCAAAAAACCCTTAAATACGACCAGCATGAAAGTGAGCCAGGAAGTTACGAAGGTGATAGAAGTAGGTCCAGAAGACCTAGTAAATGTCACCAAGTTGATAATTGTGCTTAATCCAGGCAACGGATTAGAGCCAATTATCCTAAATTTTGATCAGAGTTTTACTCTGATAAGTGATCAACTATTTTCAGATGAGATTCGCCCTCGTCGTCCTTACAAATTGAAGAAAAGGGCGGATAAAGCTGGTCATGAAAACTTGGAAGAAAGTTCTGATGTAAAGCTAGAAAATGATTCAGTTGAAGTTAACAGTGATGTTTCTAGCGGAAAGAATCATGCTGATAAATTGAAGGATATTGCGGCAGAGCAATCTGAAGAGTCTATCGGCGAAACTTTCATAAAAAGTGTAACTGAAAAAGATTCAGATTTTTTGCCAAAAATTCCATGTGGGGAGAAATCTTTTCCTTTCCGAAACACAAAAATCGTGCCGTACACGATGGGCGTAACGCTCAATACATTAGATGAATTTGTAAGAAAATTTATCTACAGAGACGACTGCAGAAAGAAATTTGAAAATAAAATTTATGCCTTTTTTATAGAAAATGATTTAGGCAAAAAATTTGAATTCAGAGTCTTAAACGCTTGGCACGCCGGCCTGTGGATGGTTCTTTATCCTTACGGATTCAAGGAAGCCAATGGTGGTAAAATTACCTTTAGACTTGTGGAGTTTGCATTTTGCAATATTCGCAAACAACTTGAGCAAAGAGTTACCCAGGCTCATGGTCATTTACCGCTGCCTCGAAAACCAGCCGCAACCGGGGAGAGGAAAAAATATTATTGAGAATTTTAGGTCTGAGTCACTTCGTGATTCAGGCCTTTTTTATTTCCTAAAAATGAAGTAAAATATTAGTAGTTATGATTAATGCAATTTGGAAAAAATGGCAATTTTTATTGAAATTCCGCTTGGTTCTGGGGCTAATTTTAGTTATCATAATTTGTCTTTTTCTTTATCTTAAAGTTCTTCCATTTGGCTCCATTAGTTATAGTCGAGACTATACTTCTAGCTCAAGATTCGGCAAGGGGTTTATTAATAATTTTACACCCTCTGAAAGAGTTGATTTAAAAAGTAGCGAGGGGGCTTTATTAATTGGTGACCCTGTTTATTTTTCTGTATTTACGCCACGCACATTTGACAAAGCTAAGCTTACTGTAGTTTATAAAGATAATTTAAGCATTGAAACACCAGTTATTGAAGTAGGAGTTTTAGCCGATAACGTTGTTTGGCGCTACGACTTACGCCCCTTGGATAACAAAGCGCTTGATTATTTAATGTTGCGCTGGAAGCTTACTGAAGAAAATGGAAAGATATTTTTGCAGAAGGAAAATAATTATAAGAATGCGGAGGATTTTGAGCAAGACTTGCTTGGCGACAAGATTATTGGCTGTCCGCAAGCAAGACAGAAATGCTTTGCTCTTTATAATTATAATTTAGATAATAATTTTAGAATAATAAATTATCAGTCAGCCCGTCCAATCGTAATTGATACTCCGCTGAGAGGAGCTCATCAGTTTTTCGTATATTTAAATAAAGACCTCTTAAATTTGGAGTTTGATTTTATTGACTTGAACCAAAGTAAAAATCCAGCCCCAATTGCAGTGGTAATTTCTTCGGGCAAAGAAAATATTGTGACCGAAAACATCCCGGACAAACAAATTAATAGTGGTAGCGGGAAGATAGAAGAAAAAAGAATGGTTATTAAAAAAAGTAATTTGCCAGCCGGGGTTTATAAAGTAGAAATTAGAGTGAGTGATGATATTGTTATAAAAAAAATAATATCCTCTCTCGATCGTTTAGCGTTTATTAATAGAGTTTGGCCGGTTTCAAGTGTTAAGCCTTTAAAAATATATACAAACTCTAATTATTTGCAGATCAAAGCACTAAATCCTGCTAGTCTCCAAGTTGTAAATTTTGGAGGGCAAGATTTTAATTTAAATGAAACTTTTAGACAGTTTGATTTTAAAGCAGATTCAACTTCGGACGTTAAAGAAATAAATTTAAGTAAGGATGATTTAGTTTTAGAAAACAACGGCGTCTTTTCTTTTTCCGAGAGTAGTTTATTTGATCCGAGTTTAAAAAAAGTTGATCAATTTTTTTCGGTTAAAGATGAAACAAAGTATATCCTTGCTAATTACAAGAAGCCAATTGAAAATGAAGGCTTTAAAACCGCCAGTACAGAAATTAAGTTAAAGGGCGCATACAGAGAAAATGGTAAATATAGTTTTATGATTTCAGTTCCTGGCTTAAAGGCAGACGATAATATTCATGATAATTTAGAAATTTATAAGATTAAAATAGAATTAAGCGGTCGAACCCTATGGCAAAAGATTTGGGAGTAATTAGTCGTGAAATTTTTTACTTTTTTTCAGCCTTGCTGTTTGTTTTTATTATTTTTGAAATTATTTGGCCAAATATTATTTTGGTTTATTTAAATATTAATTATGTTTTTTGCGCAGCTTTCATTAGTGGTTTAATAAGCTTAATAAAAAAATAAAATATATGTCTTTAAAGTATTTTTTCAATCCTAAGTCAGTTGCAGTAATTGGTGCGTCAAGCGACAAAGTTAAAATTGGTCGCCAGGTTTTAGATAACATTATTTCGGGTGGTTTTAAAGGAAAAATATTTCCGATTAATCTAAAAGAAAAGGAAGTTGCCGGCTTAAGAGCTTACATGGGTCTTGAGGCCTTGCCTAAGACAGAATACGCTGAGTTATTGGTAGTAATTGCAATACCCGCTCAGTTCGTGAAATCTGAAATTAGTAAATGCGCAAAGCTTGGAATAAAAAATATCGTTATTATAACTGCTGGTTTTAAAGAAACTAGTGAGGCAGGTAAAAAAATTGAACTAGAAATTTCTGAGTTAGCCGCACGTTATCATCTTAATATTCTAGGCCCAAATTGTTTGGGTCTTATTAATACTTGGCATAAATTAAACGCCACGTTTGCTTCGGCAGATACGTCTACTGGTAGCATTGCATTACTTTCTCAATCGGGCGCTATCGGATCCGCCGCCCTTGATTGGCTAAAAGTTAAAGATTTTAATTTTGGTTATTTTATAAGTTTAGGAAATAAAGCCGTGATTGATGAAAATAAGGTAATTGAATATTTAGCGACTGACCCAAAAATAGATTTAATTGTAGCTTATTTAGAAGAAATTAAAGATGGTGAGAAATTTATGAGTTTGGTTTCTAAGTTGGCCAAGAAAAAACCGGTTGCAGTGCTAAAAGCGGGTCAAAGTGCGGCTGGCGGACAGTTAGCTTTGTCTCATACAGGATCAATGGCCGGGTCAAATGCGGCCGTTGAGACAGGAGTTAGGAGGTCTGGAGCAATTTGGCTGGAAAATTTAGAGGAATTATTTAACCTTTTATTGTTATTTAGAAAAGAATCTTCTCGTAATACAATTAATCAGGAATTATATGTTATGACTAACGCTGGTGGTGTGGCAGTTTTAACTGTAGATGAGATTTCTCGCCAGAATATCCCTTTTGGTCGTAGTTGGGATTTGCTAGGAGATGCTGATGCAAACCGCTATGAAAATGGCTTGAAGGTTATGCTTGGCGACAAAAAAATAAATAACCTTTTAGTTTTACTTACCCCTCAAACATCAACTGAGCCTTTAAGGACAGCCGAAATAATTATTTCATATGCTAAAAAATATCCGCATAAATTAATTATAACTAGTTTTATTGGCGGGGAAGCTATTGCTGAGGCCCGTGATTTATTTGAAAAAAATAATATTCCAACTTTTGATTATCCGGAAGAAGCCGTTCGTAGTTTTAAAAAACTAATTTCATATAAAAAAACTTTAAACACAATTAAGGATTATAAAGCCTCAAAAGTAAAAATTAAAAAAGCAATTACAACCACCGATTATCTAAAATCTTTAGCAGTTTTACGTGAATACGGAATCGCAACGATTAAGACAGTGAAATATGACAAGAATAAGGTCGCTAGCTACAAATACCCTGTTGTATTAAAAGCGGTCGGACCAGATTTCCTTCACAAGACTGAGAAAAATGCAGTGATTGTAAATATTAAAAATGAAACCGCTCTTCGCTTAGCCGTGAGCGCAGTCAGCAAGGCAAATAATAAGGCGCTAAATAACCCAGAAAATTATTTAATTGTTTCTGAGATGGCTAGTCATTTTCAAGAAATTATTCTTGGCTTTACTAGGGATGCCTCTTTTGGACCAATTATGATAGTAGGTCTAGGTGGCATATACGCTGAAGTCTTTAAGGAGATAAAACTCTCAACCAGTGATTTAGATTTAAAGAGAGCACTTGAAGTAATTTCTGAGCTTAGAATATTCCCAATTTTAAATGGTGCGCGCGGTCAAAATAAATATGATATAAAAGGCTTGGCTAAAGCATTTGTAAATTTAGCTCGTATTGCCAATGAACATCCAGAAATTAAATCATTTGATATTAACCCTCTTTTTGTTTTCGAAAATTCAGTGTCAGCCGCTGACGTTAGAATTATTCTTTAACGATTATGTATAATCAACAAAAAATTATTGTTGTTCTTCCGGCTTATAATGCGGCGACGACTTTAGAAAAAACTGTTCGTGACATCCCTGATATGGTTGATGAAATAATTTTAGTTGATGATAAAAGTAATGATGAAACTTTAGTTGTTGCTAAGAAGCTTGGTTTGTTTATTTATTCTCGGGAAAAAATGGCGGTTATGGCGCTAATCAAAAAGACTGCTATAAATTAGCTCTTGAACATGGGGCAGATATGGTTGTAATGATACATCCTGATTATCAATATAACCCCAAGATAATTAGTTTTTTTGCAGAGTTTTTGGGTGGCAACTACTTTGATATTATGCTTGGCACACGTATTCGAAGTCGGCGTGAAGCTTTAGAAGGAGGAATGCCCCAGTATAAATATTTAGCCAATCGCCTATTAACTGTCTTTGAAAATTTTGTTTCCGGTTATAATTTATCGGAATGGCATACGGGAATGCGTGCTTATAAAAGGGATGTTTTGGAACACATTGATTGGCAAAATAATTCAGATGATTTTGTTTTTGATAGCGAAATGTTGTTCAAAGCGGTTGCTCGTAAATACAGAATTGGCGAAATACCTGTTCCAGTTCGTTATTTTAAAGAAGCCTCTTCAATAAATTTTTGGCGAAGCTTAAAATATGGTTTTGCGACAGTGGGCGTTGCTTTTAAATATTTATTTGGTCTTATAAAATAGTTTTTACTTAGTAAGATGTTGAATCTAGCGGAAAAATTTAAAAATTATCAGTGGCTTCAGTCGTGGCGCCCGTATTTTATTATTTTCTCTGTTGGTTTTTTGCTTTATGGTCAGACTTTATTTTTTAGTTACACCTACTTAGATGATCAAAGCCTAATACTTGAGAAGCAAGAAATTTTAACTGATTTTAGAAACCTAGCTGATATATTTTCTTCAGACGCTTTTATGTCGGGAAGCCGGTCGTATTATCGACCCCTTCTTAATGCCTCATTAATGCTTGATGCTCATTTTGGCGGGGAAATGCCATTCTTTTATCATTTATCTAATATTTTTTTGCATATTTTTGCTGTCTGGCTTTTGTATATATTTCTTGAAAAAATTTCTAAAAAAAGAGGCTTATCATTTTTTTTATCGTTAATTTTTTTAGTTCACCCTATTTTGACTCAAGCAGTGGCTTGGGTACCAGGCAGAAATGATTCGCTCCTAACCGTTTTCGTTCTTCTGGCTTTTATCTCATTTTTAAAATTTTTAGAAAATCCGCGCTTTAAATTATATTTAATATATTTACTTTTTTTCCTATTTGCAATACTAACAAAAGAAACAGCTGTTTTTCTACCGGTTTTAGTTGTTTATTATTTTTTGTTTGTGGATTCAGGAAAGATATTAAAATCAGATAAATATTTATTAATATTTGGCTCTGGAGCGGTAGCTTTTGTTTGGTTTCTAATGCGTAGCTTTGCTTTAGGCAGGGAGCCGATTAATTATTTAGAAGCTATATTGGGAATATTAAATAATTATCAAGCTATTTTAATAAGTTTTGCGAAAGTTATTTTACCGTTTAATTTATCAGTTGTGCCCACACTTCAAGATTCAAGTATTATTTTTGGATTAATCTCTATTGCTCTTGTTACAATCACTCTATTAATTTCAAAAAAGAAAAGAACTGTTCTAGTTATTTTTAGTTTCTTGTGGTTTGCCTTTTTTCTTCTTCCATCATTTATTCCTTTTGATAATTTACCTTACTACCTGGAGCATCGCCTATATCTTTCTTTGGCTGGTTTTTTGATTTTGATATCTGAAATTGACTGGATAAAAAATTTAGACTTTTCAAACCGCAAAACAAAAATTTGCTGTCTTGTCTTTTTACTATTTTTCGCAAGCTTAACATTTTTCCATAGTTTAACTTTTCATGATAGACTAACTTTTTGGCAATCAGCCGTTAAGACGTCCCCTCATTCTTCTTTGGCACAGAAGAATCTAGGAGTCATGTACTATTTAGACGGGGATTTAGATGCAGCGCATAATTACTACTCCAAGTCTTTAGAATTAAGTCCGAGTGAGCCAATGATCCATAACAATCTCGGCTTGATTTACGAGGGGCGCGGCGATGAAAAGAGGGCTGAGGAGGAATATTTACAAGAACTTAGTTTATATCCTAATTATAATAATGCCATGTTAAATCTTGGTAAATTATATTATAAACAGAATAAAATTATTGAAGCTCGATATTTATTTGAGTCTGTTTTAAGGGTAGATCCATATAATTACCAAGCCTATCAAGGCTTGCTAAATTCAGAGAAGACGTTAAGATAGTATTATGTTAAAGAGACTTTTCAGCCAACAAATTAATAGTATAACCGTTGCGGCGGCTTTAGTTGCGATATCATCCCTTGTTTCACGTCTTTTAGGAGTTATTCGCGATCGTATTTTGGCTGGCCAATTTGGCGCTAGTACGACTCTGGATATTTATTATGCTGCCTTTAGAATTCCTGATTTGATTTTTAATTTAATAGTTTTGGGCGCATTGTCGGCTGGATTTGTACCAATTTTCACTTCTTTAATTAAAGATTTTTCGTGTGAAAAGAAGAATGATTGTGACAGCGAAAATAATAAAGAGGCCTGGAATCTTGCTAATAATGTTCTAAATTTTTTGTTAATCGGTTTAGGAATTTTGTCTTTGTTTGGAATTATTTTTGCCCCCCTTTTAACAAAATTAATTACTCCTGGTTTTAATTCTGAGGACCAAGCTGTTGCCAGCGCATTAACTCGTATCATGTTTTTGTCACCATTATTTTTAGGTATTTCTGGAATTATTGGCGGCGCTTTGCAATCTTTTAAAAGATTTTTTGTTTATTCACTTGCTCCTATTTTTTATAATTTAGGAATTATTTTAGGAGCTTTATATTTTTCCAATTGGTGGGGTCTTGATGGGCTGGCTTGGGGCGTGGTGCTTGGTGCATTTTTACACATGGCTATTCAAATACCGTCCGTTTATTGTTTAGGTTTTAGATATAAGCTAACAATTATTTTAAATGATTTAAATACTTGGAAAATTTGGAAAATGATGGTGCCGCGAACTCTTAGTTTAGCAATTTCTCAAATTAATTTAGTTGTTATTACTATTATCGCTTCTAGTTTATCCAGCGGATCTTTATCTATATTTAATCTGGCTAATAATTTACAGTCTTTTCCAATCGGTATCTTCGGAATTTCTTTTGCGATTGCAGCATTTCCGTCTTTAGCCGCCGCTGCTTACGATAAAGAAAAATTGAGTGCAAATTTTTCGCAAACCATGCGTCAGATTTTATTTTTTATTGTTCCGGCGACAGTTTTAATTATTACTTTAAGAGCTCAGATTATCCGCGTTGTTTTAGGTAGTGGAAATTTCGACTGGCAGGATACAGTTTTAACAATGAATACATTGGGATTTTTTGCACTTAGTTTATTTGCACAAGCAACCATCCCTCTTTTAACGAGAGTTTTTTATGCTCGTCAAAATTCAGCCACTCCTTTTTATCTCGGTCTATTTACCGTACTGTTAAATATAGTTTTATCTTTTATCTTAGCTCCAAAAATGGGTGTAGCTGGTCTAGCTCTTGCGTTTTCGCTGGCAAATATCCTTAATTTCATCCTACTGTGGCTTTTCTTGTACTTTTCAGTTGGACATTTAGATATTAGTAATATTTTAAATTCTGTGTTAAAATTTACTGCCAGCGCTGTTGGGGCTGGCATGGCTGCCCAGCTAATGAAATTAGTCGTTTGGCCGTTTATTGATATGACTAAATTTAGCGGTGTTTTCATTCAGTTATCTGCTTCGGCTCTGGTTGGAACTCTAGTTTATGCTTTAGTTTGTTATTTGTTTAAGAGCGAAGAATTATTTGGCTTTTTATCTGCTTTAAAAAATCGTTGGCCCTTCAAAAAAGTTAAAATCGATGATCAGGGTGAAGCGAGAGGGGTTTAATTTATTATTTGATATAGTTTAAATATGATAGAAAAAATAAACAACATAGATAACATTAGAAACTTTGCCATCTTGGCTCACATTGATCATGGTAAATCAACTTTGGCTGATCGTATGTTAGAGATTACCGGCACGGTTGATAAAAGAAAGATGAAAGATCAGATTTTAGATGGTATGGATATTGAGCGGGAGCGGGGAATCACGATTAAACTCCAGCCTGTTACCATGGATTATAAAAATTATAAATTAAACTTGATTGATACTCCTGGTCACGTTGATTTTTCATATGAAGTTTCTCGCTCATTAGCCGCAGTTGAAACAGCTGTTTTACTTGTTGATTGTACTCAGGGAATTCAGGCTCAAACTTTAGCTAATTTATACTTAGCGATTGAACAAAATTTAACAGTTATTCCTGTTGTAAATAAAATTGATTTACCGGCGGCTGATGTTCCTAAAACTAAAAGAGAAATTATTAAATTATTAGGATGTGATGAAGAAGATATTTTCTGTTGTTCAGGAAAAACTGGTGAAGGTGTGGCTGATGTTTTAGATGAGGTTATCAAAAAGGGACCACAGCCCCGTGATATAATTCCTGAAAAGGGTGAAAATTATCCCCGCGCTTTAATTTTTGATTCTAAGTATGATATTTATCGTGGTGTCGTAGCTTATGTTAGAGTTTTTAATGGCACGATTAAAAAAGGTGATAAAATCCGCTTGTTATCAATGCGAGTAGAAAGTGAGGTTCTCGATTGTGGAATTTTTAAACCGGATTATTTATCAACTGGAGAATTAAATCCTGGCGATATTGGTTATATTATCACTGGATTTAAAACAGTTGGCGATTGTCGGGTAGGTGATACTTTAACGGCTAATAGTGGGGTTCAAAATTTCAATCAAGTTGAGACTCTTCATGGTTATAAAGATGTTAAGCCAATGGTTTTTGCCGGAATCTTCCCTCGTGAGGGTAATGATTTTAAAGAGCTCCGTGAGGCGATGGATAAATTAAAGTTAAATGATGCCGCTTTATCTTATGAACCTGAAAGATCGGATGCGCTTGGCTTTGGTTTTCGTTGCGGTTTTTTAGGCCTACTTCATTTAGAAGTTTTTCAAGAGCGTTTACGTCGTGAATATAATTTAGATTTAATTGTAACCGTCCCGAGCGTGGCCTATAAAGTTTTAAAGAGTAATGGCGAGGAGCTTATTATTAGAACTCCTCAGAGATTGCCTGACCCTAACCATATTGATATTATTGAAGAGCCTTGGGTTAGCCTAGACGTTATTGCCCCGAAGTCTTATATGGGCAATATTATTAAATTAGCCCAAGATAAGCGGGGTATTTATAAAAATACTGAGTATATTTCTTCAGATAGTGATGAAGCAAGAGTAATTTTGCATTATGAAATACCGATGGCCGCGATTTTAACTGATTTTTATGATAAGATTAAAAGTGTCTCGGCTGGTTATGCGTCTATTAATTACGAATATCTAGATTATCGACCGGCTGATGTTGTTAAAATGGACATTCTTGTAGCGGAGGATATTATTGAAGCCCTTGCCACGATTGTTTATCGTGATCAGGCCATGCGTGAAGGGCGAGAAGTGGTTGAAATTCTTAAAAATAATTTACCTCGTCAGATGTTTGCGGTTAAAATTCAAGCCGCCTTACATGGTAAAGTTATTGCGGCTGAAAAATTATCAGCGATGCGTAAAGATGTTACCGCTAAATTATACGGAGGAGATGTTACTCGCAAACGTAAATTATTAGAGAAACAGAAAAAAGGTAAGAAAAAAATGATGGCGGCTGGTAAGGGAAGTGTTGAAATTCCACCTGATACTTTTGTTAAAATATTAAAAAGATAACCCGCCCGAGGCGGGCTTACCCGCCAAGAGCGGACTAATAGTATGAAAAGAAGAAAGGTTATCAAAATAATCTGGATAGTGATCTCAGTAATCGTTACTATTTCGATGTTAGCGGTTTCAGCTGGTACAATGTTTTATTAATTTAAATTTTATATATCGCCATGAAAAAATGGCAAATTTTTCCTAAAGCTGATTCTAGCTTTTTAAGTGAACACCCGGATATTAATCCGGTTCTTTTGCAGTTACTTTTTAATCGCAATTTAAAAAATAAACCAGATATTAAAGCTTTTTTAGAAAGTGAATTAGATTCTGATAAAACCTTGGTTATTGGCGATAATCAGGCGCACGCTTTTTATAACCCCTTTTTGTTTAAGAACATGGAAGCGGCAGCTGATTTAATTATTTCTCATATTAAAAACTCTAGTCCAATTGTTGTCTATGGTGATTATGACGCTGATGGTGTTACGTCCTCTGTTATATTACTTGAAACCCTAAAAATTTTACATGCTAACGCGGAGGTTTATTTGCCAGATCGTGTAAGTGAGGGTTATGGTTTAAATAAAATGGCGATTAATTCGCTTGTTAGCCAAGGATTCAAATTACTTATTACTGTCGACAACGGAATTCGTAATCATGAAGAAGTCGCTTATGCTAAAAGTAAGGGTTTAGAAATTATTATTACCGATCACCACGTTTTGCCTGAAGATACTAAAGATTATCCTGATTGTCTAGTTTTTGATCCGGCTGATAAAACCGAAGCATACCCTTGGTCGTATTTATGTGGAGCTGGCGTAGCTTTTAAATTAATTAGCGCACTGCTTTATAAATCAAGCTTACCGGAAAAGCAAAAACAATTAATTTTAGATAAGAGTTTAGATTTAGTTGCAGTTGGGACGGTGGCTGATATGGTTAGCTTACTAGGTGAAAATAGATTACTTGTTAAGAGTGGCTTAAAAGTACTAAACACAAATAAACGTTTGGGGCTGAATGAGTTGATAAAAGTTTCTAAGATTAATGTTGGCAAGCCGCTTGAGGCTTGGA
>CAZCQW010000002.1:13381-36565 GCA_964500975.1 uncultured Gammaproteobacteria bacterium | reverse complement strand
TAAGTCACGCTAATACCGCTTTTGCGCTTCTAACAACCACCGATCAAGCTGAAGCCGAAGAGCTAGCAACGGAACTTAATAATCGCAATATTAGTCGTCAACAAATTACCGAAGAAATAATTGCGGCCGTTGAAGCCCAAATTAATAAAGATAATTTACCAAATATAATTGTTGGCGTTGCCGGCGAAGATCAGATTTGGAATGAGGGTGTAATTGGTTTAGTTGCTGGAAAAATAACTGAAAAATATTATAGACCAACTTTAATCATTACTCGTTTAATTGAGTCAGCTGAATTTGATCCGATTACAAAAAAATTAGTTCCTAAAATTGTTGCTTTTAAAGGCTCTGGTCGTTCGGTAGAGGAGTTCAATTTAATAGAAGCTATTGAAGATTGTGCGCCACACCTTGATAAGTACGGTGGCCACCCCATGGCTTGTGGTTTTTCGGTTAAGTCGGAAGAAAAATTGGCGAAATTTATTGCCAATATTCAGAACTTGGCTGAAGAGGGAATTGATAAAAAAGATTTAATCCCTAAATTAAAAATTGAAGCGGAATTAAATTTTTCTGAAATTAATTTAGACCTAGCTGATAAAATAAATTTATTAGCCCCATATGGCCAACACAATCAACAGCCTCGCTTTGTCAGTTATGATTTAAGAATTGATGATATCTCAACCATGGGCTTTGATAATCAGCATATTAAAATTCGTTTTTCGCAATTTGATTCAAGAAGTGGTAGCGCCAATTCCTTTTGGGCGATCGCTTTCGGTGGCGCAGCTGCATATAAAGAATATATAGTCGGAGATCGCGTAGATTTAGTTTATTATTTGGAAGTTAACGATTTCAATGGTCGTCGCGAACCACAATTAAAAATGATTGATATAAATCTGTCTAAGGAGGGCGTGCCCACCAAGGCGGAGTAAACAAAATATGAATAAATTAATTATTTTTTCCGATGGTGGTGCCCGTGGCAACCCCGGCCCGTCTGGAATAGGCGCTGTTTTATATGATGAGAATAAAGTAATGGTCGCGGAGGTTTCGGAGTATTTAGGGGTTGCAACTAATAATCAGGCTGAGTATAAAGCTTTGATTGCAGCTATAAAAAAAGCTCAAGAACTAGGAGCGAGCGAATTAGATTGTTATTTAGATAGTGAGTTAGTCGTTAAGCAACTTAAGCGTGAGTATAAGGTTAAGAATGCTGATTTAGCTCCTTTGTTTTTAATAATTCATAATTTAAGTGCGAGCTTTAAGCGTATTTCATATACTCATATTCCCCGAGAGAAAAATAAAGAAGCGGATCGCTTGGCGAATGAAGCAATGGATAGAGGGAAATAAAATATTAAGTTAATTATTTTTTAAAAAAGCTATTTTAGTAAATAGCTTTTTTAATTTAAATAATTATTTATGTTTTTTTAAAAGTTGCAAAATTTACTATTAGCTTCCCATGGCCCCCAACTAGTTTTTGCACTATTTGATAATATTTGAGCATTACTTATACTTAGGACTGGATTAATCGCTGCTTTTACACACGCGTCATATAAAGCTTTGTTTATAACCGTGCAAGTTGGCTTGCTGTTTGTCCATGGTTTGCTGAATGCGGTCGAACATTTTAGTGTCTTACCTTTTTCATCTATAAAATTATTAGCGGATAAATTAAATTGAAATAAACCCCAAACAGCGTATTCGCCACCAGTACACCTGGTCAAGCTGTTGTAAATTGTGGCGTTGCCACCGCTTTCTGCCATGCATATCCCCGAAGCCTGAGAAGCCTTGTCTCCAAAACCAGTCATGTTTGCAACTGAACAATTTCCACTGTTAACAGCCTTGCATTTTTCAGAAAATTCTTTCACATTACTTGGTGCAGGCGTAATATCTATTCTTTCCACGACCCCTATTCTAATATTTTGCAAATTAACTAAATTAGAATTTACTTGCAAAAGAATTAAATAGGAACAAGCAAGAATAATTGTTCCGACAACGCTTCCGGCGATTAATTTTTTTGCCTGAGTAATATTTGAGGCTTCACCTCGTGAGACTAGCCAGAGAACTCCGCCACCCATTAAAACTATTGCCGCCACAACTCCGACTATTGCTAATAAATATTTATAAATACCTTTAGTATATTCACCAATCCAAGGAATATCACAACTTTCTCCTGGGTTACAGGTAAAATTGGATAGTTTTTTCATTCCCGGAATTTCGACTTGCAAATCGGCCATTTCAAATATCGTTGGTTTTTCTGGGCTGGCTTTTATTTCTTCTTTTAGACAGCAACACAAATAATCTAAACCAGGTATCTTTCCGCTACAAGCTGAAACATTTTCACTTTCCTTAGTATTTGAGTCGGGGCAACTCCAGACAGCACCAACTGTCCCCGGGGCAATAATACCTTTAGATTTTGTCCAAGTACAAGAAGCTGCCAAAGAAATGTTACTCGAGCAAAAAAATATTCCTAAAAAGCCTAGTATTAAAAAAATCTTTTTCATAATTTTATTTTATCTTCCAGTTGGAGACCAATGCCAGGGCTCTGAGGAAAGCTTTGCAAATAAAGTTTGTTCTTCCATGCATTTTCTAAGCCCAGAACTTTCGTTAAAAGAAAAACTCATACCCACTCCATCAATCCTGTTTATATCTAGAGCTTGTCCAGCACCATGATTAGAACAGCAGGGTGTGGCTGTAAGCGGTGATCCGCCGTTATTATCAGACTTAATTTTATAGTCTATTTGAGCGGCAGGTGATCTCCAGGCCTCATTTATGTAAAATAAATATTTTCCATTTTTAGCTTTTACGCATTCCATTGCCGCCTTGTATCTAGTTGCTACACTTGAATTAGCTTTTACTTTTTCTACGCCAACCAAACCTGCCGGTGCAGCCACTCCTAAAGCCTTGCATACAGACCAATCACCATTCTTAGCCGCGTCACAGGCTGCTCCATAAGTACGAGCACCTCCTACAACAGTTATATCGGCATCGGGATAAACCTCTACTCTTTTTACAGATTTTATACTAATGTTTTGGAGATTAACTAAGCTCGGGTTTATTTGATTAAGAACTAAGTAAGAAGTTGCTAAAATGGCTATTCCAATAACTGCTCCAGAGATTAAATTTTTTGCCTGTTCAATTTTTCCTGATTCTCCACCAGAAGTTAGCCAGATAATTCCCGCACCCATTAAAACAATTGCCGCCACAACTCCGACTATCGCTAATAAATAATTATAAATTCCTTTAGTATATTGACCAATCCAGGGAATATCACAACTTTCGCCTGGGTTGCAGGTAACATCGGCTAATGTTTTTATTCCAGGTATTTCAACTTGAAAATCAGGCATCTCAAATAGGGTTGGTTTTTCACCTTCGGTATTTACAATAGTGGCCGGACAACAGCATTCAAGACTTTGTCCAAGTAAATCTGAGTAAGATTTCTTTTGTGAAGACTTACATTTAGCGTTATCAGATTTTTCCAGGCTTTTGCCAACGCAGCCACCAGACATAGTTGGAAGAGTTAAAACTTCCCAACTACAAGTTTCGGCCGCCGAGGCAACTAATTGAAAAGAAAAAAATAAACTAATAAAATAAATTGTAAAAAAAATTCTTTTCATCTTATATTTGTTTACCCCGCTCTAGGCGGGTATGTCCGCCTTGGGCGGACTATATTTTATATTTTCTAATATTCTCATCAGCTAATTTTTGGATAGCTTGAATATCTTCGGTTTTTAAATGTTTAAATCGTCCCTGTTTACTTAAATATTCCTCAACTGGCTTAGCGATAAAATTTTGATTAATACTAGAAGCAGTTAATACGCCATCGGTATATTCTAATAAAGGATAAAGTGCAGTTTGAGAAGATAATTTGCCAAACATCACCGCTTCATCATTATTTATTTTCCAACCAGAAATACAAGGCGACAAAATTTGAATATAGCTTGGACCATTAATCGTTAAAGCTTTTTTTACTTTATTAGTAATGTCGTCAGGAAAACCATCAGTACTTTGAGCAACATATTTTACGCCATGAGCAAGAGCAATGGCTAACATATCTTTTTTTCTTTGGCTTGAACCGATTGATGATATTCCTTGTGGGGAAGTAGTCGTATCGGCGCCGTACGGGGTCGCTCCCGAGGCTTGAATTCCCGTATTAGAATAAGCTTCGGTATCGTAGCAGATATATAAAATATTTTCTCCTCTTTCCCACATGCCGCTAATTAATCCCATGCCAATATCATAAGTTCCTCCGTCGCCAGCCTGAACAACTACTTTAGTAGTCGTGTCACCTTTTTGTTTTAGAGCCGCTAAAATACCGGAGGCAACTGAAGATGCATTTTCAAATAAAGAATGAATCCATGACAAGCCCCACGAACTTTGAGGGTAGGCGGTGGTTGTTACCTCTAAACATCCAGTAGCATTGGCAATGATTACGTTTTCATTTAAACCGCGCATAACCGCTTGAGCAGCGACGAGTTGGCCGCAACCAGCACAAGCGTTATGACCAGGGGAGAGAAATTTATTTTTTTCTTTTTTTTCGTTTAACATATTTTAATTAATTTTTTATCTAAAGCAACAGTATAGATTGCTGCCACAGCTTTCTCCGCCAGAACTATGCTTGTATCCATCGGGGCATGGTTTAAATAAACTGCCAGTCATACAACTTGTGCCCGCGTCTTCTCCGCAAACAGGTTTGGCGGCTTTATAATAGCAGAACAATCCACTTTTACAATTTCGACCACCATTATTCCTATCCCAAAGATCTACTAAAGCGCCCGTATTTACTTTGTCGACTTTAGCTTTGCAAATTGCCCCTGGCTTAACTCCGCAACGCTCGCCAAGCCCACCAGAATCTTTATAGCAGATTTGATTATAACAGTAGGCTGATGAAGTATTTGCGCATTCACTTCCGTCAGCATTACCAGCGCAATCGCCTTCAACTCGATTAGCTTCATTGGGCAAGTTGCCCCTTCGTAGCAAACTCCACCCTCATTACCGCAGCTTTCTCCTTTATTTTTTTCTTTTGAGCTGCAACCTCCACTATTTTTTCCGCCCATAGAACAATAACTATCTAATCTCGCGCTAAGACCAAATGTGTAAGTGGGGAACACCGAGTCTTTGACGGCGCCCGCCGCTGGGCAAGTCGTTTGTTTTATAACAGGCACACAATAAGTTCTGTTATTAAAAATACCGTTAGCACTATATTCACAACATTCAAATTTAGAGGTATCTTCGCAAGAGAACGCTCCGTTAGTATTTGCCATGACGCAAGCTTCTTCTTTAGAGCACTCTGTATTTCCAGCTGCGCATTTGATTGGCTTTCCTTTGTTTTCTCCTGATGCAAAAACTTTTTGACCATTAACAATATCAACCGGGACAACAGTTAGTCCAATCTTAGAATTACAACAATTAATTACGCTAATCTCTTTTCTTTTAACCACTTGCGTTTCTATATTACTTAATTTTGTTAAATTAGGATTTATAGTATTTAAAATCATCCAAGCACAAACTAAAATTAATAGGCCAACAATTGCGCTGGTAATTAATTTCTTTGCTTGAGTTATTTTTCCTGAGTCTCCTCCCGAACTTAGCCAAATTATTCCCGCGCCCATTAAAATTAGGGTAGCTAAAATTCCAGAGAAAGCTAACCCGTAGTTATAAAAGGAAATAACATAAGTCGCTAGTAAATTACTACTCATGTTTCCCGTTTTGTTGTTGTATTCGCCGGACTCTACTGGCGTTCCCGCTTGGAATTTTGATCCGGGAATACTTATTTGAGGGGTAAAATCTAGCGGATCATTAGCGAAACCAGTATCTGCTGCCTGAGCCTCATGTATATTAGCACTACGAAAAATAGGATTAAATACAGTTATTCCAATCAAAATCTGAACAATAAAAAAAGCGCTAATAGTAAATTTAAAAAGATTGGATCTCTTTTTTATCATATCTTTCCGATAAATTTTGTTTGCTTATTATTTTTTTTAGCGGTTATGATAATTTCATTAATCATTTTTTGAGTAACATCACGTCCGCCGAGACCAACAATGTAATTACTAAGATTTAGTTTATTGTTTACTAAAGAAGTTTTAATATCAGAAAATAATGGTCCAGTAGCCCCCATGCTTATCGCCTTTTCAATTACAGCAATGTTTTTAGCGCGATTTAAAATTTTATTTATTTCTTCACTAGGAAACGGTCTATAAGTAGTTATTTTTAGAACACCAACTTTAGAAATATTTTTTTTATCATTATTAATTGCTTCACGTATTGTTCCGACGACCGAGCCCATGGCTACTAAAATAGTTTCTGGTTTTTTTGGTCCGTAGTATTCTATTAAACCATTGTCCTTATTATCACGACCTAAAACTTTTATTAAATCTTTGTATTCTTTTTTTATTACACTTAAACTATTTAATAAATCATTATGAAGATTAACTCTAGTTTCAAAATAATGATTAGGTGTAAAAAAAGCACCCATAGTAACGGGGTTATTAGGATCTAAATAATTTCCTTTAGCTGGTTTATAATCAGGTAAGAATTTTTTAATTGTTTTAGCGTCTGGAATAATAACTGGTTCATAAGCATGAGTTAAAATAAAGCCATCAACATTAACCATGACAGGAATATTTAATTCTTCGGCAATTTTATAAGCTAAAATATGGAGGTCAACCGTTTCTTGGTTATCGCTAGCGAATAAATTAATCCAACCAGCGTCGCGAATAGACATAACATCGCTATGATCATTCCAAATGTTAATTGGCGAAGAAATTGCTCGATTTGCGCAGGTCATAACTATCGGTAGTCTCATGCCGGAGATATTAAAAATTACCTCAGACATTAACAATAATCCCTGAGAACTAGTGGCGCTATAAACTCTAACGCCAGTAGCACTAGACCCCAGAATAATTGAGGCGGCCGCAAATTCACTTTCCGCTCTAACATATTCATAGGTCGCTTCGCCGTCTGCCTTTAACTTAGCAAGCTTCTCAACAATATGAGTTTGAGGGGTAATCGGATAAGCGGAAACAACGGCTGGTTTAATATTATTAATAACCGCCGCGATTGCCTGCGAGCCTTCTATGATTTGTTTTATTTGTTTTTTCTTATTAGGCATATGTATTTTATCTGTATTCGCCATATATATTAATTTTAGTTTGCGTCGCTTCGCTTATGTGAACCTGGCGTTAAACAATCTTTAAAAATCATCAACCATTCTAATTGCCTTGACGGGGCATTCATGAACACATAAAGCGCAACCCTTGCAGTAATCGTAGTTAGTGACTGGTTTTAATTTTGGAAAATCTTTATTAGCCTTCATTTCAATACAAGCTTCGGGGCAAATTTTTGAGCAAGTTGCACAACTAATACAAGTATTATAATCAGTCACTGGTTTTTGGGTTCGCCAAGGACCAGTTTTATTACTTAGAGTTGTATTCGGTTTAGTAATTAAATTATTTTGTAGCTTTTTCATAATCTTTTGTAACGGCCAAAATATTTTTTTGAATTATTGCTTGACCCTTGTCTTTAAATTTTTCATTAATTGCTTTCTTTAGGGATTCTAAAGAAATGAGTTTTGTGTATTTTGCAAAGGCTCCAAGAATGACAGTGTTTACAATATTTTTTCCAAATATCTCTAGAGCAATTTCGGTTGCGGCCGTAAAATGAATATTCTTAAAACGCTTACTTAACTCGGGCCAATTATTGTTAGCCGAGTTAATAATTATCATCGTATCTTTATTGCATCCCGTAAAAACATCAACCGTATCTATCAGAGTCGCGTCTTGAATGATTAAAATAGTTGGGTTATAAATTTGTTCACGAGTAATGATTTTATTTTGACTTATGCGAGCAAAGGACTGAACTGGGGCACCAGTTCTTTCTACGCCAAAATTTGGAAAGGCTTGTGATTCGTAGCCTTCATAAAAAGCAGCCAAAGCAATTAATTCGGCAGCGGTCACAACCCCTTGTCCACCACGACCATGAATTCTAACTTGTTCCATATTATTTAATTTCTTTAATTATGCCATCAAATAACTCTCTAAATTTAGCTTCCGAATAAGCGCCAACTAGAGGATGGTTGTTTATAAACCAGGTAGGTGTTCCTTGAATTTGGAGTTTATTTCCATCTTCATAGTCACGTCTTATTAAATCAACATATTTCCTCTCGCTAAAGCAGGTTTCAAATTTAGCAACATCAAGTTGAATTATTTCTGCCCAGGCGAGTAAATTAGCCTTTAAAACATCGCCAGTATCTTTTAAGTCAGCCTGTTCTGCAAATAGAGAATCATAGGCTTCCCAGTATTTTCCTTGCTCACCAGCGCAACGCGCAGCTAGAGATAGGTCGATTGAATTATCATGGATTGGATAGTCGCGAACAATTAATTTAACATCAGTCTTATATTCCTCAACAAGTTTTCTGATTTCAGGAGCAGCTTGCTTACAGAAAGGGCAGGCAAAATCAGTAAATTCAATTATAGTTATTATTGGTTTAATAGAGCCAGTTGAATAACCTCCAGGACCAGAAATTAAATTTAAATAAGTCTGGCGCTGATCTTTTAAGGCTTGAGTGCTTTTTTCTTCTTGAATTCTTTTAATTTCTTTATAAACAGCTATCCCAAAAAGTATAGATGCTATTAAAATTAAGCTAAGAACCAGGATAATTAAAATGCCCCACCACTTTTTAAACCAAGGCAAAAAAAGTTTTTGGTGGCGCGCTTTCATTTCGGCGTATTTTAAGCGTTCACTTAGACCCATATAAAATAAAATAAATTGAAAAATAAGCTTAGTTCAAGTATAATTTTATTATAACATAATTTATGAAATTAATCTCTTGGAATGTTAACGGAATTAGAGCGGTGGCTAAGAAGGGTTTAGCCACTTTTTTGCTAGAGGAAAAGCCAGATGTTTTGTGTATTCAGGAGGTTAAAATATCAGACTCTACGAGGGCCAAGACTGAATTTGACTTTCTCGGTTATAGTGAATATTTTAACTCAGCCGAAAGGCCTGGGTATAGTGGTACGGCAATTTTAATTAAAGAGGGTTTTAGTGATTTTGTTGGTATCAAAAATGGTTTAGGAATTTCTAAATTTGACGATGAGGGCCGAGTACAAGTTTTGGAGCTAAAAAAGTATTATTTAGTAAATATTTATTTTCCAAATTCAAGGAGTGACTTGTCACGTTTAGATTATAAGGGGGAATTTAATGATGCACTCTTAAAATATCTTAAAAAACTAGAAAAAACTAAGCCAGTAATTGTAACAGGCGATTATAATGTTGCTCATGAAGAAATAGATTTGGCTCGTCCTAAAGAGAATATTAGTAGTCCTGGTTTTACCCCCGAAGAACGTGCTTGGATGACCAAATTTATTAATTCAGGTTTTATAGATAGTTTCCGTCACCTAAATGGAGATAAAATACAGTATTCCTGGTGGAGTTACCGTGGTGGAGCTCGAGAACGTAATGTTGGTTGGCGGATTGACTATTTCTGTGTATCAGATAAACTTAAAAAACACTTAAAAAAAGCTTATATTTTAGATAAAATCACTGGTTCTGATCATGCTCCAGTTGGGCTTGAAATTACTATATAACTATATGTATAATCATCAGGAAATTGAGAAGAAATGGAAGGACCGCTGGAGCTCGTCTGGCGTTTATAAAACCAAAACCGATTTGTCAAAACCAAAATACTATATTTTGGACATGTTCCCGTACCCATCCGGAGCCGGTCTCCATGTTGGTCATCCAAAAGGTTATATTGCCACTGATATTTTTGCTCGTTTAAAGATGATGCAAGGTTTTAATGTTCTTCATCCTATGGGCTTTGATGCTTTTGGCTTGCCAGCGGAGAACTATGCAATTAAAAATCAGGTTCATCCTAAAGCGGGAACTGATGCTAATATCGTTACTTTTAAAAGACAATTATCTATTCTTGGATTCTGTTATGACTGGGAGAAAGAAATTAGCACAACTGATCCAGAATATTATAGATGGACACAATGGATATTTATTCAAATGTTTAAACATGGTTTAGCCTTTGAATCTAATGAGCCAATTAACTGGTGTCCATCGTGCAAAACTGGTTTGGCGAATGAAGATTTGGAAGATGGTAAATGTGAGCGTTGCGGAACCATAGTTGAGCAAAAGCCTTTGCGTCAGTGGGTTTTGAAAATAACTAATTATGCTGATAGATTACTTGATGATTTAGATAAATTACCAGAATGGGAGAGCTCAATTAAAGAAATGCAAAGAAATTGGATTGGTCGCAGTGAGGGCTCAGAAATCAATTTTACAATTAAAAACACCGATAAAAAGATTACAGTTTTTACAACTCGTGTTGATACAATTTTTGGTTGCACATACGTGGTCATTGCTCCTGAAAATTCTCTAGTAAATGAATTAAAAGACAGTATAAAAAATTGGTCAGACGTAGAAACTTATGTTGAGGAATGTAAGAATAAAACCGATTTACAAAGAACTGATTTAAATAAAGAAAAGACGGGGGTCGTTTTGCGGGGAATTAAAGCTATTAATCCTTTTAATAATGAAGAGGTTGACGTTTTTGTGGCCGATTATGTTTTAAATTCATATGGCACGGGTGCAGTTATGGCTGTTCCGGCTCATGATGATAGAGATTATGAATTTGCTCATAATGTTGGTTTAAGAATTAAGGCTGTAATATTTCCTGACAATGAAACGGAATTCGATGGCAAGTTTGCTTATACAGAGGATGGATTTTTGCGTAATTCAGGTGAATTTACTGGTTTAAGCTCGGGCGCGGCTCGCAAAGCCATGATTTCTTGGTTAGAAGAAAATAAATTAGGAACTAAAAAAATAAATTTTAAAATTAAAGATTGGGTTTTCTCTCGTCAAAGATATTGGGGCGAACCAATTCCATTAATTCATTGTGAAAAATGTGGAGTTGTACCTGTTCCTGAAGAAGAATTGCCATTAATTTTACCAAACGTTGAAAGTTATGAGCCAACTGATAATGGCGAATCACCGCTAGCGACTATTACCGACTGGGTAAATACTAAATGTCCTCATTGTGGTGGCGAGGCAAAACGTGAAACCAATACTATGCCACAATGGGCCGGTTCTTGCTGGTATTATTTACGTTATCTTGATCCAAAAAACGATAAAGAACTGGTTAACAAAGAACAGGAAAAATATTGGTCACCGGTAGATTTTTATGTTGGAGGCGCGGAACACGCGACTCGTCATTTAATTTATGCTCGTTTTTGGCATAAGTTTTTATTTGATATTGGGGTTGTAAATTACGAGGAGCCATTTACTAAGCTTCAACACGTTGGTTTAATCATGGGTGAAGATGGTAGAAAAATGAGTAAACGCTGGGGAAATGTTGTAAATCCGGATGATATTGTAGCCGCTCAGGGTGCAGATGCCTTGCGTATTTACGAAATGTTTATGGGTCCGTTTGATCAAGCTTGCGCTTGGAATACTAATGGCTTAATTGGGTCACGTAAATTCTTAGAAAAAGTTGTTTCTTTGGGAGAGATAGATAATTTTCAAGAAGTCAAAGAAGTAAAATCACTGCTTCATAAAACTATTAAAAAAGTTGGCGAAGATATTCAAGGATTTTATTTTAACACCGCTATTTCTGCTTTAATGATTTTGGTAAACGAAATTATTGAAACAAAAAATAAAATTTCCGCTCTGCCACTGAGCAAAGAAGATTTCTTTAAGTTACTTCAAATTTTATCACCATTTGCGCCTCACATTAGCGAAGAATTGGCGGAAAAATTAGGAAATAAAGAAAGTATTTTCTTGTCCGCCTGGCCTAAGTACGATGAGAATTTAATTAAGGACGAAAGAGTAAATTTAGTTGTTCAAGTCAATGGAAAATTAAGAGCAACTATAAATGTGGCTAGTGAAATTAATGAAAAAGAAGCGATTGAATTAGCCAATCAGGAAGAATTAGTTAAGAAGTGGCTTGAAGACAAAGAAATTGTTAAAACAATTTTTGTTCCAGGAAAATTATTAAATATTGTCGTTAAATAAAAAAATAATGTCTAATCTATTATCAGAAATTAGAGAAATTTGTCGCATATTTGAAATTAAGCCAACTCGTAGCAAGGGTCAGAATTTTTTAGTAAATGAAAAAATTTATGACGATATTATTAAGGCGGCTGATTTAAACTCAAATGAAACTGTTTTAGAAATAGGTCCCGGGTTAGGATTTTTAACTTTAAAATTAGCACAAAAAGTTAAGCGCGTAATTGCTGTTGAGCTTGATGATCAACTGGCTAGCTATTTGCAGTTAGGAATTAATGCTAAAGATTTAGAAAACGTTGAAATTGTTAATCAAGACATTTTGAAGTTTAATTTAGACGCCCATATTAAAGCTAGTGATAATTATAAAATTGTTGCCAATTTACCTTACAACATTACTTCAATCTTTTTGAGACTTTTTTTATCATCTCGTCATAAACCAGAGTCATTTGTTTTAATGCTTCAAAAAGAAGTTGCCGAAAGAATCGTTGCAACCGCTCCGGATATGAGTTTACTCGCGCTATCTGTTCAATATTATGCTGAGCCAGTAATTATTAGGGAAGTAAAGGCGGGAAATTTCTGGCCCGAGCCAAAAATAGATAGTGCAATTATAAAAATTTCTACTAAAAAGCAAGGTGGTCTTGGTTATGAAGAGCAACTACCTGAAGATAAGCTTTTTTTCCGTCTAGCGAAGATGGGGTTTAGCGCTAAGCGTAAAATGTTAAAAAATAATTTAGCGGGTGGCTTAAAAATTGATCAAAAAATTGTTTCTGAAATACTTGAAAAAAATAAATTTAATCCTCTAACTCGAGCCGAGGATTTAAGCCTTGAAGAGTGGTTAAAATTATTTGCGGCCTTGCGTCAATTCATGTTATAATAAAATTAAATTAAGGAAGAATTTATTTAATTTTTAATTATGCCTGAGCTTACTCAGAAGCCTGAAATTGGACTAGAAGAGCTTAGAAAAAATCAGCCACGTCAACAAAAATTGGCGGTGGTTTTTTTAGCTTTTATCTCAGTTAGCGTGGTGGTTATCTGGGCACTTCAATTTAATTCTCAAGTTTATAAACCATTTAAAGCTCCGAAGACTAGTGATAAAAATTCGGCAGCGTTAGTTGATAATAATTTAATTGATTCAGACGGAGACACTTTAACTGATTACGAAGAAATAAACACTTATAAAACATCGGCTTATCTTGAAGATTCAGATAGTGATGGGATTAATGATAATATTGAAATCACTCAAGGAACTAATCCTAATTGTCCTAGTGGCGAGACTTGTAATTCTGTTGAGCCGCTCATTACTTCAAATAGTTCAAGTAGTGCAATTGAGTTAACTCAGGGAGCTAATCTTAATGAACCAATTTCTGATCCTTCTAAAGTTACGCCTACTTTATTAAGACAAGTATTACTCCAGAGCGGTCAAGTTTCTCAAGCTGATCTTGATAAAATTAGCGATGAAGATCTTCTAATAAGCTATAATGAAGCTTTTAAAAATAGCCAAACTGAAAACCAAACTTTAACTGAAACTCCAAACGCTACAAGCACAAATCAATAAATTGATAATAAATAAATTCGAAATAAATAAAATGAAATCTTCTTTAAACATATTTAAGAAGAGTGATAGTAAAAAAGGCAAAGGATTGGCAACCTTATTGCTTGTTTTTGTTATTGGCTTTTCTATTATTATTCCGGCTCATGAGGTTAAGGCTCAGACGGTTGACCCTGCGGTTTTGGCTGCCACTCTTGCTCAAACACTGCAAGACACAAGTAAGACTGTATGGGAAAAAGCTGGTGCAATTGCTAAGTTTGCTTGGCAAAAGGCGGGCTCAATTGCTTTTCAGCAAACAATTAGAACGGCTGTGAATAAAATTGCTTATGATACTGCTAATTGGCTTGGTTCTGGTGGTAAGGGTCAAAAGCCATTATTTATTACCGAGGACTGGGGCACTTATTTAGGCAAGGTTGTAGATGAAGCGGGCGGAGAATTTATAGAAACTTTCACGGCTAATTTAACTAGCTCTTTAAATGCGGATAGCATTGCTACAAAATGTCAAAATTCCTATTCTAGCTGCGCGCTGACTTGCAGTGATGTTGAAGTTTGTAATCTTCTGGGACTTAAGGATTGTAAAAAAAATTATGATAATTGCATAAGTTCCTGTAAGTCAGTTGCCACTGAATGCAATAAGACTGGAGAGACTGGTGATGCAACCCCAACATCATCTAAATTTATTAAAGTTAGTGATGTTTCCGGCTTAGGAGTCGCCTCTACAAATATTTGTCAGCCGTCTTCTTTAGAAGCGAGTTTAAAAATTTCTCTTGGCTTGGTTGAACAGGTTCGTCCTGGTGAACCAAATTGTACTGCAACAAAAATGGTTCAAAATTGGGGTGATGAGGTCCAGCGTCTAACTGATTTTTCTGACCCTTATTTTTCCAGTCGTTTTACTCCATTATTTGATCCAATTTCTAATGACCTAGGAATAGCCTTTGCGGTTCGTTCTGATTTGGTTAATAAACAAGTTGCGGTTAATGAAAATAATAAATTAGTTCTAGCGGCCAATAAAGGTTGGAAGGATAAAACTAATATTGCTAAAAAATTGGTAGGGGTGCCTGGTGAAGCAGAGGCGGCGCGCGATAAGGCGGGAAATCTTCAAAACGCAACTTTTGGCCAAGTCACTGGGGATATTTTAGTTGATGCTGCTAATATATTTTTAAATCAAATTGCTTTAACTGCTTATAATAACTTAATGGCTAACTTGGGTAAAAAATCTCAAGAAGCTGGATCTGGAAATGATAATTTAATTAATCCGTATGCTGATCCAAATATTGCTTATGGCGAAAAAAGTGTTAAAGAGGCAACGGCTGATATAATTAAACCTGACTTTGGTGTTCAGGCTGATTATGATATTTTAGGTAGCTTAGCCTCTTGTCCAGACAAGGCTAACCCGGGTCCAAATAATTGTGTTATTGACGGCCAGTTCATGCAGGCAATTTCTGAAAAAAGAACTGTTGCGGAAGCAATTCAGGAAGGGTATTTAAATAAGGATTGGCAGTTAACAAAAAATACCCTTGAGAATAATTATTCTTTGAGAAATATTTCTATTCTAAGAAAGTATCGAATCCTGCCTATAGGCTGGGAGGAGGCGGCTATAAGAGCGAATGCTAGTTCGACCGCTATTAAAAAAGCTAAACTAGGGGATTTAATTTCTTGTTTTAGTACGGATGATTCTTACGGTGAATATAGTAAAGAATTTAATGTTAATGATCAACAGTGGTGTCGCGGGTTAATTGATCCTAATTGGGTCTTAAAAGCGCCGCTAAATTATTGTAGTAAAAAGGGAATCGGTTCTCAGGTAATGAGTGACAACGTATTTGATTCAACACTTAGCAGCGACGGTTCAGTTTACTCACCAAGTATTTATAACGTTACTAGGGCCGAGGATTACTGCGCTGATGAAAAAACTTGTATTAAAGAAAAGAGCGATGGAAGTTGTAGTGTTTATGGATATTGTAATGAAGAAAAGCGGACTTGGAATTTTTCTAGCAATTCTTGTCAGGCAATTAATAATACTTGTAATAATTTTCGTAACACTACTAATAACCGCCAGTTTTCATATTTAGAAAATACTCTTGATTTTAGAAATTGTGATGCTAGCGTAGCTGGTTGTCGTCAGTATTCTTTGTCTGGCGTTTATAATAATAATTCAGCCGATTGGGACGCATCCAAGAGTATTTATTTTAATAAGAATATTGCTAATTGTAATGCTAAAGACGAGGGTTGTACGGAACTTATAAGAGTTAAGCCTACTTGGGGGGCTAATTTAATTATGGATGCCAGTTTTGTTAATGATAAGGTTGGCGATAGTACAAATGGTACAAAATTAAACGATATTCCATTATATTTTTTAAACTCCACCGTGCGTTCCGCTTCAATAGTGGACGCAAGTAGTGTTGGACTTGGCAATTCGGAAAAAATTATAAAGATAACGGCAAGCGGCGCTTCGGCGGTGGCTGGAGTTTATTCAGATGAGGTAAATTCATTATTGCCAGATAATTTTCAACTTGTCACTGGTGAAGCTTATACTCTTAGTGCTGATGTACTTATTAGTAATGGTCAGGGTGGAATTTATCTCGGCGATGATAAAAAAGTAGTAAACCCAGTTAGCGCCTCAGCTTCTTGGCAGCATTTAACTTTGACAAAAGTTGTTGGTGAGTCTTTTACTGGTCCAATGTTTGGATTATCTGTTTCTAGTGTTAATGGTTCAGGTGTTTTATTCTATGTAAAAAATTTAAAGCTTGAGTTAAGTAATTTTGAAACAAAATTTGATGTCTACGGAGTATATAAGTTCTATCAGAAAATAATTCCTCCTTATCTTGAGAAAGCATGTTATAAGGCAACAGATGGTTCTGATTACGGATTGAAAGCAGGCGCCCCAGATATTTGCAAAAATTTTTCTCGCAAATGTAATTCAAGTGAAGTTGGCTGTGAACTTTATACGAGTCAGAAGAATGGTCTAAAAATACCAGCTCAGGTTATTAGCTCTGATTATTGCCGCAAGGAATGTGTCGGTTATGACATGTATATTTCAAAAGCTAGTTCGTTTAATGAGAGCCAATCGGAAAATATTATTCCAGCTAATTCAAATACTTGTAGCGCTGAAGCAGTCGGCTGTACCGAGTTTACCAATTTAGATGAAGTGGCTCAAGGCGGTGAAAAGAGAGAATATTATTCAGCTCTAAAACATTGTATTAAGCCAGCTACTAATCTTTGTGCTAGTTTTTATAGCTGGGAGGGAACGGCTAGTGGTTATCAGTTAAGATTATATAATCTCAAGAAAAATAATCTTGGCTTACCCGAGGAAGTTGGAGTAGTCAACCCAAGTTTGTGTAATGCTGATATTTATAATAAATCGCTTGGAGATCCTTTGTATAATTCTGATTGTCGAGAATTTTATAGTGCAAGCGGCCAAGTTTCTTATCGTTTAATTTCCAAAACCATTACTTGTTCTAATGATTGTCATCCATATAGAATGAGTGTTAGCGATGGCGCTGCTACTACCTGTCTCAATGGCGGCAGCTGGGATGCTACTATTAAGGCCTGCATTTATCAGGCTATTCCAGGAGAAGGTAAGATTTGTTCTGTAAACGAAAAAGATTGTCGAGAATACAATGGTAATAGCGGAAATAATCTTCGAATAGTTTCATCTTATAATTTTGAAAATGGCACTCAAGGTTGGAGTTCTAATTGTTCTGGCGCCTTGCAGTTAAGTACTATTTCCAATAACAAGGACGGTCACTCAATTTATTATAAAAATACTTCAAATGGAGCTTGTTTAAATATTGGCAAAGAAGCTAGTGGGTCGCTAGTTAAGAAGCGTTTAATAAATCAGGTTTTTGCATCAGATACAATTGCGGCTCAGTTAAAAGTTTCTTCGTCGGTTACTAAAAATAAATCATATACTGTTCGTTTTATTTCAAAAGCAAATATTGGCGACACAAAAGTCTCAATTTATTTTTATAATAATAATGACGCTGATCCCAAGAGAGCATCTTTTAGCAATATAACTGTTAAGGGTGGCGGCGAATGGAATGTTTACCAGGCTAATTTAGCAAATTTAGATCATGAGGTAACCGCTGAAGAGGTATTAGTTATAACGGCTGATAAAGAATTTTATTTTGATGAGGTTGTTTTAACAGAAATTACCGATCGTTATTATTTAATAAAAAACACTAGCGTAATTCCTGATACATGTTTGCAAAATTTAGCTGGTGAATATAAGGGTGGAGATTATAATTTAGGATGTGCTGCTTATACAGATAGAGATGGATCGTTTAATTTTTTACGTAAATTTTCTAAACTCTGTTCTGACTCGTCCGTTGGTTGTGAGCAGATGATAGATACAAAAAACTATAGTCCATATGGAGCGAAGACTTGGGATAAGATAAGTGTTCCTAAAGACAGTTTCATTTATGCTATTTATGATAAGACTAAAAAATGTAATCCAAGCGACAAGGGTTGCAGTCGAATAGGTCAAGCGGTTCCAGGCGGAGATTATTGGTCCGATGTCTTTAAGAAAGTTGATCCGAATTTATATGATAAAATCCTCTGCAAAGAAGCGGAACTTGGCTGCGAGGAATGGTCGCTAGACGATGGTTCTATTAGCTACTTTAAAGATCCTGGAACTAATGCTTGCCAATATCGTCTTGGGCACTCAGCCGAAGACACGCAAAAAGCTTGGTATAAAATTCCAGTTAAGCGTTGCGACAATAATCCTACCGATGGAGAAATTAAAACAACTGAAAAATATCCAGCGAAAATATGTAATTCAAATAGTGATTGTGGTGATAGTCCTTGTATTATTGATAACAATGATTATCCTTGTGAGACTTCTAGCTTAAAAACTTTTGGAACGGGCGGATCGGGTAATATTGTTTATCAACCTAGTAATTTAGTCGGTCTTTGTAGTGCTAGCGAGGCTAGTTGCTCAGAGTATATTGATCCTGTTAGTCGTATTTCTCCAAATTTAGTAAAAAATCCGTCATATGAAACTTCGGTTGGTAACCCAACGCCAGAAGATTGGGATAGTGGATTTCAGAATATAATAATTGAAAAAAATAAATTCTATGTTTTATCTACTAGCGGTGCTATTAGAGGCGGAGTGAATTTAGTTTTTCCTTTGCCAGTTAAGAAATTAAATAGTAACAATAATTTAGATAAAGATGGGGTAACAAGTATTGATATGGTTTCGGGTAGTAAATCATCAATAATTTTTACTTCATTAAACAACACAAGTCTAAGAATTTCTGGTGGAGTAAAAGGTAAAACTATTGAATTAAGAGAGGTAATAATTAACTATCAATTAAAAAATAGTATTGATACTAAAACCTGTAATGGCGCTTTAAGCTTTGATAATGGTTGTATTTTATTTAATGAACGTAGCGTTGGTAAGGGTAGTGGACAAGCCGCTATTGATAACCCTAATAATCCAATCTCACTTGTTGGTAAGTATGACGCGACTAACAGCCTTGAATTAAAATCCCCGACAAATTGTACTGATAATTGTAATGCTAACAAATTGATAAAGGTTAGACCCGACAGAACTTGTTCAAAATGGCTTGACTGTAATTCTTACGGCAAAGAGTCGGTTAACGGAGAAAAGACTTGTTATTCAGTTGGACAGTGTAATAGCTTAAATGAAGACAATACTTGTGCTAGTTTTGAAGATGTTGCAACTGGAACGATAAAATATTCTGATACTGGTCTTAGCCAAAATTCTACAGGCTATTATTTGTTGAATAATTATCATATTGGAAACATGACTGAGGTTGGCCTTAACTCTGATGCACATTTTGATTTTGAAGACATTATTCCTCCTTTAAGTTGCATTCGAATAGATGGCGTGGAATGTCAACTTAATAATATTGCGGTTGATTTACTTCAACGTGAACCAAATAAGTCGCCCGTCAATTATGAAGGGGCTCACGGAAAAACATATTTGAAAACTCCGTCCTCATATCTTGTTTCTCCGCAACCAAAAAATTCCTGGATAAAGGTTGTTAGCAATAAAGAGTACTATTTAAATCTATTAGTTAATACCGAAAAGAATAGTGCAGGCGCTGATGTTAGATTAAGTTTCAAAAATACTAATGGAGTGGTTGCTTCTGTTAGCCAAACTTTTTATGCTAATAATGGCTGGGAGAGAAAAATATTTAAATTTAAACCGACGGCTGATTTACTAAGAATTGAGTTGACGGCGACTGTGGCCAGCAGTACTACTTATGCTTATTTTGATGATATTAATATAGAGCCAGTTCTTGAGGTTGGGAAAAACGCCCTTGGCGAAGCACAGTATGTTTCACGTGAATGTCGTTTATATCCAACTAGTGATAGTCTTACCTGTGTTAATAAGAATAATAACGTTCTTAAAAATGGATTTGAGGGTTATTGCTTAGTTCATGACCCTAATAATCAGGAGGTTTGCTTGATGTGGTATCCAGTCGATAAAATATCATCAACCCAGATGCCGCGTAATGAAAGCGGTTATAAGGGCAAGTTTCCACTAAATTATTGTACCGAGGTTGATGGTAATTTTAGTTTAGTTAAGAAGTTAACTTTCGCTCCTGTTTTATTTGATACTTTTGGAAATAATGCGACGGCTCAAGATAATAAAAACAATTGTCATTATTACACAGAAAAAAAATGGTTTGATGTCCCTGGTGGTGGCGGTTATTCAAATGGAGGAGATGGGGATAGTTTAAATAAGGCTAAACAAAGAGCATTATTGGCTTGCCCTAATGATTACGAACCTATAATTGCGACCGGCGAATATAATGGGCTTACATATCCGTATCTAAAAGTTGCTTGTATACCAAAAAAAACTAGTTTATTACCATATTTAAGAGAATTAAAAACGGTTGAAGATATGGATTTTTGTAATGGATTTCAATATTATGAAGGCTTGTCTATATATAAGTCATTTGAGAAGAAGCCGTACATATTAACTTTTTATAACGAATCTGGAGACTATGATTTTAATAATACCTCACCTACAAATCAAGGATCAATTACTAAGGAGGGCGGGTCTGCGGTTCACGGTAAATATGTATGTGACGCTTTAAGTAAAAAAGGGATATCTAATCCTTGGTGTTCTGGTCAGTATAAAGGTTTAGACGAGGCTAAAAATATTGAGGGTTCAGTTCGTATTTTTGATTACAATAATAAGCCGTCCAATGAAGATGGATTAAAGTATTTATCTAGTAATGAGTCAGAAAAAAACTACCGTTTAACTTGCAATAATTTTATTCAAGTCGTTGATTCAAACGGTGATAATCAGGCCTGGGCACAAAGAGTTTCTAGTCTTAATCCTTTAAATCAAACTAGCACACCTTTATATTACATTGACGCTACTAGCTCTAAGTCAACCACAACTTATGCCAACTCGTCTAATAGTATTCATAAAATAGAAGCTTTCAGTCGCAACCGTCAGGACTGGCCTTTCGGCGCGTCTGTTTGGTCAGATAGTTTCAATATTTTAAATAGCGAAACGGCAATTACTTTGCGTAATCAATATTCAGTAAAAAATAAGGAGGTAGTTATGGCTGGTCGTCCTTACGGATGCTCTAACTATAAAAGCATAGAAGGAGGAGAAGAAGGGGTTGGTTGTAATAACATTGGTTACTGTAGCCTCGATCCTAATGTTTATTGTCTAAATTCTCCACTTGCTAATGCAAGTATTCAGGCTTCAGTTGACGATAACCATACGACTTATCTTAACGGAAAGAAGATTGGTATGAGTGGTGATATTGATAGCTCTGTTTATGAAGTAAAACTAAAAGAAAAAGAAAAAAATGTTTTAGCTATTTTTGCGTCAGACACTGGAGGTCAGTGGGGCATTGCCGCTGCTATAAATGGTGTTATGACCACGAACTCTACTAAGGGTTGGAAATGTTCACCAACGGCGCCGCCCGCTACTTGGGCTAATGTAGATTTTGATGATAGTGCGTGGAATGAAGCTGTTTTCGTTAATGGTTCATGTTCGAACTGCGCAAGTAATTTTACAGGTTATAAACAAATATGGGACTCAACTAATAATAGGTCGACCCCTAACGGTAAAGTTTCTTATTGCCGCTATACCTTTATTAACAACTATCAAGATGCTTATGTTTCCAAGCAGTCTTGTTCTGGTTTAGGAACTTGTGTTCCTCTTTGGGATAAATATTTAGGTGCTAATGATGGGGCTAATAATGGGTTTAGTGACTATCAAGTTATTTTGAAAAATCTCTTTCTTAAATCTTTTGGATCATATTCCTATTCTCATGAGGATAAGGAGTATAAGCCTGGAGGCTTAGTTATCGATTATAAGCCGCCCGTCTGCACTAATCTAACTAGAGGAGGTGATGAATTTTGCTATATTAAGCCAAAATTAGAAAATATTAAGTTTAACGGTAAAGATATAGCTAATAATTCTGCGGTAAATCTAACAAAAAAAGGTGATTATAGTTTATCGTTTACATCAAAAATAGATCCAGAGCAGCAACCGCTCAAACAGATTTATATTAACTGGGGCGACGGCAAGGAGCAGTTAATTACTAGCCAAGATAGTCGTAGCGATAAAAATAATCCCCATCTTTTTTATCACTATTATACATCCCCTGGTTCAAAAATAATTAATATCAAACTTACCGATAATTGGGACACTTCTAATCAATAAGAAGCAAAAAAACCCGTTCAATAAACAGAACGGGTTTTTTGTTTTGATTAAAAAAATAGCAATAAATTATTAGTTTTTTTCTTTTGCCTTTCTTTGTTTTTTATTGTATAATTTTAGAGTAGAAGTTGAAAAATATTTTCACTATTTATGGTAACTGACGAGCAACTTATTTCTCGTAATGATGAGTCAGATAATGAAGCGAATGACTCAGAGAGTGGTGCGCTTGATTCTGATATAGAAGATGATGAAGATGGAGAAGATGAGGGTTCGTCTTTACGCGAAGAAATACAAAAATCAAAAAATGGTTTAAGTCCTGAGTCAACTGGTGATATTAGAAAAGATAGAATGGTAGCACTTCGGGTGCAAAAAGAAAAAGAATTAGAACTAAAGAAAAAAATAATTTCTAAGCCACTAAATCCCGCTAAACTAGGTTTGGCGAAATTACTTCAAGCAGCTTGGGAAAATTTATTAGATTCTTTCGGATTAACTTTAATTTGGATTGATTTGCACTATATACTCAGCTATGTTTTTGGTAAGAATTTGTTTTGTGACTTGGGCGAAGAATGGGTAATTAACAAAGTCCCGTCTTCCGGATCAGGCCAGTCGGCTGATAAATTAGTTGAGGAGGCTGGAAAATCTATTGGAACGGTTGAAAAAATGGGCTGCGCCTGTTTAAATGGTGGTTGTTTGTTGTTAGTTTTATTAAATCTAACAATTATCGCTTTAATAGTTGGCGCCATTTCTAATCCGTTACAGGTCGGCGTCGAAGCTCTTGGTGATTTATTATGTGCCGCGGTTGGTGGTTGTAGTAAATAAAAATATTTATGAAAATAAAAAATAATAAAAAAATATTTTTTCCGCTCCTAGTCGTTTTTTTAGGAATAGGAGTTTTTCTTTTAGCTCCTCCTGTCTATGCTAGTGATTGGCCAGCTAAAGTAATAGGTGGTCTCTTGGGTTTAATTATTGGCGGGCTCGGAGTAAT
>CAZCQW010000002.1:12224-13371 GCA_964500975.1 uncultured Gammaproteobacteria bacterium | reverse complement strand
CCTTAATTATGAAGGCACTAGTTATGGTGGCTCAGTATAGCGACTTTATTGCCTCTCCAGCAGTTTCTAATGGTTGGAAAATTGTGCGCGATTTATGCAACATGTTTTTTGTTTTGATTCTTCTTATTATCGCTTTTGCCACTATCTTGCAACAAGAAAAATACGATTATAAAAAATGGTTGCCAAAGTTAATTATGATGGCAATCATGATTAATTTTTCAAAAACGATTTGCGGTCTACTAATTGATTTTGCTCAAGTTATAATGCTTACCTTTGTTAATGCATTTAAAGGAATGGCGGCTGGAAATTTAGTAGATAATCTTGGCCTAAGAGAAATCATGACTCTTTCAAAAGAGGGTAGCGACACAACTAGTTTTTTTCAGATTATTACTGCTTATCTCTTGGGATTAATTTATGTGATAATCGCTTTAGTAGTTGTCTCAACAATGTTAGCCATGCTCGTGATGCGTATTGTGATGATATGGGTGTATATTGTTTTATCTCCTTTAGCTTATCTGCTTGCCGCTTTTCCGGACGGAAAGTCGTACTCAGAAAAATGGTGGAAGCAGTTTACGGAGAATTTAATAGTTGGACCCGTTTTAGCTTTTTTCATTTGGCTGTCGTTTGCGTCAATGCAAGCAGACAATTTTAATCAGTTTAAAGATAAGGATGGATTGGCTGGTGGGGCTGGAGAGGAGATCGCTGGGGGTGATGCTGGAGTTGCTATATCGCCAGGAGATACTCCTTTTGGAGCTAGTCAGGCTTCAACTCCAAATGCTTTTATTAAATTTATAATTGCCATTGGCATGTTAGTTGGTGGTCTTAAAATAGCCCAGGAAGTCGGGGGTGCGGCGAGTGATATTGCGGGCAAGGGATTTTCAACAATAAAAAACGGCGCGTCAAAGGTTGGAACTTATGCTAATAAATTCGCAAAAGACAGAGCATTAAAAACTGGCAAGTGGGCAGGAAGAACCGCACTGCTAGCCGGTGGCAATGCTACAAAGTTTGTCGGTGATAAATTTCAGAAGGCTTTGCCGGGTGTAATTTCTAAAAAAATTGGAGGCGCTATGTCTAGTACTGGAGGAATCGCTTTAGCTTGGCGCGATGATATGATAGCGACAAAAAATAAGTCTAAGGTTAAAAAGCG
>CAZCQW010000002.1:0-12214 GCA_964500975.1 uncultured Gammaproteobacteria bacterium | reverse complement strand
ACGACACGTTACAAGAATTAAGAATTGGAAAGAAGATCATGGAAAAAATTGGTATGGGCGAGACTTCGATGGATAAAACTAACCAATTCTTGAAATCAGAAACCGGAAAAGAATCATCCCTCGCTACTTCAGGAGCGGCTGTCGGAACCTTATTTGGTGGACCACTGGGAACATTAGGTGGTTTCGTGGCTGGAGGTCTTATTAGTCATATTGCAGGTCGTCTTAAAGGGGGTGCTGAGGGCAGAGAAACTGATGCTAAAAATGAACTTGAGTATCACAATAGAGCGCACGATTCTAATAAAACTGTATCAGAAGACAACCAGGTTAAAGCAGATTCATTTAGGCAAAAAGCAAAAGAAGCGGCTGATAGCGGCGACATGCATAGTGCGGCTCAGTTTAGCAAGCAAGCAAATGATCATCAAAAATTGGCGAATACTTACGGTAATATCGCCAAAGACCATAAGTCTAAGGGCGAAGCCGCTTCAAGGAGTGCTAATTTTAATAAGAAAATGAAAAATTTTCTTGGCTCAACTCAGGCTTTTACTTCGGAAACCACTCAAAAAGCCGCTGCTAAAGGTAGTGAGGATATTAATACGGCCCGCGACAGAGTTAAAGTTTTGGCAAATAATAAAACAGCCATGGTCGGAAAGGATGGTTTTGATAATTCAACTTTTTATAGCGCAAGTGGACAGACATCCGGACAAAAGAAATTCTTTAATCAATTAACGGCCAAGGATAATACTGACTCTCAAAAAGCAATTAAAAATTTAGAAGAATGGGTTAGAGGCATTAATGTTAATGATCCTAAAGAAATGGCTCGCTTAATAGCATTAACTAAAGGCACGGCCGCTTTCTCAAAGGGTGGAAATGATACGGGAAGTTTAGCGACGCTTATTTCCTTAATGGATTCTAAGAACGCACTTAATACTAAACCAACAAAAGTCGGTTCAGTCGCTTCTTTAAAAGATTCTGTTATTGCAAACCGAAATACCGGAGTTACTGGTGAGCAGGGTAGTGGCGCTTTCCACTACAATACTTTCGCTAATAACGCATCGGGCGAAGAAGGGAAAAATGTTATTGGTGTTGATTTTAATAAGCTATCGGGCGCTGGTTTAGATGTTAATGCTGAGGCGAGCTTTGCTTCAGGAGCTAGTATGGCGCCAATTGTTGAGGCCTTAAAAGCTCAGATTAATAATGAAAGAGCGTCTTTAAACGAGTTGCGAAGCACTGGTGCTATTAGTGATAGTGACTTTACAAAAAAACAAAGTGACTTGGGTAGAGCCGAAGCTCGTCTTAACGATCCAAATCAAGTCAACGATCTTCAGTTAGTTAATACGGCTAGTGCTAACTACGGACGTCAAGAAAGAATGACGTCTAAATACCATGAAGAAATCCATGCGGGTGGAGTTGAAGATGAGGACTTAACTGAAAGAACCGCTCAAAGTTTAATGAATAATAAACTGTATGGACGTAATGCGGCAACCAGTGGTCGTCATGCGACTGAAGTTGCTGGTTTTGCTCAGAATTTAAAGAATCAGGGAATGAATAATGATGATATCATGAGAGAAGTTGATAAAGAAATTCAATTACGTCTCCAGTCTGAAGGTAAGAATAGAGCTGAGAGAGTTATTAAGATAATGAGCGGCGAAAAAGAAACTGTTACTCAGGCGGTTAGTGGTTTAAGTGGTGGTTCGGCTAGCCTTGATACGAGTGAACTTCAGAAGTCAATGGAAGACCTCGCTGCTAAATTTGAAAAAGTTGGTGAAAGCTTTAAGGGTTTTGGTGGCCGTCAATCAGGTTCTGGCGGACGAGAGGTGGCTGCATACTTAAAGAAAATAACTCAGGAAATGAAGGCTAATAATGTTACTTTAAAGAAAATAAAAACTTTAAGTGGCGGGAAAAAACCTAGTACTGTTATTGAAGGAGCAGCGATCACCGATGTTGTTAGCGACAATTAAAAATCTTTAGATTAGAAAATAAATTTATGAATTATCTATCTGAATGCTTGGCTAGATTTCAAGCCTTACCAGTATCAGTTAAAGATATTTTTGGTGGCCCTGAAATATACTTAGCAATTAAAGAAATTGAAAATAAGTATAAAGTCCAATTAAGTTTTTTGCTTATCCTGATTGTTTTGGGCGAATTAGAAGATGATGATATTGAGGATTATTTAAACGCAAAATTTAAAACATCAGCGGATATATCCAAAAAGGTTAAGGAAGAATTTTTAGAAGTTTTTCGTGAGGCGTTTGATAGACTAGAGGACGTACAGCTTAAAAATTCTAAATTTAACAGCAATCCTCTAATTGAAAAAGAAGACTTAATTAATTTATTCTCAAAACGCTTAATTGAAAGTATTAAATCGGATGCCGACACTATCTTTAGTTTAAATATTTCTATATTTAAAACTTTTAACAAAAACCATGAATTAGGTGAAAAAATTGTAAATATTCTATATAATAATAGTGAGCTGGTTGGTGACAAGAAAATAGTTTTTGAGGGGAAAGAACTTTCTCCAACGATCTCTAATTGGATAAAGGATTTTATCAGAATTAATGGCAGTGATATTTTTAGTGAACTAGTCTTGGCTCAATATCTTAGCACTTCACCCAATCCTAAAGATTTAAATGAGGCTGATAAATTTATTTTACGCAAGGTTTTAAAATTATATCGCAACTTAGTTTTTTATCCAGAAAGCATGGACGGATATGCTGTTGAAGATTGGCAGATTATTCCCTATGAAAGAACGGAAATAAAAACTCATGAATTTATAGATGCTCTTGGAGATTCTGCTGATGATCAAAGAGACGTGGTTAAAATTTCTGAAAATAAAGTCTTTAAAGATGAAAATATAGATTTGCCAAAGAAGGAAGAAGTGAATCCTCTTCAAGAGCTTCAGAGAAGTCTTGATAATTATAATCCTGCAAGTTTAGAATACAAAGCCTTGCTTCAAGAGATTAATCGCTTAAATAATAAAAAATAAATCACCCAATGTTCGACTATCTACAAAAATTTAATAGTCTTCCTAAAGAGCTAAGGGAAAAAATTTCTTCTCCTGAGATAATGGCTGCTTTGTCGAGCCTGGAAAATAAATACAAGCTTGATTTGGCTATTATTATCATGAAGGTCATGGTTAAAAGCCTGGAGATTAAAAATTTACCATTATATTTCAGTGGTGATTATTCGCTTGATAAAAAAAGCGCGGAGGATTTAACCAGGGAGCTAACCGAGAAAATTTTTTCTTCCGTTTCTGACTATTTAAATATTGATAAAGAAAAAAGAGGTTTAGATTTAGATAAAGATATTAGCTTGATAATCAAAGAGGCTCAGTTAATTTTACCGAGCACTGAGCTTATTGATCGATTAAAAACAATTATCTCGACCTATCTAAGGGGTATTAGAAGTCGAGCGTCAGCGCGCGATACTTTTGCAAAACCAGTTAATTTTGGAGGTCTTAGTCTAAGCAGTCCAGAGATAGATAGGCTTCTGAATGTTTGTGATAATAAACATTTTAATAGTATCTTAATAAAGGGCCAAGAACAGAATAAACCGAATAACCCACTCGATCGTTTAGATAAAATTATTTCAAACGCTGAAACCAGTTCGGAATATAATTTGAAGCAAGCAATCGCATTAGGTCAAATAAAAAAGCCAGAGAAACTATTTTCTCAAGAAATTAAAAAAGATAGTAATTCAAAAAATTCATATCTCGGAAAATTAGACTTAAAACATGAAATAGCGGCTCCAGTTAAAGAGGTAGAAATTTCAGCTCCCGAAGAAGTTCTTGAACTCGTTGCTCCTAAGGAAAAGTTAGAGCTTATAACTCCTAATTTAAAATCTATTCCTATACCAACAAACATTTCCAAGGGAAGTGATGTTGGGAAAATAGTTACTGCTCAAGATAAAGTAATCTTACCTCAAAAAATAACTACTTCTCAAGATAAAGCAGTCTTACCGCAGAAAATAACTGCTTCTCAAGAAAAAATAATTTTGCCACAAAAACTTGTTGTCGAAGAGAAGAAGGTCGTTGAGGTAAAATCTTCTAAATTAGGAGACATAGCTGGTTCTCGTACTAAGGAAAATATTCTTGGCTCAAGGGAACTTATGCATGATATAAAAATTGTGCCTAAGGTTATGGGCCCAATTGAAGAATTGCAGTTTCTTAATCTGGTTAATTTTAGACGTTTAGGAAAGACCCCAGAAGAAGCTACTGCAAAAATATTTTCAAAAATTAAATTGTTAGAGCTTGATGGTTATGATAAAATGATTGCGGGTGTAAAGGCCTGGCGTCAAAGTCCGGTTAACAATCTTTATCTAAAAATGATGAAAGAGTCAATAAATAAGGACTTAAAGATTAAAGATTTTGTTATGTCTTTAGATAAAAAAACTGGAGATTATTTAAATCTTAAAGAGATAGAAGCCATTTTAACAATAAACGGTAAATTAATCTTTTAGTATGCACCAATTTAATGTTCCTCAATTTCTTGATGTTGAAAGTAAAATCATGGGGCCGTTGACCGCTCGTCAATTTTTAATTTTATTAACAGGCGGTGTTTTGGCTGCAATTATATATAGGCTTTTTGATTTTTCCTTATTTGCAACTTTAACGGCTGTAATATTTTTGTTAGCCATTACTTTTGCCTTTGTTAAAATTAATGGACGACCATTTCACTTCTTTATTTTAAACATTTTTCAAACCATGCGTCGTCCTGGAATTAGGGTTTGGAATAATCAAGCCGTAACTACTCATAATGAAATAGAAACTGATTTTATAAAGCATGAAGAAAAGCCAGTTCCTAAAGAATTTTATAAAGAATCTCGTTTAGCTGAGTTGTCTTTAGTGGTTGACACTAAAGGGCGCTATAAAGGAGATTAATTAATTATGTCAAAAACTGGTACAAAAAAAGGAAACTCGTTTCTATCTACTCAGCAGTATTTAGATATCGCAGAAATTAAAGAAAATACAGTTGTGATGAAAGACGGAACTTTGCGCGCCGTTCTCTTGGTTTCTAGTATAAATTTTGCCCTTAAAAGCGAGGACGAACAAAACGCGGTTATAGAATCGTATGTACGTTTTTTAAATAATTTAGCCTTTACTTTGCAGATTACTATTCAATCAAGAGAATTGGATATCGATAATTATGTTCAATATCTTAAAGAAAAAGAAAAAGAGCAGACAAATAAATTATTAAAGGTCCAAACCGCCGATTATATTGAATATATAAAAGAATTGACTTCGCTTGGTAAGATTATGAATAAGCGTTTTTATGTTGTAATTCCTTATGATCCTTTGACAGACCAACATAAAAGCTTTTTTAATTCAGTTAAAGAAGCTTTAAGGCCGGCGACAATAATTAGACTAAAAGAAAAGGTTTTTTTAAAGTATCAGGAAATGCTTAATCGTAGAATTGAGAGTGTTTCAACGGGCTTAGAGTCTATGGGGGTGGCAGTAGCACGATTAGACACTCAGGGTTTAATCGAACTTTATTATAAGTCTTATAATCCTGAAACATCTAAAAATCAAAATTTAGTTGATTTAGATAAGCTGCGTGTAGAAAGATAAAAATATGGTCAATTTTAATAAAGATGAAAATCCCAATAAAATAACTCTACAAACCAAGGTTGGTTTTGGCGCTAATAATGCTGAAGCTCCAGTTGAAAATAACCCAGAGTTAACGAGGGAAATAATTGAGGAGGAGAAAGCCTTTAGACGGGGCGTTCTTTCGGTGCGCGATATCGTTGCTCCAGCAAGTTTAAAAATTGAACCAAGTTACCTTCATTTAGGAGATAAATTTTTAAGAACTATTTTTGTCATTGCTTATCCTCGTTTTATTTCTGTCGGCTGGTTCGTTCCAATTATTAATCTAAATTTTACCTTTGATATTTCCATGTTCTTTTATCCGGTTAAGAGCGCAATGATCTTAAAACAGCTAAAAGATAAAGTAGGTATTATTGAGGCGCAAATAGTTTCTGACGCCGAGAAGGGGGCTGCTCGCGACCCAATTAGAGAAACCGCTTTGCACGATATTGAATATTTACGCGATGCGCTTACTCAAGGTACAGAGAAGTTTTTTCAGTTTTCTCTTTATATAACTTTATATGCCGATAATTTAGAAGATTTAGATAGAATGTCTGATCAGGCTGAAGATATTTTTGGTTCTCGTTTAGTTTATTCACGCCGAGTATATTACCAGTCTGAACAAGGTTTTAATTCAACGCTTCCTCTTGGAAATGATGAGTTATTTATAACCTTTAACATGAATTCATCGCCTATTGCCTCTTCGTTTCCTTTTATTTCAAGCGAATTAACTAGTGATAGAGGGATTTTATATGGAATTAATCGTCATAACAATAGTTTAATTCTTTTTGATAGATTCTCGCTTCAGAACGCTAACTCAGTAGTTTTTGCAACCTCAGGGGCTGGTAAGAGTTATATGATTAAGTTAGAAATTCTACGTTCTTTAATGCTTGGAACGGAGGTTATCGTTATTGACCCGGAGTATGAATATAAGCATTTATCAGAAGCAGTTGGAGGCACATATATAAATATTTCTCTATCTTCAGAAAATAAAATTAATCCTTTTGATTTACCACGATCCGTAGGTGGAGACGCTAAACCAAAAGATATTATTAGAAGCGCCGTTATTACTTTAAAAGGCTTAGTAAAATTAATGCTTGGTAATTTAAATTACGACGAGGATTCTATTGTTGATAGAGCGCTTTTAGAAACTTATGCCAAGAAAGATATTACGCCTGACTCAGATCTTTCAAAAATTGAAGCGCCGGTCATGACTGATTTCGAACAAGTTTTAGAAGGCATGGAAGGTGGTAGTGATTTGGTTTTGCGTTTGCGTAAATACACCGAGGGAACTTTTTCTGGCTTGCTTAATAATCAAACTAACGTTGGCATGAATAATCAATTAGTTTGCTTCTCGGTTCGTGATTTAGAAGATGAGCTTAGGCCGATTGCGATTTATACAATTATTAACTATATTTGGAATGTTGTTAGAAGTGAAATGAAAAAGCGTATTCTGGTTATTGATGAAGCTTGGTGGATGATGCAGCACGAAGATTCCGCGAAATTTATCTTTGCGCTTGTTAAGCGCTGTCGTAAATATTATTTAGGAGTTACTACTATCACTCAAGATGTTAACGACTTTTTGACTTCTCCTTATGGTCAGGCAATTGTTACTAATTCATCTTTGCAAATTTTGCTTAAACAGTCGCCAGCTTCGATTGAACTCGTTAAAAAAACATTTATGTTGACTGAGGGCGAAAAATTTCTGTTATTGGAGTGTGGTTTAGGGGAAGGAATATTTTTTGCTGGCAGTAAGCATGTGGCCATGAAGGCGGTCGCTTCTTACACTGAGGATCAATTAATCACCTCTGACCCTCGTCAGTTACTAGAAATTGAAGAGGCAAAAAAAGAATTCGAAGAAAGTTTGAAGAATAATAATAATTAAATAAAATAATTCACAAGTTAGTATTTTAGTAAATATATGCAATCAAATCGTAAAAAAATTGGGATATTTATTATCGTTTTAGGTTTGATAATTATAGCGCTTATCATTTACCTTTTATTATCTAAAAATAAGCTTGTGCCAACCTTAGAAACTGTAGGCACCGACAACGAAACGCAAACAGAGCTAGTTGATGAACCAATAACGAGTGACAGCAAGCCGAGTGACGCTCCTATTAGTAATCAAAAGTATGATATTAATGATATTGCTAATCGTAAGATAAATGGCGATGATTTAGGGAAGGTGGCCATGTCTCTGGCTGAACGATTTGGTTCTTTTTCGAATCAGTCTAATTATGGTAATTTCACTGATTTGAAGATTTTAATGACCGATAATATGCGTAAGTGGGTAGATGAGTATGTTATTGAATTGAAGAAAAAACCACAAAACAGTAATGTATACTATGGTGTAACAACTCAGGCCATGACTTACAAAATAATCAAATTTGACGATAAGTCGAGCGAGGCAGAAATTTTAGTTAGCACTAGAAGAAGTGAAAGCACGGAAGAAATAAATGGTGGCACGGCCTTTAATCAAGATCTAAGAGTCGTTTTCCTAAAAGTTGAAGGAGAATGGTTGTTTGATGCGGCTTACTGGGTTAAATAATAATTAACTATCTAAATGGCAAATATTAAATCAATTTTCGTTTGCAGTAATTGCGACGCCCAATATCCTAAATGGAGTGGGCGTTGTTTGGAATGTGGTTCCTGGGGAACTTTGAAAGAAGAGGTAAGTGATAGTAAAGATGCTCAAAAAGAAATGGTTAAGAAATTAGGAGGTGCGGAAATTATTGATTTGAGCGCAATTAAAGCAACTTCTTTAGAACGTTTAAAAACCGGGATAAGTGAGATTGATAGAGTTTTAGGCGGTGGCTTAGTTCCAGGCTCCATAGTTTTGCTTAGCGGTGAGCCAGGTATAGGAAAATCAACCTTAGTCGCTCAAATTGCTGACGCAGTTGGTAAAAATTATGAAACGATTTATGTTAGCGGCGAAGAATCAGCTGCTCAGGTTAAATCACGTTTAACTCGTTTGGAATGTGATTTAAAAAACATTAAATTCATTTCGGAAACTAATATTGAAAAAATTGTTGCGACTGCTATAAAAGTTAAGCCAGATATTTTAATTATTGATTCTATTCAGACCGTTTATTCTTCATTAATTCCAACTGAAGCGGGAAATATTTCCCAAATTAGAGCGGCCGCAGTTAAATTTTTAGAACTAGCTAAGACTAATGATATTTCAGTTTTCCTTATCGGTCATATTACTAAAGACGGTCAAGTTGCTGGCCCGAAATCATTAGAGCATATTGTCGATACGGTTTTGTATTTAGAAAATGAAACTAATAATAATTACTGCTTACTACGGGCCACAAAAAACCGTTTCGGTTCGCTTAATGAATTAGGCGTTTTAGAAATGACTGGTCTTGGATTTAAGGAAGTAAAGAATCCAAGTCTAATTTTTGTAGAAGCTAATTTAGGGAATTTATCAGGCTCAGTTATCGGCTGTGTTATCGAAGGCACGCGTCCATTTTTAGTTGATTTACAAGCACTTGTTACAAAAACTATTTTCGGCTATCCACAGAGAAAGACTAGCGGTTTCGATACCGGACGTCTTCAGGTATTGTCAGCGGTAATTTCTAAGCGAACTAAAGTAAATTTAATCAGCGCTGATATTATTTTAAATGTAGTTGGCGGTTTAAAAATTTCTGATCCGGCGCTAGACTTAGCAGCTTGTGCGGCGATCATCTCCTCTAGTTTAAATAAAAATTTTGATAGAGGGACTATTGTCTTAGGAGAAGTTGGTCTGGGTGGGGAAGTAAGAAATGTATTTCGTTTAGAAGAAAGATTAAAAGAAGCCGAGCGACTTGGTTATACTCAGGCGATTATTCCTAACTTAGAAATTAAATCGACTAAAATGAAATTAATTAAAGTTAAAAATTTAGATGAATTAGTTGAGATTATAAAATAGTTAATAATTTTTTAGATAAGAAAAAAAACGGGTTCCAAGGGAATCCCGTTTTTAGTTTGGCCTTTGGTAGGCCGTTGATTTTGAACTAAAACATACTGAAATTTAAAAAGTTAAGGTTTGGTTAAATGAGCTATGGCGAGCTCATTGCAGAATATTATGCCAAGATTTGTCTTGGTGTGTTCTTTTTGCTGAGACTTATTCCTAAGTCCCTTCTTTTTTTGGCGGCCTCTTGTTCAGAGACTTTGAGATTGAAAAGAGTATCAATACCTTCTTTGTCTAAAGGGTTAAACCTTATCGTCTTGTAGCTTTCATAGATGGGTTTTCTGTTCCCCCTGTTAAGCTCTCTATCTGGGTAAGTGGCTATGGACATGTTTGTCCCGGCAGCATTTAAAATAACTTCATTCGGATCTACCATGATTTTATCTCCACGAGAATTTTCAGCCTCAATTAAAGGTTTCATTTTTATTTTTTTTAAAGGTTAGTATTTGAAATGAACTAAACGAACTAAACGAACTAAACGAACTATACAAAATTTAACGTAAACCTATATTACCATCTGACCAGACTAGTGTCAACAGGCGTATAATTGACGGTTACGGGAAGTTAGTAATTTGGCTAGTATTATATGTAATAATTAAAGTAATTTATCAACTATTGACATTATATTTAAAACGTGATATAATAATTTTAGTTAATTATCGAAAACAAACAAAAAAAACATAGAAATGAGTAATTTAAAAATTTCTTCAACTGACTGCAGTAAAATAATAAGAATTGCCTATGCAGTGGCAATGTTCGCGGTAATTATGCTTGGATCAACATTGCTCCAAGCTGAATATTCCTATGGACCAAAAATTTACTGGTCGCTAATTGGGCTCCTGGGTGTCGTCGCCGCAAAATTCGTAATTAAAAATTACGAAAAAACCCATGGTCATACCTACTTCAGGAGTCACCAAAACAACATCAACTGGTTGATAGTTGCCTTTGGCGCTTCAACCGCCCTTAACATCGTCGTTTCGCTTTTCTGATGTTGCTGATAAAATTTCTCAAGGCTTATACTTAATGTATGAGCCTTTTTTCTTTGTGAAAGATTATTCTAAATGAATCGTGTCTTCCCATTCGCCCAGCCTTGTTTTTAGTAATGGATGATTATTTAATTCCGGATCACTTTTAATTATAAGCGCGGCTTCGTCTTGGGCTTTTTTTATTGTTTCATAATCAAAGAGGGATGCGATTTGCAGCTCCGGAAAACCACTTTGCCCAATGCCGTAAATTTCTCCTGCGCCTCGTAATTTCAAGTCGATCTTGGCAAGTGAAAAACCATCGTTATATTTAACCATCGCCTCTAACCGCTCTATGGTTTTAGGATTAGTTAATTCTTCTTTGCTTGGAAAAAGAAAACAGTATGATTGATGTTCGCTGCGACCGACGCGACCGCGGAATTGATGAAGACTGGCGAGGCCAAAGTGCTCAGCCCCTTCAATAATCATTAAACTTGCATTAGGCACGTCGACCCCAACTTCAATGACTGATGTAGAAACTAAAATTTGAATTTTTTTATTTAGAAAATCATTCATTACCGCCTCCTTGTCTTTGTTTTTCAATTTTCCATGTAGAAGACCGACGGAGAGTTCAGGAAAAATTTCTTTATCCAATTTTTCATGCTCTTGTTTAACGGATTTAACACCTAATTTATCTGACTCATCAATTAATGGGCAAACGACAAAAACCTGACGACCAAGTTTTATCTCCTGACGAATAAAATCATAAGCCAGCTTTCTTTTGGTCTCGGTTACAAGTTTTGTAATAATTTTTTTTCGGTTTGCCGGAAGCTCATTAATAATTGAAATATCTAAATCACCGTAAATAGCGAGAGCGAGTGAGCGAGGAATAGGAGTTGCGGTCATTGATAAAAAATGTGGTGTAATTCTGTTTTCCTCATTTTCCTTATTGAAATCAACTAATTTCTGCCTTTGTTTAACGCCAAAGCGATGCTGTTCATCGACTATAACGAGTGCGAGATTATTGAATTCAACACCAGATTGAATCAGGGCATGTGTGCCAATAATAATATCAGCGCTTAAAATATCTTCTTTATTTTTTATTTTATGGTTATGAGTTAGTAGCTGAATTTTTAAATTATATGGTTTTAAAATTTTACTAATAGAATCAAAATGTTGCTGAGCTAAAATTTCTGTTGGCACCATTAAAACTGATTGCTTTTTATTTAACGCGACGTTAAGCATCGCCATAACCGCCACTAGAGTTTTTCCGCTACCAACATCACCTTCAAGCAAGCGACTCATTGGTTCAGATTTTTCTAAATCTTGAAGAATTTCCCAGGCTGATTTTTTTTGGGCAGCAGTTAACTGAAACGATAAAGCGGAGACGAAATCTTGAGTAATTTTTTCTTGAAATTTTATTACGGGCGCAGTCCGACTTTTAATTTGTTTCTTTATTAGCTGGGCTTTTATCTGACGTAAAAATAATTCTGTAAAACCTAAACGTCTTTGGGCAGAGCTTGCTTCTTCTAGTGTGCGAGGGAAATGAATTTTTTTTAAAGCTTCGCTTAAGTCCATTAATCCCAAACGAGTTTTTATGTCTTCTGGTAGCCATTCAGAAACTTTATCACATAGAGTAATTACTTGTTTTACTAAGGCGCGAATTTTTTTCTGACTTAAATCACTTGTTAAATGATAATTAGGAATTAAGCCTTTGGTATGGAT
>CAZCQW010000001.1:45902-145964 GCA_964500975.1 uncultured Gammaproteobacteria bacterium | reverse complement strand
ACAAAATGATAATTTGTGTCTGGCACAGCAGTAACAGCAGTACCACTTGAACCGCTATTTATAGTCTGAGATAACGAACCAGTAAGAGATCCGTGAGCTCCAGCAGAATAAGTTAGGGTAACAGGTGTTCCGCAAACACCTCCGATGTCAGCAAAAACTTCATCCTGATTTAAAATATGATCAGTACATGAAGGTGGATTTTCTGTTTCTCTAATAGATATAGCATTAATAAAACCGTAATTTGTATTAGTACTAACCTCTATTAATATTTTTGAGTCAGAACTTGGAATAATGTCATCAAATTGAACCAATTGCGATGTATTTCCACTTGATGTAACACTTTTTTTAACTCCATTAATAGTAAAATCTGTAACATTACTTGGGGTAGCTACTGCACTAGAACTATATATAATAAATTTATATTTTTTTTCGAGATTTAGACCAGAAAGAAGTAATTGAGCTTTTGGATTTGTAGTACTGCGAACATTAAAAGAATCTCTCTCTGCATTAAATGGTAAATCAGGAAAATCTAATCCACTAGTAGATATACCAATAAAAGGATTTGTAATTTTTAATACTACAGAACTAGATGCGCCAGCATCTGTAATTAAATTAACAGATGAATTAGCAGTAATAGTGCTTAGATTATTCCAATTAGGTGTTGTGATATAATTTGATTCTGGCCGACCAAAGTCAACCCAATAAAAAAGAGCTGAGGTTGGAATAACATTATTCAATCTTAATTGCAATGCAGCCTGATCTACTGAGTATTCTGGCCAAGAATTAAGTTCGTCCAATTTAGCTTGAGCCTTATTGATATCAACAGTTTCTCTCGATGATTCTGCTATCGTGACCAAGCTTGAAGCATCTTGTATTGGCGTATTAAAAGTTTGGGGGGTTAAAGCGTTCGGGAATGTCCCTAAATATACAAATCGAAAAGCAGTATCTCTCCAAATACTATCAAAAAACTCCCTACCAGCTACATTTGGATGAAGTCCATCACTTCCCTCTAAAACCCATTGATTATTTAAAAAATATGTGTACAAATCAACCGCTCCATGTCCAGCTAAAGAATCATAAAAATCTGGTGTTAAACTTGCTATTACGGGATCTAATAATTCTGTATTAAAAGGCAATGCGCCATTCTGAGGCATACCTCCAAGGTAAGTACCTGGCTTACCTGGATATTCATTTGGATAATTACGAAACGTTATCCGACCCGGCACGGCTATCTTCCCGGAATTATGAATTTTTTGAATAACAGAACTATAATCAGAAACAAATGAGTTACGCATACTCTCGGTCGTAGAAGCAAATGGTCTACTATAACTAACATTATTCCCCCCCATGTCGATAGATACAAATTTTGCTTTTGGATGAGCTGCCAAAATAATATCAATATTATCATTTAACCAACCAATAGTTTTTCCTGAATTTCCGGTATTAAAGATAAGGGGGTCGTAACCATATTCAGACTTAACGGCATCATTCATGTTCCGATAATCAATAGACATATTTGTAATAGATGCCCCCACAAAAACCCAATAATCATTATTGACGCCAAATTTTCGTAAACCAACATTTGAAATAGACTGCGCTGAAGAATAATTATTTGTTGCAGAGAATTTAAACCATCGAGCAGAGCTTGATTCGGGTATGTTTACATGCCGTAAGCGATCAGTAGGACCATTTTCATCTCCAGAAATATAAGTTGCCAGACTGGACCAAGAGCCATCTGATCCATTAGTACTATCAAATGATTGACTTGCATTTATTGTCCATAAGTCCTGATCCGTTCCTATTAAAGTATAAGTAAAAATACCGCCATTAGGAGCAGAATCAAGGGATAAAATAATTTCTTTGGTTTCATTAGTTGAAACACTTATTAAGCCAGAATCCACCTTATTAGATAGCGCAGAAGTTACGGCAGAATCGCCTATAGACAAAGTTGGCACCCATCGCCAGTCACTACTTAAATTATATTGGTTAACATCGGCCGCTAAAGAATCCTTTGGGAAATCAAAAAAGCTAGTAAATATCAAATTTACCAATAAAAATCCTATAAATATTTTACTTTTACTAATATTAAGATGAAGCATCACTTACAAAATTATATCCTAAAAATGCGTATGAATATCCCTTGCGGGCAAATAAATTATATCAATAATAACTCCTTTCAACAATATCACTTAAGCATAATCTAAATTTTCCGCAATTTTTTTGCTAATTTTTCAGTTTCAACTAATAAATCATTAATTTCTTTAACCCCTTTCTTCCAAAAACTATTATCATTAATGTTTATTCCTAACTTAGAAAAAATATTTTGTGGTGAGTCGGCTAATCCAGTTGATAGAAAGTATTTAATCTCTTTTATAAAATCTTTATCTTTAGAAACTTGATTTTGGAGAGATTTAGAGATTAACAGACCACTCGCATATGAATAAACATAAAAGAATGATCTAATATGGTTCCAGTAAAGCCACCAGTTTTCTGAACCCTTTGACTCCTCAACCGCCTGCCCCATATAAGCAGACATATGCTTCTGAAATAATTTACCAATTTCATGATAATTCAAATAACCCTTAGCTCTAAATTCTTGATGTAATTCCTGTTCAAATTTATAAAGGGCGGCCTGTCTAAAAATAGAGTTAATATCTTGGTTTAGTTTTTCCATCATAATCTCAAAACGCGTCCCTTCATTTGCTTCTTTAAGTATTTCTTTAAGAACGAAATCTTCAAAAAATGTACTAGCCACCTCAGCTGTTGCCACAGTAACACCAAAACTTAAACCATTTTGTGTTTGTCGCATTAATTCATTATTTATTCCATGGCCAACCTCATGAGCAAGAGTTAAAACATCTTGGAGTTTATTATTATGGTTTAGCATAATATAAGTTGGTTGAGTCACAGACTCAGCTGCGCAAAAAGCCCCAGAACTTTTGCCCTTCTTTGGGTAAACATCAATATTTCCACCCTTATCAAAGTTATTAAAAATATCAACAAATTCTTGATCTAGATCGCTTAAAACTTTTCCTACTAATTTTTTTGATTTTTCATAGCTATAATTAAGCTCTGATTTTCCAAGTGGAACGTTTCTTTCATGATATTTTAATTTTTTTGTTTTAAGTAGTTTCGCTTTTAATTTATAATATTTGTGAGAAATAGAAAAATTATCAGTTACTACTTTTATCATTGAATCTACTACCTCACTACTAATATCATCACTTAAATGACGAGCTAAGTCTGGTCTACTTAAACCACGTAACTCGTCATCTACTTGCTTATTAGCCAAAATTGAATTTAATTCATTCTCACCGACTTTAATATTATTTTTTAAAATAGTATTAAAGGCCCGAGCCGCACTGTCTCTAACTTTTTTATTTTGATTAGTTATCAGTCCCAAAATTTCAGAAAAATTTTTATTCGCTTTTTTTCCATTTGCAAGAATCACTTCGCCCTTTTCTGAAGACAAAAATTCCGAAGTCATTTTAACCCAATTAGAATAACTGCTCTGCTCTTTTAAGCGCAAGATTTTTTCCTCAGCCTCGCTTAATAAATAATCGGATTGAGCAAATAATCTTTCTAAAAAATGCTTATACGAACCAAGGAATTTATTATTAATAAATTTTTCTTGCCCTTTCTTGTCTAAACGTGAAAGTCTTAGTTCAAAAAATTGTAATTTATTATTTAAGCCAACGCTAAAATTAATTACCTGATTGAACCTCGCCTTAACGTCAGTATTATCTTCTTCTACTTGTGAGCGTAACCAATAGTAATAAACTTCTTCGGCGCCATTAGCATAGAAGCGGTGAATATTTTCAAATTCATCCAAAGCTTGTTTAAGTATAAGTGGATTTTTAAGCCAATCAGTTCTTTTCTCCCATTTATCAATAAAATTATTGTGTGCTAATTCTATCTTTTTTCTTTTAACAGGAAAACTTTCTTTAGCAAGATTCGATAAATCCCAAACCGCCTTATTTATTTTTTCTATTTTCCTTTTCATATTTATTAATTTACTCTCAGCTTAACTTAGTTAAGTAGTTTTTCTATTTTTGAGTTAAACTCAATTAAAGATTTTTGAACTGCATGCGTAAGCATTAATTCACTACCGCCTTGAATTGCATAATAACCAGTCCTCTTTTCACCCGCTGTGTCAAAAACGGTTTTATTTAAAAAATCATCATCATAATATTCTAATCTATCATTATCTAATTTAGTTACCTTAAGCATGGAGATTGAATTAGTGTGATCACCTTTAAATACACTGGTTTTGTTTTCTTTATTATCAAGCGAAGTTGCTCCTGGTTTAAGGTATAAATTATTTATCTTAATTAACTTATCGGACAAATCAACGCTAAAACTTTTAAACATCTCCCCTCTATTTATCTCTGTCGTCTTTGCGTATTCATCAAGACTCAAAGTCGGGTCAATATTAGTAATAATTGAATCAAAACGTTTTTTATTATACTCACCACCGAAGTCAGCGGGGTCTACCCAAATTCCTTCATCATCTAAATAACCATACGTTTCTCTATCTAAAAATGAATCATTATGATTTTTAATAGCTTTATCAACTTTACTAATCAATTCTAACCAACTATTTGCTAATTGGCCTGTTTTTTCATCTTTCGAATTAATCATTTCTTGCAGATTCTTAGACTCAGTTTCGTCTGACAACATCTCTAAAGCTTTCTCTGATCCGCGCGAAAAACATTCTCTAAAGGCCTGGATAGCAATGGCTCCATTAAAAGCAGTTGTGACTGCTCTTTGTAGTGTTTCAAATTTATCAATTGATAAAGATCTTAGTTCTACGGAATCAGTCGCTTCATCAAAAAATTTAATATTATTAGAATCATCCCTAGATCTCCCTCGTAAAGAAATTCCTCTTCCACCATTTACCTTATGTCCACTTTCTCCAGACTGCACCCCACCCCAAGATGCGGTAATAATAGCATTTTGTAAAAAATTACTTTCTTGGTTTACCGCAATACCTTTTTCACCTCCAATCGTTAAATGAAAACCTCTGGCACCCTTTTGATAATTCTCAGATCTGTCGAAATTTAAATCAATATATTCTATATCATGTAATAACTTCATTTCCAAAAGCATGAGATAAGGGTTGTCGGTCGGCTTAGTTGCTATTTCATGAACAGCATCGCGACCCGATCCAATTCTCGCCGCATTACTAAGCCTAGCAATATCTTTTTTTAAACTTGATTGTTGGGTTAGCTCCTGGTAACCATCAGCGGTTGATTGAGTTATTTCATATTCCATTCCGATAGATGCATGTAACCCTTCGGGAATTTTACCATAAGAATTCTTATCTAAAACCTCTTGATATTTCCTTAAACTATGAGAAACCCTTTCAATCACTTCTTCAATTTTTCTATCAGGTAAATATTCTCTAGCAAAAAGCATAACGGCGATACTTCTACCTTTATTTTCTTTGCTATACTTTTCAATAAAATCAGCTATCTCTTTTAGACCTTCGGCCCGTTCTAAATTTGGCTCGTCAAAGAAGTCACTGAGTTTATCAATGTTGTCCCTATTACTAAGCATTGAACTTATTATATCTATCGAATTTAAAATCTGCCCTCTTACATTATCTTTTGAATTAGAAGTCGATTCTTTATACAACTTTTTTGACTCCTCAACATTGAGAAAGTCATGCTGGAGCAACTGCAAACGAGCTGACATCGCATAATCTTTATCAACTTCTCTGTTCACAAATTCTTTGAATTTATTTAAACTTACTTGATCATTTTTTTTCTTTAAATAATCAAGAAATACTTCAATTCTGTAAAGTTTATTTTCAAAAAGTTTTTTTATGGCGCCATCTTTGAAGTTTTCCGAATAATCTATATTACTTTCAAACACCTGCTGAAACACTTCAAATTTTTTTTCAATAATTTCTTTTTCAATTAAATCAGGTCTATAAGCATAAAATATCTCCAAACGCTCGGAAAAATTTGACTCTCTTTTATTGCTGTTTCCGTTAAACGAACTAACAATTATTTTTTCAATGTCTTCATTTTTTACTTCAAATTCACTGCTTTCTATCGACTTTAAAAATGACACAACGTTTTCAGCTTTTTCACTAAAACAGTCTTCTCCAATATTTTTTAAACCCATTTCAAACAGGTTGCCATCAAGATAAAAATCATTATTTTCCGCGCCTGAAGCAAGATAATTATTCCAAAATCTTGGCGATAAACCGCGATGATTCATAACGGCTGTGCTTATCGTTTTTACTTCATCTAAATTTAAAGAAAATCCTTCTTCATTTTTTCTTTTAGCCGCAGCTTCTAGAATTTCAGTTCCATCAACCTCTGGCCAATTATTGATATTTGAGAAAAAGGCTTTTCTAATGTCTTCATCACCAAACACTACATCTTCCTTAAATAAAATCGTGGCATGAGAAGATTGCAGGTTTTTATCGTTTAGCAACTTTATATAAACCCTTTTTAGACCCTCTTTATTATTAGTGATGCTTTCTGCTTGCTTAACACTTAGACGATGACATGTATTATTAACACTATTATCATTAGGATCGACGGAGTTATTTTCAGTAAAGTAATTTAAGAATTTTTCCGATTGTTCATCGTTTAAATAGTAAAAATTATCGATAAAATCGGTATGTTTAAGAGCTCTTAACTCTAGAAATTTATTTTCTATTTTAAGACGAGTATTTTCATCATGTATATCAAGATCTAGTCCAGAAAAATACGCTTCAGTGATTATTGAGTAAGACTCATTTTGCCCATTAGGCGCTAAACGTTCAAATAATTTAGTTAAATATTCTTCACGATCATTTACTGGTTCATTATCTTTGTTCATATCGGGAAAATATGTACGTATCATTTCGGGATAAGTCAATACTAAATTTGCAAGTCTGTTGTCCATACTCATTCCCAACGCATCCTCCATTACCTTCCTCCCTAAATATTTAATTTCATCATCACTAAGAAAAGTTTTTTGATAACTATACTTACCATTATAATAACCATTATCACGAAATATATCATCTGCGATATTTCTCACCCAAACGGATTCGTAATAATGTTTTCGTTCATTGACCTCGCTGACTAAATTTCCTGACATAAGATCAATCATTTCTCGTCTTTTTTCAGGAGATTGATAAGCCTCTAAACTGAATACTTTCTCTAAAATTAGAAGAGTCTTTTTCGCTTGCCCGTACTTAAGAGCTGACTCTAAAAGAAATTTTTCATCTTCTGGATTAATTGAGTTATTTTCAAGTCCACATAAAATATCGCGAACATAGACTTTATCGATAAAATACTCTATATATTTTTTATCAATCTTGCCATCCAAGAAAAGACTCCTAATTTCTTCAAAATCTAAACGAGTTTGTGAATTTCCATAAGACTTTATCAAATCATCAATATCATCACTCTCTCTCTTGCCATCTAAAACTTCATAAAAATAATGTCTTAACTCGTTTTGACCAGCTTTTTTATGAAAGTTTATTTGTAAAACACGCACCAGAGAAGGTTCGCTATTTATCCAGGCGTAATTTTCAGCGTCTTTGTTGTCTAAAATTTTTAGATTTATATCTTTACTAATATCAATTAAAGAAAAAACTTTCTCTTTTAGGATATCAGGCCAATTATTTTTATTCATTAAAATACTCAAAGCATGAATTTTTTCAATACTAAAGCGATTCTCGCCCCCTGATTTAAGAGAATCTAGTACTTGTCCAAGCATCTCGGAGTTTATACCAGAATTTTCATCGGGATACTTAATTATTAAGCTACTAAGAAATATTAGCTCCTCGCCAGAAGATAATCTCCGTGCGGCTTCCAAAATATCATTAAAATTTTCTGTTGAAATTTTTAAACCAGATAGCTCAGCTTCTTTAACCGCAACAATATGACCACCCACCAGTCCCTCATCTATTTTTTTTATAAATGGTTTAAGATCATTTTTCTCAATCGGAAGAACGCTTAATAGCCAGCCTAGATCCTCGCTTGAATACGAATGAGCCCGATGAATATCAATAACCCGAAGTATTTCCTTTGTTTCATTTTCTGAACAATTAGAAATGCGCTCAATTAGAACCGGCATTATTGCCTTGAACCCATTATCTGGCTGTCTTTTTAAATCATTCAACCATATATTAAATAAAAAATCGGCTCTTCGGTTATTAAGCAAAAACTCCTCGGGTTTCTTAGAAACAAAATTCAGAAGCAAGCTTTTTATATTGTCAGGGAGGGCTCTGGCGTCTGGAAATTCGGAAATCACAGAATCAATCCTAGAAAGAATTTCTCCTGGAAAATCTTTTTCAGCATGATCTATAGAAGTTAAGGTTAAAGCCTGGAGGGCAATAAAATCATTTTCACTGCTTATAAATTTTTTTAAATTTTCTTTAGCCTCATCACAGTAGGTTCCAGAATTTGCGACCACCCTATTCAAATAATTATCTAAATTACGACTTGTTCTGGCATGTGAATCATGTTTGCTTAGCAACTTTGGCCAAACACTTAAAACATTCTGAGCTTTACTAAAATTTTTGCCATCGAGATCGACGCCTTCTTTTTGTAGTTCATGTTTTTGAGTGAAATTACTTGCTATTGATGTTAAAGCTATATTTGCTCTATAAATAGCGTCATCAGAATTTACTAAACTGCCCCAAAAATCTGAACTAATCGTTTTTAAAAATGAATCATAATCTTCGGCTTGCGCCAACTTATTATCAACACTAAGTTCTTTATATATTTTATGTCCTCTTTTTTCTATATAACTATTTCTAAGTAAAACAGCCAATTTATTTGAACTAAATACTTCAATAATTTTTGAAGAGATAGTCTTTAATGATTCCTCGCCTGATTTTCTAATCTCAAGCAATGATTCACGCAAACTATCATTTTTAGTTTTAGAAAACTCTTCCATTATCTCTTCCTCGAGATTAATTTGAAAATCTAAATCATTTAAATAATCGGAATGGATACCCTCTTCTAGCTTTTTATCATTATCAAAAGTATTATCAACATTATTAATATTTTCCTTTTTTAAGTTGGTTTTCTTGCTTTCGCCCCGAGCCTCTAAATTCCTCTCCATAAATACATAATTAGTTTATATATACTATCATTTTAGTTGTTTTTAGCCGCAAAGTCCAGACTATTTATAGATGCAACCAAGGCGTTTTTAACAAAAAAATGCCAATATTTAAATTGGCATTTCCACGGATAAAAGAAATTTTCCAGGCTAATTTAAAATAGGCGAAGTGTATTTCTTTCTCATCTTCTCATAGATAATTACTGTCAAAGAAATTAGTGCCATGCCAAATACGAAGTCCTCCAATGGAACTGTGATTATGTTAATGTTTGTCTTTAAAGCTTCGTTATACATAACAACTGGTCGAGCCGTTAAGTATAGATTAAAAATTAATGTCAAAATATTTACCACAAGGAATATAAAGGTAACAAATTTTTTTTCTATAAATAGATTAGTTTTTAAAAGGCAATCAACTAACACGACTCCCAAAAATACGAATAAAACTGTACTGGTGTATATAATTCCATAAAATAAAAAAAAGAGAGCCAAGATTAGACAAAAAACAATCAAATAAAAACGAAAATTAGAAATTATTTTTTCACTAAAATATTTTTCGTAATTAACCCAGAGTAGTAAACAGGCAAATGGAACGGAGAAAAAAAATAAAATTTCTTCTATTGGCAGACCGGCTATAAAAACTCCTGTTATGTATTTACTATTAAAAAACCAGAAATAATTAACTACAAAGTAATCCCAGATTACAAAAAAAGTCGCCGCTATTAGGATACTTATTGCTAATGACTTTAAACTTGGCCTAACAACAGACTTTCTTCTGGAAAAAAATACTAAAAGTGGGCCAATAATGACAAAAATATTAAATATTAAATATTCGTATATCATGAGTTTCGATTATTTAAATACACTAATAAATCACTTAGCGATTTTTTAATGTTTTTATTATTTATTTTATTTATATTAATTTGCGCGGCGACAAGACGTTCTTCTTTTAATTTATTAATTTTAGCTAAGGTTCCGTTGGAGCTTGCTAAGTTCTTTAATTTTTCTATATGGATATTTTTTATATTTGATTTTCCAAATATTTTATTGAGTTCCAATTTTTCTTTGGTTGAGCTATTTTTATATAAATAATATCTAATAAGAGTTTTATTATTTCTTGCAATATCAATACCAATAGTTTTTCCTATTTTTTCCTCACTCCCCAGGAAGCCAATTTCGTCATCTCGAACTTGGAAAACAATCCCCATATCTTCTCCAATCTTATTTAAGTTTGAGATAAAACTTTTAGATTTATTGGTAAACATGGCTGCCATAATTAATGGGACAGAAAAAGTATAGCGAGCTGTTTTGTGTAAAAAAACTCTAGTTATTTGACTTGGGGTAGGCTCTATATCAGAGCCACTAAAAAACACATCATCGATCTGACCTAAGCCGGTTAAGGAATAATCTTTTATTAAGAGTCTAATTATCTCATAGCTCTTGGGATTACTTTTTAGAGCACGATAAAAACTATCAAAAGCGATAAATATAGCTAAGTCTCCAACTGAAATAGCGATTGATTTTGCCGTTTCTACTGATAATTTTTTGTCACGAGTAACTATTTCGTTAATATACTGAGCGTATATTGAAGGTTTACCGCGCCTTAAGAGATCATTATCCATAATATCATCATGAATTAGCAAGGCGGAATGTATTAACTCTATCCCAACGGCAAAGTCTATGATACTTTTTTTATTTTTACATCCCAATTCACTGGCGATATAATAGAACAAAGTTCCGCGGATGCACTTACCCCTTGTCACAAATTCAACCAAACGATCAAAAGCCTTGTTTTTATTATCCCAGCTACGATCATATTCATATTCCCCTTCCTTATCGCGAATAAACTTAACCACTGCTTGGTAAATCTTTTTCTTAATATCACCAGCCTGTTCTAAATACTTTTTAACCATAAAAATAATTTTTTAAAGATATTTTTAATATAGTAAAAATTGATGGTTTCATTTTCCTTTGAAATATTAGGTGAGGTTTGGCAGAAATACGATTAATTATATCTTCATAAATCTCAGCGACAATTTTTATTGGCAGGACGATATTATCGGGAATAAACTTAAAGCTTTCTTTGCTCTCAAGCAATAACCCCCTCGCTCTTTCTAATTGAAATCTAATAAATGAATTATATTCCCCAGGTTTTTTTTCACTTTCTTCTTTTGTAAGTTCGCCTTGCAAGCCAAATTTCTTTAATTCATCTTGAGGTAAATATACTTTAGAAGCAGCTAAATCTTCTGAAATATCTCTAATAATATTAACGTTTTGCATGGCGCTTGCTAATTTTATAGCGCCTGGGAATGATTTCTCCTTTAAATCCATCACTTTCGCCATCATAAGTCCAACGACTCCCGCCACTCCATAAATAAATTTATCTAACTCTTCGTATGTTGCGTATGATCGTTTTTTTAAATCCATCTCCTGAACATCTAAATAATCATAAATTACTTTACGATCTATTCCTTTTCTTTTTGCCAAATCAGAAAAAGCTTTAACAAAAAAATTACTAACTTCTTTATTATTTAAGCTATCTGACAACTGTGATTTTAACTCGAGAAATTCATCTTCTTTTGGTGGCACTGAATCAACCAAATCGTCTGATATTCTAAGGAATGAATATAAAATATGAACATCACTCCTAATATTTTTAGGGAAAAATAGAGATGAAATATAAAAAGTTTTACTTGCTTTTCTAATAGTTTCTCCAAAGTCGTGATTACTAGCGTTCATACTTTTCGATCAAATTATAGACTATTTGTGAGGAAATTAGCGTTGTAGGCATTCCAACCCCGGGGTTTGTGTATTGACCCACAAAATATAAATTTTTTACTTTTTGACTAAAATTCTTAGGTCTAAACATAGCAGTTTGATCTAAAGTATGAGCCAACCCAAAAGCACACCCCTTAAAGGAGTTGTAATCTGAGATAAAATCTCTATGTGAATATATCCTCTCCAATTTTATATGTGGCTTAATAGGTTCTTCAATAATTTTTTCAAGATGTTCTATAACTTCTTGAGCTTTTTTCTCCCTTAAAGCCTCGGAGTCATCAAGGCCAGCGGCTACCGGAACTAAAATCATCATTGCTTCATGATTATTCGGAGCGACTGAATCGTCCGTCCTAGACGGCACGTGAACATAATAAGAAGGTTTATCTGGCCACGAAGGATCTTTATAGACAGTTTTAAAACCATCTTCCCATGAATTGTTGAAATATAAATTATGGTGTTCCAGTTGAGTAAATTTTTTATCAAGCCCAAGATAAATTATAAACCCGGATGGTGAAAGCGTTTTTTTATTCCAATAGCTATTATTATATGTTTGCCATTTTTCTTCTAGAAGCTGTGTTTCAACAAAACGATAATCCGCATTGCAGACAACAATGTCCGCCTCATAAACTTTATGGCTGCAGATAATTTGCTTAGCTAAACCATTTTCTATGTTTATTTTTTTTACTTCTTCTGAGGTTATAATTTCAACACCAAATTCAAGACAGACCCTTTCAAGTGCATCTACTATTTTATAGATACCTCCCTTAGGATAAAAAATTCCTTGGTTAAAGTCAGTATGCGAGATTAACTCATAAAATGATGGGGTGTTGTAAGGTGAGCCGCCTAAAAATACAGTTGTAAATTCTATTATTTTTTGTAATTCGGGATTTTTAAAATATGACTTAACGTCACTATGAAAACTTTTAAATAGACTGAGAATTGGAAGCTTCAATAAAAATTTTGGATTAAGTAATGGCCATATAGTTTTATAACTAAAAAACACCATTTTATCTGTTGCTAGATTATAAAGTCTTTTAGATTTTTCCAAATACTTTTGAAGACTAGTGCCGGCACCTTTTTCAACTTTTTCGAATTGTGATTTTACATCGTCTAAATCGTCGTTTATTGTATAAGTATTTTTGTTGTCATAAAAAACTTTATAATGAATAGGTAGTTTTATAAGATCTAAATAATCATCAATGTTCTTATCTAATAATTTAAAATAAGAACGAAAAACATCAGGCATCATATACCACGAAGGTCCCATATCAAATACATACCCACCTTCTACATATCTTCTTGCTCGCCCTCCCAAGCATTCATTTTTTTCTAAAACAGTAACTTTGTACCCATTTTTCGCTAATAGCGCGGCTGTAGATAATCCGCCAATTCCGCCACCAATTATTACTATTTTTCCATTATCTTTCATACAAAAATAAATATTACTAATTAATTGGTCTAAATAAAATTTTATTATCAATTAAATATTCTTCAATCTCTTTAGGCGTTGTCGTAGGCGCAAAACGTTTTAGCGGACTACCTGAGCGATCAATTAAAAATTTAGTAAAATTCCACTTAACCCGCCCACCAAGTATTTCTGATAATTCTTTTTTTAAATAAACAAAGATCGGGTGCGCTTCTGAGCCGTTAACTTTTACTTTCTTAAAAATAGGAAAACTTACACCATAATTAAGCTGGCAAAAAGAAACAATCTCCGCTTCACTTCCCGGTTCTTGTCCGGCAAATTGATTACAAGGAAAGGCTAAGATAATAAGGCCTTGATTATTATAATCTTTATATAACTTCTCCAACCCTTCATATTGCTTAGTAAACCCGCATTTGCTGGCCGTATTAACAACCAAAACCACCTTATCCTTATAATCAGACATTTTAATTAGCTTCCCATTGGCAGCTTCAGCAGATAAATCGTAGAAATTAGTCATATGTTTTATTAAATAATAATATCTTTTTGTTATTACTATACTATAAAAATACCATAAAATATGGCATAAAGAAAGACTAAAAATAATAAAAAATGCCAATAATTAAATTGGCATTTATAATAGCTAACTGACCACCTTCATGGCTTATAAATTATTTCCCGCGGTAAAGGTAGAGGCACAACCAGAAAACCATACTGACTCATTGGAGTATATTCAAAGCCAAAAATTGAATAATGTATTTCTTCTTCTGAGTTTCGCTGAAAATTAGCATGAATTAATAAATATTTGCAGTGCTTTTTTCCTAAGAATAAAAGATGACAAGGCAAGCTGGGTTCTTCAATCTTTAGAATTGTAAGAATCCATTTACCATAATTATTAACAAAAGCTTTAATTTGGCGTTGTGTCCAGCACAATTTATCCCAGTCGCTATCTAACAGATTTAGTGCATTATCAACGAATGATTCTGATATACAACACCTAAATACTTGAGTTGATATATCCCTCTCTTCGTCTAAATTCAATTCAGATGCTAGAAAGAAGTTGCAAAGCGAACCACCGTCTTCCCAATCTTCTGAACGACCAACGAATTCTCGACGTATCATTTCTTTAGTAACGGTAAAATCATAATTAGGCTCGATAGTGTTAAACCAGCTGCTTGAAAGTTTTAATGGTGCTAATGCCCACCTATCTTTTTCCTCTTTAGTGCTCATAATATAAAATATTAAATTGTTAAAGAATGATCCTAGTCCTTACAAAACATCGTGTTTTGTAATCTAGTTTATATATAAATAATATTTACACAAAAACCAAACTACAAAAAAATCCCTCTTTTAGGGATCAATGCTTGCAATTTGGTTTTGAGTAATTTATTTTAAAAACTAAAAAGCAAGAAAATCCCCTTCGTAAGAGTATTTCTTGTACTTCGCTTTGCTAGTTTTTGCAATAAATCTAAACATATCTTTGACATTAACAAAATATCTGAATATTGTCAATAGGTAAATTTGAGAGAACACTTCTAAGTCTCACTGACTAATTATTGTGAAAAATTGGACACCTATTTAACTTCCAATTTTATAACTCCATTATATTTTTCGCTTACAATTAAACCAGAATATTTAGGCAATGATATTAATTCCTCTATCGGATTTTTTTCAGAATATGAAAAAAATATTTTTGAAACGAAATTCATTTTTAATAAATCGTCAGAAAATTGGCACTTATCTAAATCTCCAGAAAAAATAACTAGATTTAAATCTTTAACAGCTTCAAATACTTTTTGACTATAGGAATCTATATTTTTTATTAAAACCACTCTTTCTGCTAAATCGGAGGTGTTTTTGATTGTATTAATAAAATCCTCCTCTTTTTCAGAATTAACTATTAAAGCATTGGTTAAATCGGACCCAGCCTGGTTTCTAAATTCCTCCTTAGCCGCGGGGTGTGCAGAAAACAACATTACTTTATGTCCACTTTTTAATAAATTAGCTAACAAGCAAACCGTAAAAAAAGACGAACCCGTTTTCTCTGCTCCAGAAACTAAAATAGGCAAGTCATTTAATGAAAAATTAACTTTTATATCATTCAGTAGAACATTCATATATTAATTAAAATATTTTATAAAATACACTCATATTATTTTCCAGTTTATGTATCTGTTCATAGCCCATATTCTCGTAGAAGTCATAAGCTGTATCTTTATATCTTTCAGCGCTCCTAATAAATAGTTCTTTATATCCCTCATTTTTAGCCTCCTGTTCCAAATAATTCACCATCTGACTGCCAGCACCTTGATGGCGATGATTATTATCAATATAAAGTATTTTAATCTCTCCTGGATTATCTGTTTTAGCTAGTGGCAAGACAAGCGGCAGTGGCTTAGCTAGACCGCTAATTCCAACAACTGATTTCCCGTCTTTAATAACCCAAAAATTCATTGAATATTCAGTGATTCCATTAATTTCCGATTCTATTCTGAGTAAATATTTTTCAACTTCTTCTTGCTCAGTCCATTGTTCCAAAACACAACGAATCATTTTTAAATCTTCAGTTTTTGGTTTTTCTATTAACATAATTAAATCTTGTGATATATTTTTTTACTTCTTTATAAACAGTAATCCAATCTTTACAAGCCACCGCAAAAGGAAATCCAAGATCGCTATTATGTTCATACATAAATACCATTCCTTTATAATCTTTGCTTAAAAACTGTAGCAGCTTAGCGTTATCATCTATAATGCCAAATACTTTTGGGTACATTTCTTCAAGAACTTTCGCTTTCCACTCATTTCCATTACCATGAGCGATGTCGTTTGGCCTGCAAATAAGCGGCGCCACAGGGAAATTATGCTTAGCTAGCCAAATCCTAGTTCCTTCAGAGACTCTTTCTGGCCTAGCTGTAATATAGGCCGCAATAGGAATTATTTTATTAATTTTTTTAAGGTAAGCGCTGGAGCCTTCTATTAAAGGGAGATTCTCCTGTGTTTCATTAGAATTTATTTTTTCATCTACCCAGTTAAGCGCCTCGTCATGCTGCCAGTAAGGAACGTTTTGACTATAGCGATACTTTTCAATCATTTCTTTAACAGTAAGATTCTCTGGGTTACCAAATTTCTTCTGCATTTCTTCTATCCAGTAACCAATAGTCCATGATAATGTTTCATCAATATCAACCGCCAATCCAGTATTAACGCCCATCAAATTTAGATCTTTTAATTTTCTCATGCTCATATATATCTAATCTTAATTACTCCCTCTTTCCTGGCTTGAATTCAAAATATTATTAATTTCCTCTTGGGTTAAATACTGAGCTGAATAAGTTTCGCCTTGTTTTGCCAGTTGCTTAGAAAATGACCTTAAATGATTACGAGACCCTCTAGTTAAATTGGTATAAATTTCTAAAATATCTTTATTATCAACCTTTGTAGATAATTCATTTAAATCCTTAATATCTAAATCTTCAATGGTCGCGCCAACCATTAAAGCTGATACTAAAGACTCTTGTCCTTTGGAAACGAGATTAACGTATAAATCAGAAAATGCTTTACTTGAGAAAACTCCAAAGGTATTATCTTTAACCGGATCTTCAATGTTATATCTTTCTAGTAAGTATCTAACTGACTCAGTATGAGTTAACTCACTTCTTGCTATATTACTAAAAACATTAACGCCCCATTTCTCATATAAAGTAACATAAACATCATGAGCCAATTTTTCTTCTTCTCGCATCATTATCAAGCCATCCCTTTCTTTTGTGCTTAAGGTTTCGATTGGTATATTAGCTATTTGATTGTGAGCAACGATATAATCACTATCATCAACCACATTAATACCGCTATTAGTCTTACTTACCATATTATTCTCACCTAGAGAGTTATCAGTGGTATTAATCTTTGTCTGATTTTGAATAGTTAATACTGCTACGGCTAATATAGCTACTATAGCTACTGCGATGATTATCAATTTATTTTGTTTCATATTGTTTTGTTTCATATTTTTTTATTACTAAATATATTACCGAAATAACTACTAAGCCAATACCCACACCTACAAGAAAACCATAATTTCCACAAGCTTCATATCCTCTCCCACCAAATAAATTACAGCAAAAACAATCACACAATTTTCCGTTTGCATCGCAATTGCTAGCACCGTATTTAATAAATTTTAACAATCCAAAAATGCCAAAAATTAGCACAACAATCAAACTTCCTATAACTTTAATTAATTTGGAATTCATATTTTATGTTAATTTAATTATACCACACCCCAACTTCAAAAACAGGGGCTAAAATTTTAAACAATTTTAACTAATAAAAACAGGAGTTTTCTAAATAATGTTATAAATATCCCGAAAATATTCGAATCACTTTAGAACCTATAATAGACGATTTTAATCGATTAAAAGTTGTAGCCGCCTTCATTTTTTAATAAAAGGGCGATTAAGAATCGAATAGATTGAAGTTTATCTGTAATTCCGTCCCCAGTAAACGTTTCGAATTCTTCTGCGAATTTTTTTTGTGAATAATACGATTGTAATTTCTGCTGATTGTTCAATCGAATGGAGCATTATTCTTCGCTTGCCCCCCCTCTTCCAGTTTATGCAACTTTCTATTTTCCTCTTGCTGATAAATATACTTTTTTGTCAATAGAGCCGGGTAATGTGCACACTCATATGGTTGTAGCCAAGTTAATAAATACACCTAGTTTATATATTCCTCAATTTTGATATAATATATATAATATGAAATTATCTAATGACGGCTACATAATATTAATGGGTACAAAAAACTTCACCGAAAAATACTTTCGTGATAAGGATGGTTGGGTTAAAATTTCTGCAAAAGGTAATAAATTTAGAATGACAGCGGAGCAGCTTCTTAATCATCTATTACCCGCTATTGCTAACATAAAATCAGGTTTGGTTTGGAAGGTTAAATATAAGCCTAAGAAGGATTCAGATAATACGAAAAAGTAAATCTGGTTACTTTAAATAGGCCGGTAGTATATTTTTAATAAAAAAATAGGCTTAAATTAGCCTCTTTTTTATATATGCTCGGAGTTTTGTGATAAGACTGAAACTTACTTAATAGCATTAATTAATCCCAACCAAGCTCACTAAAGAATATATTTTTACGAATATTTGATAATGCTAGTTTTACTTCTGGCGCCATATTATCAGGGAGGGCGTCTAATTCGAACCATTTTAATTCACTACATTTATCTGGTTCCATATTTGCTATTTCTCCAGTCCATTTTCCAGCTTTTACATAGATATCAAAATATTCTCGATCAGGCCTAAAACGATGGATAACGTGAATAACTTCTGAATCTTTTGGATCAATTGTTATATTTGCCTCTTCTTTAGCCTCACGAGATATACATTGACCCGCTGTTTCCCCGCCATCAAAATGTCCAGACACTAAACTATAATTTCCATCTTGATATCCAGTGTTGTAACGTTTTAAAAGCAAGACTTTATTATTTTCAACTAAGACTAAATATGCAGCCGCATATGGTTTAAATCTTTCTCCTCCAAACATACTATTATAATTATATATAACAAAAATAGCACTAATTGTGCTATTTTGCAAACCTGCTCAGAGACCGGGATAGGCGGAATAAGATTGGAACTTTTTTATAATAAAAACCCGAAACATATTTGTCTCGGGGTATTGAATTTTACGATACTATCTAACCGGTAAATTTTTCCACCAGTTAAATCCGTTTTCAGGAATTGAAGTATTTCCCCAGAAAGAGTTCTGTCCCTCAATAGGAATTGCTGGAACAAAATCGCCTATAGCCGCGCTGATATTGCAATAAAATAGGCTTTTCCAATTCTCTCCTCGCCAGCTTCGCTCTCTTGCTTCGGCGCAACAAGACCATACTAGCGGTGTATCTGAAACTTCCATTGTAAGATGTCTCCATAGCTGCACGCCATGCTTAAGGCAATCATCACACCTATAGTCTGCGGGGATAGGTGCTTTTGAATAATTAACGGTTTTAATCTGTCTCATAGCCGATTATTTTAGTTAAAAGAATTGTTAATGTAATAAAAAAATAATACTATAAAAGTATTATTTTTGTCAACAGAGCTCGAAGTTTGGGATATAGTTCGTTAATAAAAGTATAACAACCAGGCTATACATTTATTGTGAGAGCTATTATGCAAACATATATTGGTATTGATATTTCCAAGAATGATTTTTTGGCGTGCTTTAATGAGTTAGACAAACCCATTAAATTTTCTAATAGTAATTTGGGACTAACTAAGTTTTTTAGTTATTTAGAGACCAATAGTTATCAAAAAAATGAGACAGTGATCGGAGTCGAATCAACTGATGCCTATTCTCTGCCCTTAGCTATTGTAGGGGCGAGGAAGAATTATGTGGTGAAGATAATTAATCCCATCGTCACTAAATCATATTTAGGATCATCAATTCGAAAAGTGAAAACTGACAAAGCGGATGCCAAATTAATCAGGACTTGTTTAATTGAAGGGGCGGGCGCAGAATTTAAAGATACTTCCGAAGAAGTGATATTTAAAAATCTAATTAGGCAGAGATATTATTTAGTGAAACTAAAAACAGAACTCACTCTCAAACAGCAAGATATAACTTTAAAAGAAGAATGTCAAAAACTACCAATTTCTAATATAAATATTGAGCTAAAAGAGATTGTTGAAAAGAAGATTATCTATTTAGAACAACAGCTCGAAGCCTGTTTACCAGAGCAACAACTACTACTACAGAGTATTCCGGGGGTGGGTAAAATCACAGCCACGACTTTTGCCACCGAGATTGGTGATGTGGCTAAATTTAGTAGCCCTAAAAATCTAGTGGGTTTTGTGGGTATTGATTCTAAGACTAAACAGAGTGGAACTAGTTTAAATATCCATGGTCATATTTCTAAGAGAGGAAATAGAATAATTAAGAAGACTTTGTATATGACTGCTTTAACGGCAATTCAGCGACCTAGTCTATTTAGAGATTTCTACCAAAGAAAACTCTCTGAAGGCAAGGCCAAGAATGTTTATATAGTTGCTGTAATGAGAAAGATGATTCAAGTGATCTATGCCGTGCTAAAAAGACAAAGTCCCTTTATGGACAAAGAGGCTTGACGGGAACATAGATAGTTGGAATTTTTTTGTGTAAATAAAAACCGAGTCTCTTAGCAAAACTCGGCAACGTGCGCATTTTTTATTTCGAAAAATATGTTATCAAAATATAAATAATACTGCCGAGTAGAAAAAGCAAAGACGAAGCATAAAAAAAAGTCAATTTCATCAACTTCTTAATAGCTTGTCTAAAGCGGTATCCATCTGGGTTATTATTTACATATTCTTCAAAAAATTCTAAATGTTTTTTAATTATTTTGAATAAAACAACAGATACTGAACAAAAAATCATTCCTAAAACAAACACAAATATTTTCATTTTTTAACCTCCTTATTTAAGTTTATATTATTTGTTAATGAATACAAAAAATATAGCATAAAGCTATATTTTTGTCAACAGAGCTTGAGGTTAGGATAAGATTGGAATTTTTTTGTAATAAAAAACGAGCGATTTTAATCTACTCGTATAAGCTTTTTGCGTGAATAGCACTATTTTAGATATTCCAATTCCTCTACGGCTCGCTTTTCATCCTCCTCCTTAAGTCGATTAATCCAATTTTTTGGAACTTTTAAATGCCAAGAACTTGGATCATCCAGTTCCTTCGCTACGAAGTAGAAAAAGCTATGTACAAAAGTTAATCCACCTACGGCGAATAGACCGACGATTAGCCGATTATACGGCAACATCATTAAAGCCAAAATAGCCAAAATGGAAACCAAAATCATCGCCTGATAGGTGAGTCGATGGACAGCTTTCTTGTAAAGTATTCGAAACTTTTGAAAGTCCCTTGCAATATCAATCGCTACCTTCAGGTCGTCATATTGACTAGATAGACGAGAAAGGGTAAAGCTAGGCAAAAGTGCAGAAAAAACCAAGAATCCGCCGACTACAGCACTCATTACTTCTTCGTTTTCAGGATTAAATCTAAAACTATCCCTCAGAACAAGACTCCAAAATAGAATAGCAAAAAGGCTAATCAGTGAAGATTTTAAACTTATCCGCCAATCTTCCCTCGCCTTTTGAAGCAGTATTTGCTTTTTCTCCTTCAAATTCGCCCTAATCTTCTGCGAAAGTATCTGTATTTTTTTCACGATTAATAATTTTTGATTGTTAAAGTAATAAAAAATAATACCACAAAGGTATTATTTTTGTCAACACTGCGCGAAGTTTGGCATAGTTTGAACGGTTTTGTAATAAAAAATCATTATTTACTATCTTCTTTCCCTCTCCAGTTTATTTCAAAAGAAATTGAGTATTTATTAGGAATTTTCCATTTAGAAAGTCTAAAACAAAGAAACTGAAACTTATTTTCATTAATCTTTCCAAAACCAAACCTATTTAGAGTTAATTCTATGTCTATAGCCATTTAGTAATTATATCATATTGTTAAAAAGATATAAACTCCATATACAAAATTGCCCATAAAACAGGGCTATTTAAATGTGCTCGCTTGGAGAGACTGCTTTCGAACTATTTTTGCCGAAAGGCATGAATTTTAGTTAAATAATCTTTATCCTTTTGACGATCATATTTCTTAACCATTTCTCTCTTCCATTCTTCTACAACATCTAAATTGGCAAATTTAAAACCATCAACTTCAATTGGGCTGAAAAAAATATTATTTAATATATCATCATATCCTGGCCAATAAGAACCAATATCCACAGCTAAATCATCAATTAAAATTTTATACAACTTCTGATCCTGATTTTTATGGAAGGTGGCCGGTGTAGCATCTTTCGGAACGACAGAAATATCTTTTATAAATACGTCTAAGTCATTTATAGATCCATTGAAATCAACTATCCCCAATAGATATAAAGGAGTTGATCCAAAAACTACAAAGTCATCACCAACTTTATCTTTGAGTTTAATTAAATATGGTTTTATATAATTAAAAAAATCTTGGTTGATATTCATATACACTAATTATATCATATTTTAATCTAAGCGAGTCGCTAAGACTAGTTCGAATTTTTAAAATGGTGATAAAAAAATAACGCTAAGGTTAGCATTATTTTTAATAGCTCTGTAACTGGAACATAGATAGTCGGAACTTTTTTATAAAAAAATATTTACTATGTAATAATTAAATTCTTCCTAATTTTATCATCTAATGTAAAATCTTTAATTTTTCCAGGTTTATTTAAAAAATTATCTATTCCTAATTTATTATAACGTGGAACAAGGTGCCAATGAACATGATTTACCTCATCCATATACAATAAATAAACCTTCCTTACTTTTAAGGTTTTTATCATCGCCCGTCTAATATCATTTACAGCCATCATTAGACGATTATAATCTTTTCTGTTAAGTAAATTAATATCATTAACTAGTTTCTTCCAAACAACAACAACGTGCCCCGGTACCATGGGCTTATTAGCTAAACAGGCATAAAGCTTATTATCTTCAAAGATTATTGCGTTTTTGAATGGTTTAGGAAGATTGTCTTTCATAAGATAATTATAACACACCTCAATATTACTATAAAATAAACTACCACCGGTCATATGACCGGTGGTATTTATCTTGCCCACTACGTGGGCGAGGTGTCTAAAGTGGTAATTTCTGTATATTTACTTGATGATGTTCTTGATGTTTAACATAGTTTTGAATAGTCATCTCATCAACGCCAACGGTGGAAACAAAATACCCTTTTGCCCAGAGACTTCCCTTGGGTATCTTCTTGGTTTTCTTTTTGATCCATGCCGACAACTTACCTTTGATTATGCTCATGACATAGGAAACAGAATACTTTGGTGGAATATCAATAACCAAATGAATGTGGTCATCGCCAATGTGCCAAGCAGAAATAGATAGACCATTCCATTTGGCGATTGCCTTGAATATTCGTCCTAGTTCTGCTTTAATATAATTATCAGCCATCACTTTTTCACGATATCGTGGTATCCACACCAAATGATACTGACAGCGATATCTGCAATGAGATAGTTGATACAGTTTAATACTGGAAATAAAAAATCACCTTCTTTCTAGACCTAAGAGAGGTGATTTTATTTTAACATATTCCACTCCGAACGAGAGCTTCGCTCTAAACGCACACACCCGCTAAAGCGGGTGGTTTTAATGGCTTATAAAAAAGGAAGCTATTTGGTGCTTCCTATTCTCTGATACCATTTAGGTGTTCTTAATTCAAACTAGGATCAAATTTACCCTTTTTCTCTACTGGCAATTTAACTGTAATAATCTTTTTGTCCCCATATTTTTCTTCGTATTCTTCAATCGGGTTTTTAAATTCGTGCAGGTTTATAACCAAGGTATTGATTGGCAAATATTCTCCATATTTACTAATTTTGTCTGCTAACCACTCAGCACAATTTTCAGTAGTGATTTCTGTACCATTAACTTCCTTTAACTGAGGATGCTGGAGTAGTATTTCCGGTTCACACTCAAGCAAAACCCTTGCCAACTGAGTAGAATAAACCGAATCGCCGGTCATGAAATTTAGTATTTGATAAAGCTCATTAACATCTGAACACATGTATTTATGTGTTACAACGGTTAATACAGCGCTTAAGTGAAATTTTTTTGTTTCCATTTTTTAGCTTTTTTGAGTTTACGATCGAATTAGTTGCAAAACCGTTTATAGTGTCGCGGTCTTTCTTTCAAAGAAAAAATAAAATTTGTTTTTGAATTCACCATCTTTCGTAAGATTATTAAAATAATAAATCTTTCGTATCATTAGTCCAATTGGAAAACAAAAAGCAGTTACAAAAATCATTATAAACACCCAATGATGTTTTAGTTTGTGACCTATTGTCCAATCTGTGTATGATATATACTCAGTAGGATGACCAAGTCCGAAACTTGAAAAAAACCAAGAAACAACAATAATCAAAGCAATAATTGCATTTAATCTAAATAGCGGATACTGTTCCAACAAAGCGGAATAAATTACAAATAACAGAATAAAAGTGACGACAGAAGAGATGTTTTTTAACTTTTCCATTTTATTTTATTTAAAATTAATATTTATTGAATTATCCCAAACCCCGAACTTCAGAGATTAAGATAATCCAATAAATATTAAGTTAGGACAAATTTTGTTAAGGTTCTATACAACAAAAAGTATACCATAAGGCATACTTTTTGTCAATACTGCTCGGTGATAGGGATTCGAACCCCAATAGCCAGGACCAAAACCTGGAGTCCTACCGTTAGACGATCCCCGAATATTTAATTGTGCTTTGACACCTAAAAATGATATTAAAATATAGAGAAAAAGTCAACCTTATTTCTCTATCCCTTTAAACCTTAAACTTTAGCGTATTTTCTCACCGCAAATAAGGTTGCGATAACGTTAATAAACAAGACAACCCCAAACTGAACACCGAATATTAAAGCAAAATTATCAACAAAATAAGAAAGGATGTTAACGCTGTAGCCCATGAAGAAAACCTCTAGATAAGGCTGCAGAAGGCTCAAAAATGGATAGAAAACTGAAATAACAATTAGGATGCTGACCAGAGTATAAACGAAGGCAGAGACAACATAAGGCATGTAAATAAAGAAGTTTGAAGCGCCCACTAGACGCATAATTTCAATCTCCTGACGATGAGTATAAATCGCAACTCTAATGGCATTATAAACAACCAAGAGACTTGTTAAAACAAAAATAATAATTATAAACAAGCCAACCTCGTTAACACGTTTAGTGATATTATTTATCTTTTCTAAAATAACCGTATTATCAGAAAAATCCCGTGATTCAATAATTGGACTATCAAGTATTTTTAACTCGTTGATTAATAATTCAGAAGTTGCAAAGTCATTTGGGATTATTGTTAAACTTGGCGACAATGGATTGCGACCAAGTTCTTTAAGAGCATTTAAAACTGATTGATTATTTTTATATTTTTCCCGAAAAACCTCTAAAGCGCTTTGCTGTGAAATATAATCAATACTTTTGACTTTATCTGAATTTGAAATTTTTGCCTTCAAGGCCATTATTTCGCTTTCTGGCGTATCTGCTTTTATAAATAAACTAATATTTATTTTGTCTCTTACAGCAAAAACAGCATTATCACTAATAACCCTAACCGTTAATAAAGTATTAATGGAAAAAAGAGCCAATAAAAGAATAGTCACTGTAACAATGGTTAACCAAATATTACGAGCAATATCTTGAAAACTAAATTTTATAATTCTATATAGAGACAACATATTTTAAAGTAAATATTTTCCATGAGCTTGGTCGCTAATAATTCTTCCCTGCTCCATGGTTACCACACGACGATTTAAACGATTAACAATATCTTTATTATGAGTAACTAAAATAACTGTCGTGCCAAACTTATTAATTCTTAAAAGTAAATCAATAATTTCATTAGCATTAATAGCGTCCAAATTTCCAGTCGGCTCATCAGCTAATAATACCTTGGGCTGATGAACTAGTGCGCGAGCAATTGCGACTCTTTGTTTTTCGCCGCCTGATACTTCATCTGGATAGCGATTTTTTTTATCATCAAGTCCAACAATTTTCATAACACTAGGAACAATTTTTTTAATTTTTCCCGGTGTACCATCGGAAACCTCTAAAGCAAAGGCAACATTTTCAGCTAAAGTTTTTTTAGGAAGTAGCTTAAAGTCTTGAAAGATAACTCCTATTTGACGACGCAAATAAGGGACTTCACGTTTAGAAATACGGGTAATATCCCAGTCACCAATAAAAACAGACCCCGAATCAACTTTCTCTTCGCCAATTAAAATTCTAACCAGAGTAGTTTTTCCAGCTCCAGATTGACCAACAATAGAAACAAATTCACCTGGTTCAACCTTTAAACTTAAATCATGTAATATTTTATTTTTATTGCTATATGATTTGGAAACTTGGCTAAGATTAATCATAACTATTTTTTTATTTTTAGCAGACCATAACGAATTAACTGCTCATTATCATAAAAACTATTTGCACTACTAGACGATCCAAAATTAATAACAATTAAGTTTCCCTGTGGGGAGGAAACTCTGGTCATTAAACAGTGTCCAGCCTCATTAATAAATCCTGTCTTTGATCCAATAATTGGATATTTACTTTCTCTAATTAATTTATTTGTATTTTTAATTGTGTGTGCTTTTTTTGTATTTACTGTTTTAAAAGTATAACTTAATACTGTGCTAATTTTTTTTATTAGCGGACTATTATATACCTCTCTGCTTATTATAGCATAATCATATGGAGAACTCACATTCTTAGGAGAAAGACCGGTTGGCTCAACAAATAAAGTGCTCGTTGCGCCCCAATCTTTAACATTGCTATTCATTTTTTTTATAAATTCATCTCGAGTTAAACCACTTACTCTAACCAAAGTTTCGACTGCGTTATTTGCTGAGCCAACCAAAGCGCTGTAAAGTAAATCTTCTATCGTTAAAGTTTCACCATCTTTAACTGTTAACTTTGCGGATTCGCCTGGTTTACAATAAAGGTAATTTAGTTTTTCATCCTGAACCTTATAAGTAACAACCTTGTTTAAAGTTGGTCTCAAATCTAAAAATGTTCTAATGGCGACAAGTTTTGTTAAACTAGCAAGAGATGAAACTTTCTTTTCACTCTTCCCCCAAATAATACTACCGTCACTTTCTCTTAAAATAACTGCCGATGAGGCCGAGATGTTTGGCGTGCTATTTATTTGAAGTTGCGACTTATTAATTAATGGCTTAATAACTTTTAGCGGCTCAACTTTTACTTTAATCAAGCCGGCTTTAGTTGAAGCAATCTTCCCAAAGGCAACTTTATCCAAGTCAACTACTCTATCGGGATGCTTAACTCTTTCAGGGCCAAAGTCGTTAATAGTAACATCAACAAATTTTCCATTTGCTAAATTAGTAACTCTTAATATCGAGCCTTTAGCAAAATCTGGAGAGGCCGCAAAATCTCCGTTTTTAAATTTATACCAACTTGCTGTGCCGGATACTAAAATATTAGGGTTACTTAAAATAATCACTTTCCCGGCGACAGCTGTTGTGGTCGCGCTAACATATTTTTTTTCAGAAAAGTCTTTAGTTAAAATTGGTTGCCAAACGCCAGTCTTGGAATCATAAATAAAAATTTGTTTATAGTAATTATTTTGCTTTGTATAATTTATTTTAATTGTAAGTGGTTTTTTTGGATCATATTTTTCAGGATTAGCAAAAAAATAATCATAGGCAGGAGAAATATTAATCCACTCCCAAGGCAAATTAGTCATTTCGGCATTAGGAGTAATTTCCAAAGCTTCTTGAAAATCAGGGGCACTAATTTCTAAGTCAGCCGCATAAACAAGGCTAGGAGCTAAAAACAAAAAAAGCGCTAAGCTAATAAATAATTTAAAATATTTTATGTTCATAATGTAATTGACTAAATTTGATGTGTACGCAATAATATTTAAGTGGTGGCCCGACGGGCTTAGCCACATCGGCAGTCGCGACCTATTAGTAGGCGGGCATTGCCACGCCGAAGCGCTTATGCGCGCAGGCGGGTATCGTATAATGGTTATTACATTAGCTTCCCAAGCTAAGGAAGGCGGTCCGATTCCGCTTACCCGCTCAAGAATCGCCGAAGTAGCTCAGTTGGTAGAGCAACGCACTCGTAACGCGTAGGTCAGGAGTCCGATTCTCCTCTTCGGCTCAGACTTAATCGAAAAAATAATTCCACCATTTCTCAAAATTATTTTTAGAAGTGGTGGTTTTATTTATACCATCAGTACTAGAAGCAATTTTAGAATTATCGATTACAATCACTTTTTCTCCAGGTTTTTTTAAGTTTAAATTTAAACGAGCCTGCTCTTCTAGCGATTGATCAGATTCCAAATAAGTAATCATCTCTTTTAATTCTTTGTTCGTGCTTTCAAACTCACTAATTTCCTTTTTAACATCTTCTATTTCTTTTTCTACCAACCGTCTTTGGGTATAAGTTTTAGCTAGAGGAAAAATTATTAGCAACAAAAAAACTAAACCAACTAATGCCAAAAAACGCTGACTGGAAAATAAGCTATAAATAAAGTTATGTGGTCTTGATGGGTCTCCTGCGCTTAACACGCGCGGATGAATTTTATGTCTTTGCATCGCTTTTTATTATAGCACAAAATATAATACAAAAAAACCGGATATTTTTTATCTGGTTTTTTTTATTTATAAATTTTATCTTGATTTTGGTGTAACCCAAAACCCCATATACTTAGCCCTCATTAATCTAATTTGAGCATCAAAACATGGGATAGAGCCGAAAATAATAATTGTAAATGGGACAAAAACCCACTCACAAATCATTAAAATATTTTTCCAAATTGTATACTTACGAGGACGCTTTGGTAAGAGCAGCGAAGAAACGACCGCTGATAAAATAAGCCCAACCATGGCCACGCTCATTAAATTTTGAGAAACGGTTGGTAAATTTCCCGACAATACTGTTGAGTTAAATCTATCACCGCCAAGCAGCATAGGCATCCAGCCGACAACAGCTATAATTAAAGCGCTAGTTGCCCAAGACCAAAACCCATAAACCTGAATTAATATATGACTAACAAGCTTTCCTCTGTCAACCGTTTTCCAGCGCTTTGAAGTATTAAAAATTAAATAAGGAATGTTTTCTGACCCCCAAGCCCAACGACGTTGTTGTTTATATAAACTCTTTGCAGTATTCCATAAATTTTTATCATTAGTAACATCCATGGAAACCTTATAATATAGAGGCTCGACTCTATAATTACCATTATAATGTAGAAGACAGTGCCAAAAAATTCGTGAATCTTCACTAACCATAGTCGTTGACCAATAACCTATCTCGCGAAGTGCAATAAAAGTCATGGAATGAGAAGAGTATGTTACCAAGCTCTCTTGGCGAATTTGCATAATCATTTGCCAAAAAGTATTTGACGACGCGGCTAAACGTGAAAAAAATGGTGTATCCCAAATATTGTTATGGTACACAGGGATGGGCTGATAACTAGCTCTATAAGGAGCGGTAACGCTCAAAAATTTATAAGTTAAGGCGAAAAAATATCCAGGCTCAACTACGGTATCAATGTCAAAAACACTAACTAAAATATTTTCCGGAATTAAATTCTCTTTTTCAATAATCTCCGGTAAAACAACTTTCATCGCCCAAGCTTGATTAGCTCCCTTACCTTTTAATTCCCCTGCAATTCCGTCTGGGTGCCAAGTAATAATGAAGTGTCCAAATTTATGAGCAAATTCACGAGTAATTACTTTAGCTCTCTCTTTTGCCTCTTGCCCCGCTCTTTCTTCCATAGCAAGGGTAATAATCATTCTATCAGTTGGATAACCATCACTTATTAAAGCATTCAAACAACTACGGAGAATTTCTAAACTTTCGTTATAGGTAGGCAAAACAATTAACTGCCATAGATCCGTCCAAACTAAACCCTGGCGGCTAAGGGCATCAAAAGAAACTTCATTAATCAAATCCTTGTCGTCAAACTTTTTTAACTTCAAACGCTCACACTTATCACGCCAATTAGTATTTAAACCTTTGTTTAATTTACGATAAGAGCTAATTAAGAAAATTGCCATGTAAACTACAAGCAGCAACCAATAGACGTCAAAAGCGATAATAAAATAAGCCACCCAGACGGGTTTAAAATAAGACAAGACAACTAAAATAACAATAGTGAAAATTGAAATAAAACCCGGAAAAAACTCTAAAAAACGGTAAAATTTACGATCTTTACCGCTGAGTTCCGTGGCCTTGCCAACTTTTAAATAATTTATTGTTTCCATAAGGCTTAGATTAGGCCTCTTCTTTTTAGCTCAAAAAAGCAATCTGCGCAAGCCTTCACGTCAACTAGGGCGTCATGGGCCTCAGGAAATCCAGTTTGAAATAAATGTTTATATAATTCAGTTAAATTTGGCCATTTATAGCCCCCACGAGGACTAGGTATTTTACAAACCTGAACGCTAGACTTCATGGTGCAAATTTTATTAGCATTTGTCAGCGGACTAAACATATTTTCACGCATCAATTCACAGCCAACAATTTTATCATCGAAATCAATATTATGTCCGACTAAAAATTCAGATTTTTGAACATCACTAATAAAATGTTCCAGAACTTCATGAAGTTCAATCCCCTCGTTCATTGCCCTCTCTTGAGTAACACGATGAATCTTAGCAACTTCATCAGGAATTATAAAACCGTTAGGCTTGATAATATAATTATAACTCTCCCAATGATTGCCCTCGCTATCGTATAAACTCCAGGCTATTTGAACCGCTCGTGGCCAATTAGAAAAATCATCAAGGGGCGCTTGATAATTCTTTGGCAGTCCGGTAGTTTCTGTATCAAAAATTAAGTACATATTAAATTCTAAACTTGTTTATTAAATGGTATGTCCTGTCCTTCCTTTAATTCGTGTTCATTTGAATCATTTTCAAATTTTAGACCAACAGACTCTAAGTATTTTATTTCTTCATCTGTAGCGTCAACTAAATCCTCATCTGTTTTCTTTTCGATAGGTTTAACTTTTATTTCTTTACCGCGAAAATCAACTGGTTTAACTTTGGTTAAATCGGTTAAAGAAAGCGCTGGCCCATTATCAATTAGAACACTATTTTCCTGAAGATGTTTACGTTCTATTTCTTTAGCAACCTGCCGTTTTTCTAAGTCTAATTTTTTTTCTTCTCTTTTTTTAGTTAAGCAGTCTTTACAATATACTGGTCTAACACCATCTGGAACAAAAATAGTTGTTGTGTTTTTACTACAACCAGCACAAACAGCCGGATATCCAACTGGAGCTGGTTTATCTTTTGAGGCCTGATACGTTGGTTTAGAAACTTGGTTTATTTGGGGGGCGCGACTCGCTTGAGGCGCTTGGTTTATTTGATAAGTCTGATTAACTATTTTTGGAGTTGGAGCTTGATTAATCTGTGGCTGAGGAGCTTGATAATTTTTACCTATCGTAGCCTCCGGAACAGATTGAGCATAAGGTTGAACTCGAGGCTCGGGAGTAGCTTGAATAGGAACTTGGGCTTGTGCTCTAGGAACAAACGCGCCTGGTCTATTCGCCGCATTAATCACTACGCCTTGACTATAAGGACTTTGCCTAAACGGCGCATTAGCCCCATTAGCCAAATTGACCTTTGCCTCTTCTTCGGTAGGTTCATCCTCTCCTTCATGCCAGCGCATAATTTTCTCTTCAACCATAGCGCGTTCAGAAGCGTATTTCTCGCGAGAATATTCAATAACTTTGTCAGTATTATTTGTTTTTTCTTCATGACTTAAAGGTGGTAAGCCTTTAGCGTAAAAAGGCGCCGACGCTAAACCGTCAATCATTAATTTTAAGTACATTTCATACTTCGGTAAATTAACAATATCTTCTTCGGTAAAAGTTGGAGTAAATTCTTTAACCAGCTCTTCAGCATCAGCAGCGCCAACGCGGAACACAACCATAGTTCCTACGTTACCAAAAACCGCTGGCTTAACTTTTTCACTTAATTGTTCAATATATTGGTGAGCTAAAATTAAATTTAAACGATATTTTCTCGCTTCAGATAAAATATTAGCAAAAGAGTCAGTTGAAAAGTTTTGAAATTCATCAATATATAAATAAAAATCCCGACGTTCTTTTTCGGCAATATCAACCCGGCTCATAGCTGCTAATTGAATCTTAGTAATCATCATCGCACCCAACAAAGCAGAATTATCTTCACCAATTCTTCCTTTAGAAAGGTTCATGATTAAAATTTTTCCAGTATCCATGATATCACGAATATCTACTGATGATTTTACTTGTCCAATAACATTTCTCATTAAAGAACTTGATAGAAACTGGCCAACTTTATTTTGAATAGGAGATACTGCTTCGGAAGCAAACTTATCGGCATAACCAGAAAATTCTTTTTCCCAAAAAGCTTTCACAACTGGATCTTTAATATTTGCAACAACGCGTTTACGATAATTTTTATCGGACAACATTCTAACAACGCCCAGAATAGTCGAACCGGGAAAATCCAAAATTGCTAAAATAGCATTACGTAAAATATATTCTAAACGTGGTCCCCAAGAATCAGCCCACAATTTTTGAAAAACACCGATTAATCCCGAGGCAACTAAATGACGCAAATGAGGCTCTACCTGCTCAACGATATTAAATGCAATTGGGAAATTTATATCCGCTGGATTAAAATAGACAACATCCTGAATTCTGTTATCAGGAATATACTCGATTATTTTTTCTGCTAAGTCGCCATGCGGATCAACAACGGCCACACCATGGCCAGCGCGAATATCATCAATAATCATGTTTTCCAAGATTGTTGATTTACCCATACCGGTTTTCCCAATCAAATACATATGACGGCGTCTGTCGTCAGTTTTAATACCAAATTTTTTGAATTCGTTTCTATAAGTTGTTTGAGCAAAAACGGCAATATTATCCATAAAAATCTAAGATAAATCAAAACTATTGAAGTAATGACTGATAAGATGAAAAAAGATCTTTTAATAAGGACGGCAAATACAAGAAACCTAAAATAATAGGAGCAATGATAAAAACTAAACGCGAAACACTCCAAATTCTCTGCCACTTAACATAATTTTTTGTTTCTTGTGAAATTTTTAAAATTTCTTCGGTCTTCTCCAAATTAAGTTGAAGTAAATTAATAATGGCCTCTGAATTATTTACATCAGGAGCCTTGGCTGTTTCAGATTTTTCTTTATATTCTTGAACTAACATATTAAATTATTTTAACTAGCCTCTAACTTCACAAAGACCAACGTATTTCTTTCCAATTTCCGCAAAAGCTTTCATGTCGCGAGCGGTGTAACCTTTTTGCTGTTTATAACTCGCATCAACTAAGTCAGTATCAGATTTAAAATTCTGGAGATACCACTTCGAAGCACCTTTAATTAGTTCTCCCATTTTATCAAAATCATCTGAAACTAAAAGTCCTGGCACTACCGTCGTTCTAAACTCATACGGTAGCCCACTCTCAGTTATTATTTTAACACTTTTTTTGATATTGTTGTAGTCAAGTTTAACGCCAATAGTTTCTTCATATTTATCAAGTGGCGCTTTTAAATCCATGGCAATATAATCAATTAGTTTTTCTTTAATTAATTCTTTAAGCATTTCTGGATTTGTCCCATTAGAATCTAACTTAACTAAATAACCAATATCTTTTATTTTCTTAATAAAAGACGGCAGGTCTGGGTGCATGGTTGGCTCCCCGCCTGTTATAACGACCCCTTCAAGGCGTCCAAATCTTTCCTTCAAAAAAAGAAAAAGGTCTTCAGTGGAAAGCGGAGAAAAACCTTTTTCTTTTTTTATTTTTAAATCCTCTCCCGTTAGGGGCAGGACAAGCATTGGGTTGTAGCAAAAGTGACAACGAAAATTACAACCTTGGGTAAAGATTATGGCCGCTAAATGATCGGGGTAATCAAGAAGAGTTAACTTCTCTAAACCTCCAATAATCATAAGCGTAAAATCTGATTACTCGGCGCAAACCTTAAATGTTTTTCTATCCTTGTATTCAGATGCTTTACCGGGATTATAATTCTTAACCGGTGTTAACCAGCCAACGACTCGGCTGTAAACAATACATTCTTGTCTTTGTGTTTGAATTGGACTCATATTTTTACTTGTTATTTAAATTATAAATTAAGTTTACTAAAATTACAACTGGGCTTTTTAAAGTTTTTTAGACGCTTTGATTAGCCTCTCTAATATCTTCTACGTTTTCGCTGTAACCAATTTCTTCATCACATTTAGGACAGAATTTATGTTCACCGGAAAGATAACCGTGCTTAGGACAAATTGAGAAAGTCGGAGTAATAGTGAAATATGGAAGTTTATAATTATCAACGATTTTCTTTACTAATTTTTTAGCTGTATCGCCGTCTGGTAAACGTTCACCTAAATAACCATGTAAAACTGTGCCACCAGTGTATTTAGTTTGTAAATCATCTTGCAAATCAAGCGCGGAGAAAATATCGTCAGTATAATTTACATGTAAATGAGTTGAGTTTGTATAGTATGGGTCAGCACCAAATTTTTTAACCGCTTCAGTATTAGAACAGATAATGCCTGGGTAAAGCTGCTGGTCTTTTTTAGCAAAACGATAAGTACATCCTTCGCCAGGAGTCGCTTCTAAGTTATAAAGATCATTGGTTTCGTTTTGATAATCCATCAATCTCTCTCTCATGAAGTCTAAAGTTTCAGCGGCGAAAGCATGACCTTCGGGAGTAGTAATATCTTTACCCATTAAGTTTAATACGGCTTCATTCATACCGTTAATACCAATAGTTGAGAAATGATTTTTCCAGTAAGAGCCAAAACGAGCGCGAATATTATCTAGATAGAACATTGAATAAGGATATAATCTATCTTCAGTAAACTTTTCAACAATTTTTCTCTTAATTTCTAAAGACTCTTTAGCTAAATCCATTAAATGAACTAATCTGGTTTTAAACTCTTCTTTATCTTTTGACAAATAACCAAGACGAGCAAGATTAATAGTTACAACACCAAGTGAACCAGTTAAAGGATTGGCACCAAATAAACCACCGCCACGTTTTCTAAGTTCACGATTATCTAAGCGAAGACGGCAGCACATTGAACGCGCATCATCACGATTCATATCGGAATTAACGAAATTTGAAAAATATGGAATACCGTATTTAGCGGTCATCTCCCAAACTGGCTTTAGACACTCTCTATCATATTCAAAGGTTTTATCAATACAATAAGTAGGAATTGGGAAACCGAATACACGACCAGTTGAGTCCCCGGCTAACATAACTTCAGCAAAAGCCTGGTTAAACATATCCATTTCCACTTGGAAATCTTTATATTTTTCTGGCATTACTTGACCACCAATAATTACACTTTCCTCACCTATCATTGGGGATGGGGTAACGTCTAAAGTAACGTTAGTGAATGGAGTTTGAAAACCAACGCGAGTTGGAACATTAATGTTAAACATGAATTCTTGAAGACCTTGTTTAACTTCTTTATAAGTTAGGCCATCATAACGGATAAACGGAGCAAGATAAGTATCAAAGTTAGCAAAAGCTTGAGCGCCAGCGGCTTCGCCCTGCATAGTATAGAAAAAATTAACAATCTGACCTAAGGCACTGCGGAAATGTTTTGGTGGTAAACTTTGGACCTTTTCGTCAACACCTTTAAAACCGCGGATTAATAAATCTTTTAAATCCCAACCACAGCAATATGGGGCAAGCAAACCCAAATCATGAATGTGCATATCGCCATTAACATGAGCTTGGCGGATATTTTCAGGATACATTTTATTTAACCAGTAGCGAGCGGAAATAGCAGAAGCAATATAATTATTTAAGCCTTGAACAGAAAAGCTCATGTTGCTATTCTCTTTCAAACGCCAGTCGCCGCGACCTAAATAATCTTCCATTAATTTTTCGTCAGCGGTGGCATTGTTAATATCTCTGATTTGACGATGTTGGTCACGATAAATAATATAAGCTTTAGCAATCTTGGTTAATTTGTTTTCAATTAAAACTTCTTCAACAACATCTTGAATTTCTTCAACCGCTGGAATACTATTTTTATGAAACTTGCTAATAATTTTAATTATTACTTGATCGCCAAGTTTTTTAGCAAGATGCTTATCGTCAACGCCAACTGAAACAGCGGCTTTATAGACAGCTTTAACAATTTTGTCTTGGTCGAAATCTACGATTTCTCCCGATCGTTTGATTAGTTTGCTTATCATTTCAGACATACTATTTTTTCTCCTTAATTAATTTATTTAACTCTTTTTGAAATTCACGAGCATCCTTAAAGGATTCATAAACGGAGGCATAGCGGATATAAGCAACCTGATCAACTTTCTTAAGATTCTTCATAACTACTTGGCCAATCTGGCGAGAAGTTATTTCAGCATCTTTTAGTCTCTGAAGGTCTCTTTCTATTGAATGGATTAATTTTTTAAATCTATCGTCAGTAATCGGTCTCTTTTCGCAGGATTTCTTTAGTCCGCTAACCATTTTTTCGCGACTATATGATTCCCGACGACCGTCCCTTTTAACAATCACTAAATCCAGGAGTTCTATTTCTTCATAAGTTGAAAATCTGAAGCTACATTTCAAACATTCGCGACGTCTTCGGATAGATAATCCGTCGGGCGCAACCCGTGAATCCACGACTTTTGTGTCGGGATAATAGCAAATTGGACATTTCATAGATTTTGTAGTGAAATCCCACATTTTGTGGCTGTTTAAAGAACTAACCACTAAATGTTGTATGTACTATCAATTTTAGCAAAATAAAAACCCCTGGTCAATTGAGCTAAAATTAATAAAAAACTGAATATATTTTAAACTTATCCACAGAAAAAAATAAAATTGTTTTGAGTATTAAAAAACCCGATTTTTTTGAAATCGGGTTTCGGCTTTTTAGAGCCTAAGTTCGAAAAATTTTAGATTTGCGAAGTTACCGGGATTATTTTATACCTAGTATACCGCCATTCTGAATTGGAATCGGCGTGTAGTTGTTTTGTGGAACATATTGTCCGTTCCAACGTTGAACCCTTATTTCTTCAATTCTCAATGTTCGCAGACGTATTTCTAAGTCAATGTTTTTAGCAATTGACTCATTGTATTTCCGGATTCCCTCTCCTTCGAGAGCTTTTGCATCTGCTTTTAATTGGGCGGCCGCTTTTATTCCTTCGGCATCAGTAATAGCAATTTGTTTTCTGGCAGTCGCCTGAACAACGCCCTTTTGTGCTTCTTGCTCAGCCATAAGCTTTTCTTGCTCTTTTTGCTTAACCTGCTGAGATCGGTTCATTGTCGTCTTAATTTGATTATCAAAGTCAGCCGACCAATCGTAATTTGTTATTTTTAACTCAGTTATTAACACAGGGTAGTTAGCCACCATTAACCTAATCTGTCGCAACGTTTTTATCCGTATACTGTCTTGTGATATCGGTAAAACAAAAATATCATATCGTCCAACTTGTGCTTTAAAGGCTTCAGTCATTGATTTCAGGATAATACTTTTCAATTTTTCTTCACCGTAGCTTTTCCACATTACAGGCAACTCATTTTCTTTATAAACATAAAAAAGAGCTAGCTGTGCGCCGATGGTCTGATTGTCGCGAGTTATCGCGCCCTCTTCGTCCACCGTAATGTCAGTCTCAACTTCAATGGGTTGGAGTGTAACGGTTTCAATGGCCTGAATAAATGGTGCGCTAAAGTGTATTCCGGGTTGCAATGGTTTATCTGCGATTGCTCCGAACGTAAAGCGTAATCCGCGTGAATCGCTTGGAATAATCTTTATTGTTCCAAACGATAACAAAAAAAGTGAAATTGCCGCAATAAGTATCGCGAATCGTGGTTTTTTTTCCATTGATTTAACCACTCCAGTACCACCTATTTCTAATCCACTTTTTGAAAAAAAGAACAACGCCATAAGAAGGGCGCCAAATACGAAAAATAGAACGCTTAACATGTTTAATTTTTTTTAAATTGTTAAAGAATATTTTGTTTATGTTACATCAATAATTAATGCAACTACTGAAGTCTAGCACTAATATAAATATTTGTCAAGATACAAAAAATCAGCCTATTTGGCTGACTTTTTTATATGTTCTTTTTAAAAAAATTTAATTAACCCATTTTCTTCCGAATAAAAGCTGGGACGCTTAAATCATCATCTTCATTAACTGGCTTCTCTGCCTTTCTTTCTAAGGCTGGTTTAACTGGGATATTTTTAAAGACGTTAAATTTAGCTTTACTCTTATCTTCTGTATTTACCATAGAGGTGCTTGGCTCATGCTCAACCTCCTTTTCGACGATAAATGAGTTAGGGGTATAAGACTTCGTCATTTCAGTCTTCTGGCTCTTGCCGCGGCCGTCAAAGCCCGTAGCAACGACTGTGATCTTGATTTGGTCTTTCATCTTCTCATCAATGACGGCGCCAAAGATAATCTTAGCGTCATCATCAGCAGCTGAAGTAATAACCTTAGCAGCTTCAGAGACTTCAGTCATACTTAATTCAGGGCCACCAGTAATTGTAAATACAATTCCGCGAGCACCATCAATAGACATATCAAGTAAATTCGAGTTAATCGCATCCTTAGCAGCTTCAACGGCTTTATTTTCACCAGTTGCCATACCAATTCCCATTAAAGCGGATCCAGCGTTAGACATAACTGCTTTTACATCGGCGAAGTCGGCGTTGATAATACCAGGAACAGTGATAATTTCAGCGATACCCTGAACACCTTGACGTAAAACATCATCGGCAATTTTAAAAGCTTCAAGTAAAGAAGTTTTTTTATCAATAACCTGAAGTAATTTATCATTTGAAATAGTAATAATCGTATCAACCTTATCAGCTAGCTCAGCGTAAGCGCGATCGGCAATATTTTTTCTTTGTCCACCTTCAAACATAAACGGTTTAGTTACAACCGCAACAGTTAGAGCTCCCATTTCTTTCGCGATTTGGGCAACGACCGGAGAGGCGCCAGAACCAGTTCCACCACCTAAACCACAAGTTACAAAAACCATATCACAACCCTTCAAAGCTTCTTTAATTTCGTTTTGTGATTCTTCAGCCGCACCTTTCCCTAGATCTGGATTCATGCCCGCGCCTAAACCTTTAGTAACAGTCTTCCCGATATGAATTTTTTCGTTTGCTTTATTATAGTGTAAAGCCTGGATATCTGTATTAATGGCTACGAAGCCTACTCCTCTAATCCCATTAGCAACCATGCGGTTAATAGCGCTACCGCCACCGCCGCCAACGCCGACTACTTTTATTTTTGCAAATGTTTCAATTTCTGGTTTAACTTCAGCCATAAAATTATCTTTTTTAATTATTATTTAGGCATTATTTTACTAAATAAGCCTTTGGTTTTTTCAAAAATCCCCCCTAAACTATTGGAGAATTTATTACCACTAACTTCTCCCTCGGTATGACTTCCCCAGATAACTAAGCCAAGTGCAGTCAAAAATTCTGGGTTCTTTACCTTGTCAATTACAACATTAATATTTTTAGCTTGACCGATAGCCGCTGGTAATCTTAATTTCTTTTTTGACGATTCAACGAGTCCTTCAAGACTAGCTCCACCGCCCACAAAAATTACCCCAGCTGGCAACATTCCAGATCTATCAATTCTTTTAAATTCACTATCTACTTTTTCAAAAATCTCTTCTACGCGAGCATTAATAATTTCGGAAACATACTTGCGAGAGATGAGACTAATATCGTCATTAATTTCTTCCTCTTTAACTAGTTGGCTAACATCGATTTCCTCCTTAGAATCCATTTCATCAGGAATCGCATTTCCGTATTCACGTTTAATTCTTTCCGCTAAATTAATTGGGCAACGAAGTCCAATCGCGATATCAGCGGTAATGTGTTCAGCACCAATTGGTAAAATTGCAGTATGAATTAAATTTCTTTCTTCATAAACTGCTAAAGAAGTAGTGGACGATCCTAGGTTTACAATTGCGACACCTAGTTCTTTTTGTTTAGTACTTAGAACGGCTTCAGAAGCAGCTAGAGGACCAAGAACTAAATCTTCAATTTCAAGCCCCGTTCTATAAATAGCTTTAGTTAAGTTTTTTATTTGTGTGCTTAGACCTTGAACAATTAAAGTTTCAACTTCTAAACGAATACCGTTCATGCCAATTGGATCTTTAATATCGCCTTGATTATCAACTGCGAATTTAATTGGAATAACATGAAGAATTTCGTAGTTAACTGGGACGGCTAGTGCGCGCGCAGCTTCAATCGCACGATTAACATCGTTTTCATTTATTTCACCATCACTGCGACCAACCGCAACCACACCCTTAGAACGCTCACATTTAATGTGGGGGTCGTTGATACCAACCCAAACGCGACCAATTGGCACGCCGACCAGTCTTTCAGCCTTTTCTAAGCAAGCAGAAATTGAAGAAGTTGTTTCTTCAATGCTGTTTACAATACCGCGACTAACGCCGGCCGTAGGAACAGACACTGCCCCTATAATCTGAATTTCTTCGCCAGCAAGACCTGCGATTCTTTGACCGATTACCAGCCGAATTGAAGTTGAACCGATATCAAGGCCGGCAATAATATTATCTTTCATAGTTATGATGAATTAAATAAAAATAAAACAATTTAGAGTTTTTAATTGCTCTTAATATTATACAAAATTTCTAAAAATATAACAATTATTTTAACTAATAAAAAAGGTTAAGATACCAACTAATTATTTTCTCTCCCCAAATTAGGGTAATAATAGCCCCAAAGGCTAAAAATGGACCTAAAGCAATCTTTGTCTTACCGCTTTCCTTCTTAAATTTAATTAAGAAAATACCAGCCAAGGCGCCGACACTATACGACAAAACTAAAATTAAAAGTAGCTGACTAAAACTTGGGAAACTTAAGCCCAAAAGTAGACCCAACCAAATATCACCTTCCCCTAAACCTTTTTTCTTAGTTATTATATACTGAACCAAAAAGAAAGCAGCGGCAATTAGTCCAGAAATTAAAACTGTTAACCAAGAAAAACCGAGAAGAATGTTTAAAACAAAAAATACAACGCACATTGGCCAAACAAGCGTCATCGGAATTAACTGCCAACGAAAATCATAAACAAAAATAATAATTAAAGTTATAATTAGAAGCCAACTCTTGGCTAACGAAAGAGTAAAATCATACTCATTTAAACTGTTTAAAAAACTCAAGAAAAATAAAATAGACGTAGCAATTTCAACGACTGGATACTGCCAAGAAATTTTATTATGACAATGGCGACACTTAGCTTTTAACAAGATAAAACTTAAAACTGGAATATTGTCATACCAAGAAATTTTTTTTCGACAAACCGGACAATACGAACGGCCCGTGATATTTTCTTCTTTATACAAACGCCAAATTAAGCAATTTAAGAAACTACCAATCAATAAACCGATTAACAAGGCGAAAATTGAAAAAAAATAAAACATAAATATACTAAAGCTAATTAATATTCAGCTTTTAATTGAATTAATAATTCTTCCTCTGGTGCTAAATTAAATGCTTTTTGAAAATATTCATGAGCCATAATTTTATCACCGCTTTCTTTATACAAAATAGCTAGAGATAGGGGCCAGCGAAAATCATTTGGCGCCCTTTTAGCTCCTCGTAAATTATACTCTATTGCCTTAGAAAAATCTCCTCGTAAATAATAGATGTCAGCTATATTTTTAAATAAGCTTATATCTTGAAAATTCGTACTATAAGCTAATTGATAATAACTCTCTGCTTTCTCATAATCATAAATCTGAATATAAACATCGGCTATTTTTTTAAAAATATTTTTTTGATAATTTTTCAAAAAATTACGATGCTCTTCATTAAATCTTCTGTCATTAACATCGGGCAAAATTCTTAAAACTAATTGATAATTAATAATCGCCTCTTTAAAATGCTTTTCTTGAACAAAAACCTCGCCAAGCTGAACATAGGCCTCTGGCCAATAAGGACTCATCTCTATAATTTTTTGAAAGTATTTCTTTGCATCAACATAATTACCCAAAGCTAAATTTATTTTTCCTTTTACAAAAATATTTAAGTAACCATTTTCTATTAATCTGTTATCAATTTTCTGTAATGTGTTTTTAATTACCATTCTAGACAATACATCATCTATGCTAGAATAATCATCACTAATTATATCCGCTAACACACGGTCATAATAGACACAATTAACAGGATTAGTCTTTTCCTGATTCACATAATCAGCCAAGGTAAGTGCGGTAAAATATTGTTTATTATTTAAATTATTATACATGGCACCAAAATAGTGATCAGCTTTGAGGAATCTAAATTCGTAATTTATGCCAAAACAAATTAGAACAAAGATTGCAAAGGCCGCTAATACTCCCAATAAACTAATAGGTCTTAGTTGATTATTGTCGACGAGTGCTCCTTTTAAATTTACGTCTTCGTTCTGGCGCACATTAATAGCAAGCAAAAGAGACAAGAACAAGAAGAAATATATTTCTGCACTCACTAAAGAAAAATTAAACAACAAAGAAATTAAATAGGCCAAAACACCGACAAGCAAGGCTAAGGACTGCTTACTAAAAATAGGTTGAGAAATATTTTTAAAAGCAAGGTTAAAAAAGTAATAATACAACAAAGCGAACAAAGCTAAATTAAATAATCCACCCCCCAAGAGAATATCTAAAATTAAATTATGAGCTCTGTCACTTGAAACCCCAACATTAGCATGAATACCCCAATCGCTTTGATAATTAGGGAAAAGAGCTTGAGATCCATTATCAAGCCCATAGCCAAAAAAAGGTTTGCGACTAACAGCTTCTAGTGCTGCAAAATAATAATTCACCCTCGCTCCAACGCTCCCCGTTCCAAAATCAGTCAAGCCAGCCATTCTTTCAGGGGAATTTAAACTAAAAATAAATAAACCTAACAAAAAAATTATAAAAAAACTCGCCCCAAAAATGATTTTAGATTTTTGGTCCACTTTTTTCTTCAGCAAATATGCAGCTAAGGCAAACAAGGCTAAAACAAGAGCTACTAGCGCTCCGCGACTAGATGTTAAGAAAAGGCAAATTAACTGAGCAGACAGAATTAAGCTATAGAAAAATTTATTTAAAAACTTTTTGCTCTCAGACATCAAATAAGCTGCCAGAGGAATAACTAATAAAAGCCAAGAAGCTAAAAAATTTGGTTGCCCAAAACTAGAAAAAACTCTTTTAGTTATTAAAGGGTCCTCAGGCCAAATTAAAAAATCAATCCCTAGTCTCTGCAAAATTCCGTAAACTGAAATAATTAATGAAGCTAAGACGGCCACTAAAAAAATGCGGTGAATATTTAATTTTAAGTTAGAATCATCGGGATTATTTTGTGGATGATTATTAAGTGTTCGGATATTATAAAATAACAAAACAAACCATACAAAGTAAAACAAATAACTGAGATACCCCGCCTGTCTATCATAGGAACCGAAAAATGACTGAGCAGTGTTTATGGAAAATAACAGACCTACTCCTAGCCCGACGATAAAAATTAATGGCGGGAGCCAATATCTTTTATAATTTGAAACAAAGCCCTTTACTTTATTAAAATCTAAAAAGTTTTCAGTTCTAAAGAAAGTTATTTTCAAAACACTAAGAAGTAGCAAAAAATATATAAGAACTTTAAAAACAAAAATCTTACTTAACTCGAAAACATTATAAGTAGGAAGAAAAAATGAAAAATAAATTGGAATAATAAATATTGGTGCTAGGTATGAAAATTCTAACAACAAATCAATAATTTCCCTGCTTCTAAGTTTAAAATTGTATTTCATTCTAAAATTATAGCAAATAAAAAATGGGCTGGAAACAGCCCATTTTTTAATATATTTTCGTGGTCCACCTTGGGCGGTTCTTTTTTCTTAAGTAGTTTTTTTAGATCTCTTTAATTTCTCCCAAACAACAAGGACGGGACTAGCAATGAAGATTGAACTGTATGTACCAACTGCGATTCCAATAACTAAGGCAAGGGCAAAATCTTTAATTGTGCTTCCTCCAAAGAAAAGAATCGCTAGTAGGGCTAAAATAGCGGAAAATGAAGTATTAATTGAACGAGTCAAGGTTTGATTAACACTGCGATTAACTGTATTTTCAAAATCTTCTTGGCTCTTAGGTAAATTCTCACGAATACGATCAAATACAATAATAGTATCACTAACACTATAACCAAGAACAGTTAAAACCGCAGCAATAAAGGGCGTATTAACTTCAATACCATAGAAATGACCAAGAACAGAGAAAACGCCAAGAATAAATAGAATATCATGAACTAAGGCAATGATGGCGGCAACTCCATATTTCCAGGAAGACACTGGGCGAGAAACACCCTTAAATGCCCAAGTTATATATAGAATAATCATGATAAAGACAATCATGGTTGCATTAAACGACTTACTCTTTAGTTCTTGACCAATAGAAGCGCCCACTGAATCAAATTGCAATTCGGTTATAGTTACTTCTGGTTTATCTTTTATAAGCGTTTTTAGACCAACTAAAACTGCTTGATGGATATCCTCTGTATTTTCTTTAAAACGTAAAATCACTGAACTTTCGGTTGGTTGAATCACTAAACCGTGAAGATCAATTCCTTTTAAACTATCCTGAACCTCGGTCACACTTGGCTTATAGTTTTTGAATTCTACTTCCATTAAACTTCCACCTGTAAAATCAATTCCAAAATTTAAACCCCAAGTAAATAGAGCAACTATTGAAGCAACGGCAGCAAGGGTTGATAGGCTAAGAAAGATTTTTCTTTTTTGAAATATCTTATAAATCATATAATTAATTATTATTTATTTTCTTCTGTTTTTGCTTTCTTAACTCCTAATAACCAAGTGCGCTTATCCAACCAGTCGCCTAAAATTAAAACAAATAGAGTATGGGTAATAACGATTGCACTAAATAGAGAAACTGCAATACCTAAAAATAAAGTTGTTCCAAAACCCTTGACCGATGAAGTTCCAAAAAACATCAAAATTAAACAAGTAATAATTGTCGACACATTTCCATCGCGAATTGACGGCCAAGCGCGTTTAAATCCACTATCAACCGCTTGACTAACTGATTTACCCGATTTTAATTCTTCGCGAGTACGAGCAAAAATTAAAATGTTAGCATCAACAGCAATTCCGATTGAAAGAATAAATCCAGCTACGCCCGATAATGATAGAGTAACTGCTTGTTGCGCATAAAAGAATAATAGAATGCCAATTAGAGAGAAAAGTACGGCCAGACCACCATTAAAAATTTTAAGTTCACTAAACGTATAGAAAATAAGACCTATCATAACAACCACTAAAATTAAAGACAACCAGACTGGCAGGGCTTTAAAAATAGCTAAAACAGTCAACCCATAAACAAGCAAAGACAAAACCGATAAAACACCAGGTAGACGGTAATATATAATCATGAAAATAGAAACAAGTAACAATCCAATCAAACCAGCCTTCATGCTATTATCAATTGATTTTGAACCCAAGCTAGCCTCAACCGTCTTTTGAGAAATAAGGCTAATTGGGACTGGCAAAGCACCAGAGTTTAAACGTTTAACAAGAAGCTTGGCTTCTTCAACGTTAAAACGACCAGAGATACTAGCAGAACCGCCAGTAATCTTGTCATTAACAGTCGGCATGCTAATAGGATAGCCATCAAGAAAAATAGCAACTGGTTTTCCAATATTGCGCCCTGTAATATCTTCAAACATTTTAGCGCCCTCATCATTAAATTCTAAATTAACTTCTGGTGAGCCATCATTCTGATTAAACTGTATAGTGGCTCTTTTTAAATATTTTCCAGTCAGTTCAGTATTTTTCCAGTCTTGAGTTAACTCAGCGGTAGTTGAAGCATTACCTCCTTGAGTAATCACACCCGTTCCCTGTTCTTTAAATTCTAAAATAGGGGTTTCACCAATTAATTTTATTGCTTCTTCAACATTCTTGATTCCTGCAAGCTCGGCTATAATTCGATATTCACCATTGATGCCCTGATTTACTTGGACAACCGGCTCGCTAACCCCAAAGGCGTTAACACGACGCTCAATAACATCACGAGCTGCTTCTAAAGCGCCAGCTCTATCATTTTCAGGAATACTTTTAACATCAGCTTGATAAACTAAATGAGTTCCTCCTTGAAGATCTAAGCCAAGACTAAAAGGAATCTCTTTAACCAAAGGCAAAGAAACGATTTGATTAGTCTTCTTGGCGATATTTCTAGCAAAATTATTATAAACATTACCACCAACAGTTAAAATAACTGCAACAGTAAAAATCATAATAACTCCTAAAATCCACCCGGCTTTGGCTCGAACAGACAATTTCGAGAATTTTTGCGTAAATGACATAATATTATGAAAAAAATGTAATCGGCCTAAAATAACCGATTTTATTTTATATTAGCATATGATTCTAAAATATTAGAATAGTTAAAAATAAAAATCAAGTGTTACTATTTACAAAAAAGCCATTTATACTTATAATTAGCATATTAATTAATCATCCGCCCCGGGCGGACAAGCAAAACTATGCCATTAATACCCACAGTCATCGAAAAAGAAGGTCAAATTGAGCGGGCTTATGATATTTACTCCCGTCTTTTAAAGGATAGAATTATTTTCCTGGGCGAAGCTATTGATAATCACACCGCAAACATTGTAATCGCCCAACTTCTTTTTCTTGACGCTGAAAATAGCGATAAAGACATTAAATTCTACATTAATTCTCCAGGTGGTTCAGTTTCGGCTGGTCTAGCAATTTACGACACCATGCAATACATAAAATCACCAGTTTCAACGATATGTGTTGGCATGGCGGCGTCCATGGCCTCAGTTTTGTTAGCTGCTGGAGAGCAAGGCAAACGATTTGCTCTTCCAAATAGCGAAGTAATGATTCACCAGGTTATGGGCGGTACAGAGGGCCAGGCGTCTGACATTAAAATTCATGCTAATCATATTTTAAAAACCAAAGATAGATTAAATAAGATTATCGCCACCCACACAGGAAAGAAGGCTGACGAAGTTGAAAGAGACAGTGATAGAGATTACTATATGAGCGCTGAAGAAGCCAAGGCTTACGGAATAATTGATAAAATAATCAAAAAATAAACTTAAAAAAACGAGGCTTTAAACAGCCTCATTTTTTTAAGTTTATTTCTAAAATTTATTTATTTTATCGATATAGAATTTATCATTAATTTAAAAATATTCGGATAAACCACGCGACCACTAACAGCCGGAATGTAAGAAATTGTGTAAATATTATTTTTATCCTTATCGGTTAGGTAGAAGTTTAAAAAATCCTCCCCAAATACGCCAGTCCAAGAATCGGTAGAAATTAATCTATCATACGTTAGCATGGCCTGCGGAAATAAAGCGCTATACCAATTTAATATACTTTGTTTTTCGGAATTTTCTTGAACAGAAATTTGAATAATTGAATCATCTGGCGTGTTAAAAATAACCACCGAATCATCATTTAACGAGCTATTTTCCCAGCTCGAAGGAAACAATAAGGAATAAGAAAGCTTTTCGTTAGTGTATTTTTTTAAGCCTGAATTACTGTTTAAATGTCCGGCGCCACTTGGATTATAACCATTATTTATTTCAACTAAATCCGGATAATTATTACTATTTGAATCTCGGAATTCAATACTTGTACCTAAAATTAATTCCTCCTCATTATTCAAGCCATCCCCATCCATATCCAAAATTGGAGCTAGAGCTTCCTCGGTCTGATTAGTGTCTTCAGTCACGTCCTCTAAAAGAGTTGAGCTTGCAACTTCAACGGTTGTTGAAGGAATTAGTAAGGATGCGTCGACTATAGGATTAATAATATCCTGGCTACTAGTCGCCGCATTACCGCCGTCAACATTAACTAAAACTTTATTTACCTCCTTAACTGATTCCTTAGCTGGTTGAAGCTGATTTTTTATAATAAAAACATAACTTAAATATACTAAAACGCCAATTAGAATAAAACCTCCTATAACAATAACAAGCCCAACGGTTTGGTGTTTATTATTTTTTTCAGCTCCAGCTGGCGAAATAATATTTTTCTCAAGAGAGCTGGTCATAGAAATAGGCGAACCGGTTCCAACCAATTTATTAGCATTGGGCATGTTTCTAACTAGCAAATCTTTATTAATTTGTTCAATAATTTCCGGCGACTGAAGTGTTTGCTTATTGCTCTTTCTAAGATTAAACATAGCTTAAGCGCTAATATAATAAATGGCCACAGAGGCAAGTGCAAAAATTAATAAAATAGCAAAACCCAAAAACAACCACTTTTTCCAATTACTAGTAGTTGTTTGCGGCATGGTGTGAAGATTCAGGGATAATGATTTTCTTCCTGAAAAAACCCCTAATCCAATCCTGGATTGAATGATTTTATTATTATTAACGAGCATAAAAAATAAAACAGAAAGAGTTTTAGTTGTTTCCAGGCAACTTAGCGCCTTTAACTTTTGGGTCATAGCCACCCTTAATTTCAACTCCGTCTAAATAACTATCACCATCTGTATCAGCTAGAATAGGGTTGGTTAAATATATTCTCAACTCTTCATAATCGCTTAAGCCATCATTATCGGTATCGATAACGTTAAGATTTGTTTTGGCTAATAGTTCCTCATCATCACTTAGACCGTCTCCATCTGAATCAATAGTTTCTTTTATTTCTTCAGTTGTTGATGATTGACCTAGAATGGTTTCATTGTCCACAACTAAAGTAGATGAGGGGGTAATATCAACAGAAGTAGTTGCGGTGCTGGAGCCAACTCCTGGAATAACTGAAACAAAATTATTATCTTCAGTTTTTGAAATAACTGGTGCTGGAGTATCAACCTTTGGCGTTTTAGCTACTTCTGTTTTTTCAGTGCCAGAAAAAAACTGGAGATAGGAAAAATAAGCTCCAGCAGAAACAGCCAACAAAAGAACAACGATAATAATAATTCTCAAATAATTTTTATTTACTGGACTAGGAGCAGAAACGTTTTCTTCGTTTTTTGAAAACTTTAAATTTTCAATATCAGAAGTAAGGCCAACATGATGGATTTCAATATTATTTGGCGCTACACTAACATTGGTTTTATCAGTCTCCGCAAAAATATCATCAACTGCGTTATGACCGCCATTACTCTCATTATTAAGATTATTAAACATATCTTTTGTAAAATTTATTAATACTTAAATTATAGCGAATAAATTTGAAGTTGACCAGTCACAATATATATATATTTATATGTCTATCTAACTACCTCCACTTGATCTGGATTAACAATATCTGAATCATTCTTTATTGCGCGATAAACTTTTACTTGACCATTTTCATCACGCGCCATAACCTGAATTTTAATTTCATCTGATATCCCTAACTTAGACTTCTCTTCAGAGCTTAGAAAATCTGGGACAAATTTTTTTTCTATAGGAGAAATATTAAAATTATTTTCTTTATTATTTTTTTGGTACATAAAAACGATTAAAGAAATTATGCCAAAAATAATTACGGCGCCAAAAATTAAAAATATAATATTTTTTTTATTCATACTTTAATATTTTTATTTATTTATCTCTACCCATTCAATTTGGCACGGAGCAACGCAATCAGTAAATTTTTCAGCCGCTAAACATAGTGGCCCAATTCCTTTACATAACCAGGTTTTAACACATGACCCCTTTATACACATTTCATAATCTCCACAGCCCCCGGCGCATTTTCCGCCGCATCCATCTGAGGCACCACAAGCTTTATTAGTGCAATCTGGAGTGCAAGTACTTGTAACACATTCATAATTTTGGCACGTCTTTCCGGGGCTACAAGAGCCATTACATTTTCCGCCACAACCATCGCTTGCGCCACAAGCTTTATTATCGCAATTTTTAACACAAACACACGAACCCTCAACACACGTTTCACCTGCCGCACAGCTACCTGACATACATTTTCCGCCACAACCATCGCTTGCGCCACAAGCTTTATTATCGCAATTTGAAGTGCAAGAAACACAATTATTATTCTCACAACTTTCTCCTAAATCACATATGCCAGAAGAACAAAGCCCAGAACAACCATCAGGCTCACCACAAGCCTTGCCATCGCAGTTAGCGCTACAATTTGTGCAAGAGCCGTTTGAACAAACCTCATTACTGAGACAAGCGCCTCTTAAACATATACCACCACAACCGTCATCAGCACCACAACTAGCTCCAACACAATTAGGCTGACAAACTCCGCAATCACCATTATCGTTTACTTTATATCCTAAGGAGTTGCAAACATCATCATAAAACCATTTCTTTGACGCTGTATTTCCACTAGAGCAGATCCAATTTTTTCTACTCTTCCAACCAGACTTAACAAACAACACAGTCTTTGTCCAACAACTATCCTTTACTCCATTGCTTAGACTAACTGAATTAACTGGCGTTTTAATTGAGCAACTAGTAGGGCAAGTTGGATTGGGATTATAATCGCATTTTGGATTATCATTTATCTCTTTTAATTTACAAATATTGGTTTCAGGGACATCGCCTTGTCTCATCTCCATTGATAACTCAAAAGTTTTGTTCCAACATTTTTTTATACAGGTATTATAAGGTTTACCAACGTTACAGGCGTTATTAAGAAACTGGATATGCGAGAGCTTTCCAGAAAGGGTATAAAAAAGTTTAGTTTCTGTATTATCAGGAAGATTACAATACAGACCAACTCCACAATTATAACCACAGGAATTAGTCCCTCCGCAATTATCACTAAACTTACCGCAAGTAGACCCCTCAGATCCAAGAGGCTTGCCATTATTGCAGGTCACCTTGTTTGCGCACTCACATAAATTAGTAGAATCATTACACGCAAACTTCATGTTTCCTACATTATTTATTGAACAATTATTTGGTCTAAAAAATCCTCCACACTTATTTGGGCCACACTCTTTATTTATTGATTCTGGTTTACATGAATCATTATTATAAACATCACCCACAAAAGAATAGCGACAATAAGAATCTAACACTTTATCAAAAGGACCGGTCACATTATAGTCATTAGACCAAATATTAGCATATGAATTTGCAAAACCTGAATTTGGCACCGTCCAAGAAGAATCATTATAATCTAAATCATACCAAAGCTTACCAGTACCATCGACTAAGGGGGCGTTAGTGCATTTCCAATTCTTTAAATCATCAGTCGTAACGTGACGACAAATATTTTTTTCAACATACGAAGACTGTGTCAAAGAAGTAATAAGGGCATTCTGATAATCTTTAAAACCCGAAGCTTTAATTGCTAAAACATTTTTACCATGAGAGATTAGACCATCATATGAGCCCGGGATAATTTGCACACTTGAACCACTAGAAGCCGGAGTAGATGAAGGTTTCTTGCCATTTAAATAAATACTAAAGTTAGCGCCTGTCATAACTGCAGGCATGTAGTTTAAAATTTCAATTTTTGATTTTGGAGAACAACATTTTCCACCGTAACACTCATCTTTGCCTGTCTGACAAGTTCCACACGATCCTCCACAACCATCATCTCCGCAATCATTATTAAGTCGTGAACAATTCGGAACACACGACGAAACACAGTCAGCTGGACAGTTATCTTTGTTCTCTATCTGAACAGTACAAAAAGTATCGCCACAAAAACCACCCCCCTTAACAGGCGACTGAAAAATACAATAATTCCCGCTTGTAATTGGGTTTGGCGTTGCAGAATTTATGGTTGTACAGGCATATTGAGACTTTGCACTGCTTCCATTCGCAGTTAAGCTAATTCCTGAAAGTCCATCACAATCCTCGTTACCGTCATTAAACATTCCACCTCGAGCTTCGGTATTTGGCGTCTGCTTAATTCCATCACCACAAAAAGTTTTTAGTTCTAATTTAAATGATTTTTGAGTTGAAGCTCCATTTTGATTTGAAGCCGAGATAGTTATAGTTGAGCTGGAAATATTTCCGGTTAGATTTGTTGCCTGAGATAGTAAAAAAACTGAGTCTCCTTGTGTGTTTAAATACAAACCGGCAAAATTACTGTTTGTTGAATAATTAATTTGTTTGCCCAAACTTTGGGCTGGACCTATTAAACAAGAATAGCCATCTCTTACGCGATTAAAATTAGAACAACTAAAATTTAAAGCTGGGGGATTATTTTTAATTGTTATTTTAAAATTCTTTACACTCGCATCATTTGACAACCAATAGTACTTGTCTTTGACCGTAATTTGATAATTATCCTCACTGCTAGGCGCTCCGCTTTGAGCATTTTTTACATCTCCACTGTAGGTTACCTTATACCGACCGGGGCCAGCCGGAACAACTGATTTTGATAAACTCAAAAGACTAAAAGGATTGTTACCATTAAGACGGGCTAGCGAAAAAGCAGACTGATAATTATCAATCGAATTGCTTGAAAAATAAAAACTATAAGAAAAAATATCATTAAAACCCAAGCTATACTCAAAATCACTAGCCTCAATTACGGGTTTTTGATTTAAAATTTTAATATTTGTCGTTGTAGAATAGACTCCTCCTTGTCCATCATTTACAGAAATAGACATCGGGTAGTTAATTGGATCGCCGGCTCTTGAAGCATAAATGCGCTTTCTATTAGGATTACTAGTATTAACTAAAACTGGATTCTCACTCCAACCGCTATCTACTTTTGGATTTCCAAAAACATTAATACTCCAAGTCATCGGATTGTTTTGGTCATCAAAAAACTCTAAAGAGCCATTGAATTCTTGACCAGTCTCACCAACCAAACTAGCGCTAATTAATCGAGGCGGAGTATTAACTATTGATGATCCAGAAATAACTCCTGTATCAGAAATACAATTACTGTCTTGTGCTATGGCTGGAGAAAAGCTAAAACCCAAGTCAGCCGTCGATGATTTTGTTTCCATGCTCGCACAAAGATTATAGTCAAGGCCATTATTTGTTTTATAAACCATGGCATAACTAGCGTATGGCAAGATTAAATTTCCGCTAGTCGAACTAAAAAAAAGTTTTCTATTTTTATCCCAACAGGTTTGCTCGTCATAACCAGGACATGAACCCAGTCGATTAATTGGATCAACAAATTTTTTATCTGTTCCTAGCTCAGGTAAAAATATTTCACTCCAGCTTGGCCAAGTAGAAATAGCCTGACCGCGCAAATACGTCCCTGCCTCTAAAACAGGATACAGACCTCTTGTCGTCTTATAATTATTAATTATTTCTTTTAGTTCAGAAATTTTGCTTATTCTTTCAATGTCGCGAACAATTTTCGACTTTACACTATTACAATAAAAACTTTGAGGACAGTCAGAGTCAACTAAACAATTTTTAACTTCTTTTAACTGGCAAGAACTGGAAGCTAAACCAGATTGAGAACAAAATTGATCAGAAGAGCAATCATCAGAACTGGAACAACTCAAAGAAGATATCTGACAGCTTGGCGCTGGACTAAGACTCTCTTTTAAATCTGTATTAAATTTCCAATTTTTAACTATTTGACCAAGAATATCTACTGTTTTAATAGAAGGGTCTTGATTATAGGAAATTAGATAAACATTTGTAAAAATGGTTTTCCCTTTAACATTGGCAGCATTAACATAGACTGTGCGACCATCTCTTATTGCCTCATAACCATCAATACGAAGACTCTGTGGCGAACCTTGAAAACCGCGACTTTCATACCAACGTGAAATACTATAATGTTCTGGATTTGGTATTATTCTAACAGCAATTGCGTCACCACCTTCTAGTTCAAGTGCTGGATTTATTTGCCCAAAAGAATTCTTAGTGGAAAAAAATAAAATAGATATAACAAAAAGACTACACAAAATTATTAATTTATTTTTTTTCATATTTTAAAATCGTATTCAAACTAATTTGAAATTAACAAAGTTTTTTCACTTGATTTTATGCTTTCATTTTTACTTATATCAATTGCGGATAAAGAAAAATAGTTATTCTTTGACTTAAATAAAGACTTGTCTAGACTTAGACTACTCGCTCCTGGTTTTGAATCAAAGGATTCTCCATATTTTTGCGACACAGTACCATGATATAAGCGATAAAATACATTCGGATCAACGTCAGCCTGCCAAGAAAATTTAAACTGAGCCGTGGTTGAGGTGGCATTGAAGTTAGATGGCGCTACAGGAGGAATTTTATCACTAGATTTAACTGTTAGCTCTTCAGAAAAACTACTTTCTGTTTTATTGGTAGAAACAGCGCTAATCTTAAATATATACTCCTGACCATCCACTAATCCAACAATTTGAGCTGCACAAGTAAACACTTGCCCCGAAGGTGCGCAAACTGGCTGAGCAGCAGGAAATTCCTTAGATAACATCGCACCTTTACCTGATTTTAAATAATAAATTTTATATGAACTTATTCCAGCGCTAGGAGACTCCCACTTTAGCTGAACCGCGCCGCCTGTTTGCATGTCTTTAATTTCTTTAATAACTGCACCATTAGGCAAAGCTTCACGGAAGAAATATGATTCCTTAAGAACGCTCCATACACAAACTCCCTTGCCGTTATCACAACTTGAATTAACTCCAGCCGGACTAACACAAGGAGCATTATTACTATTACAAAGTAAATTTCCACTCAAAGATATAGGATTATTACTTATGGCCGGCAAATCATCACTTGTTCCAGGGCCACCAGCATCACGACAATAATAGAATTTATAATTGTATGTTTCGCATGAGCCATTATTATTTGAACAATTATTCCCCGCATCTGACCATGGATTCCAACTTCCATTAGCATTAACGGCTGGCCAAGGATTTGCACAAACAAAAACATAAATATCACTGGCTGCTAACTCCTTATCACCAACAGTAAATGCGTTGCAGGTAGTGCCACAATTCTTAGTATATTTATCCATGTTAACCATGGCAGTTAATTTAGTTTGACTATCAGTGACTCCGGTTTGAGCAACAATTAATTTATTAAATGAACTCAAATTAGTTGGTGAAGTAGAAATTCCAATCACCTTTGGGTCGCCTAAAACCCAATTCCACTCCCAATTATAACCACTAACTGGAGAAAGCAATTGGTTGCCAAAACTATAAGCGCCTGCTGTAAATACTTTGTCTGAATCGCTGACGGTATCAAAACTAGAGTCACTATTATCGTCTTTCTCATTCAGATCATTAACCGTGGTTTTAAATAAATATGATTCTGGCTTCAAGCTAACATGATCAATTGCGCAAATTCCAGCTGAAACGCCCTGACTAGACAAAGTTCTAAATTGAAAACTGTAAGCATTATTATATTTTTTTCCATTAAAACTAATAGGGTTAACTAAAACATTTAAATTTGACTCTCTAAATCCACCACCATTCATACCAATCTTAGCCGAGCTCAAAACGCCGCTCTGACTTTCTAGTGTTTCATCGCCACCAATAACAACAAAATAAACCGCTGCTGGTGATAGCACTCTTTCAGGTGAAAAAATTAGGCTACTTGAAGATTCTCCTTCCTCTGAGCTAACTTGGCCTGAAACTGAGCAGTATAGCTTATCCGCATTAGGTGCTAAAGCCAAAGCTTTTTTATTAGTATTAAAAATTGATGAAATTTTAAGATTAATTTTTTCAAAAAGACGGACTATGAAATTTTTGTTCTTAGCTCTATTTATTTCTTCAATAATATCCGCACTAGCTAAGAATGAGCCACTAGGACAAACACCATCTTGATAATTTCTTTCCTCAAATAATAAGAAGTTATTAACGAAACTGCTGGCATCCATTTTTTGATCGAAGCTAATCTTTATGGCCGCATTGCGACAAACATTTGTCGCTGAAATTGCAGGTGAAGTTGAAGAAACTTTTGGTCTAGCTTTGCAACATGTGTCAAAGCCACACCCGGTTGTTGTTTCTGACCCACAATCACCATCGCTCTTACAACCACAACACAAACCTCGACTAGCGCCACTGCAAGAACCTTGATCTGCTTTGCAAGTTAAATCTGGAGTCGCAGCAGTCTTACAGGAATCAGCTTGACCATTAATCGCTGGCTGACAACAACAAGTTCCGCAGCCAGGAAAAACACCTGCAAGCCCAGTGTCCTGAAGACAACTCAACTTATCATCGGAACATAAATTAAAATCACAAGCATCTTTATTTGTAGCACTAACACAACCTAACCCAGCGCCATCATCAGGGTTGGCACATTTCTCAGCGCATTTGCTTTGATCAACAAACTTTCCTGTTGTGCTAGCTATAGTATTACACTGTTTAGTATCATAAGGAGCCTTATTACAATCATAATAAGCGCAGTAACCAGCTGACTCACCCAAGGCAATTTGATTACCGGATTTACATTGCTTTTTCTTACTATCAAAACAACAGGTAGGCTCAGCCGAACATGACTCTTTAGTTTTAAATTCACGACAAATATCTTCACCTTCTTTAGGGCATGAATCAATACAAGTTTGCTTCATGCTATATGGAGCAACTCTTAGAGAAGTATCGGTAATACATTTTTTTGGAGAACCAGCATCGCAGGCAAAATAGCCACAGTAACCATAGTTCTCATCAGTCTTAACGGTGCTTATAACTGTACTAGATGCGATACTTCGGCAAACATCATCGGTTGTTGTCGCAGTTCTATTTGAATCAAAACAACAAGTAGCTGAATGATCACCACATTCTGCTTGATTATCTATTCCCGCACAATCAGTACATATGCCCTGAGGATTTTCTGAACTTATGCTACAAAATTTACCACTCGCATTAGAACAATTACAGGCCGCATCATGCTCTTCCTGAGTATCTCCAACTGCAGCACATCCAGAACAAGATCCATATGTATTTGTACTAGCTTTAACATCAGAGCCACATTTTCCCGCACAAGTTAAAGGAGCACAACAATCTTCAGCATCCTTTCCAATTCGACAGCAACATTCACAAGCTGGCTCGACTTTAACAACGCAATTATCAAGCTCAAAAGGGCTACTTAAATTATCAAAACAACTAGCACCCTTGTCTTTGCATAATTCGTCAGAAACGCATTTGTTAATATTACCAATCTTCTGACAAGCAAAATTACTTTCGCAGAGACCACAACTTGAAGAATCTTGAACGCAACTATTAGAAGCTCCTCTAGTCCAGCCTTTCGGACAAGACAAAGGAGAGGTTATTTCCCATTTAAGATTGCTGTTACAAAATTTCTCAGTAGTATAAGGTTTATCTAATTTATTTTCATAATCAGTTTCTGAAAATGTTATAGTTAGCGGTAAATCACAATTCTCAGGAGACTTAGCCACACACCGGTCAACACTTTCATTATAAGTACATTTATTTCCTTTACAGGAATTAATTGCTTCACAGCTTAAGTCGCAAGAACCAACAACTTTATCATAACCAGCATCAAGAGAAGAACAGGCTCCTGGACTATTTGGACACATATTTCCCTGATAGCATGATCCTGAATATTTTGAAATACCAATACAACTATCAAATTTTGGTTTGTTTCCATTTAGATCAGTGCTAAAACTCCATTCAAAAACAGATGTTTTTATATCAACGAAGCACTCGTCTAAACTTGAAACGCATAAACCCTTACGGTATGTATTTTGAGGGCAACATGTCTTACCACTACAATCGTCATTGTTTTTACACTCGGAAACAGAAAAATTCATTTCATTCCCACCAAGACCAGATTTTACAATCTTAACTGGACCAGTCACCGCTCCTTGAGGGACACTTGCGTTAGTGGTTTGGGAATCTTTTTCCTTTTTAACTAGACCACTAACATTTTTAGCATAATTAAATTGAACTAAAACCTGAGACCCTTCTGATCCAAAGTACTCCCCCCAAAAAGAAACTGGCGTAGATACGGATCCTTTTTCGGGATTAATTTTACATAAACTTGGCTTAAGAGGAAGATTGGTTTTAACAGTAAATAAATTTGGATTTAAATTTTGAGTAGTAATAGTTTCTTTCGCCAACTGAATTTCTAGACTATACCCACCATTAACTAAATTAGCCGGAACCTTAACAATGATTTGGTTGTTAGTCCAAACAGAATTAACGCAAATAACTGGAAAAGAATAAGATGCCTCAATTTTATCAAGACCACTAACAAAAAAAACTTTGCTAAGATCTTTAATATTTCCAAAACCAGAACCAATAATACTTAAATATTGACCTGGGGCGCCCTCACTCGGAGAGAAAGACATAATATATGGTCCATCGCCCTCTTCTGGAGATTTAACAAACCTAAGATAATTACTCTTTTGAGTTGTTCCATTAATCTCTGTCTGAACAAAGCTTCCAGAATCCCCTTCTTTAATATTAGGCGTACTAGCAACACCCGATAATCCAGCCGCATTAGTAAAGTTTGAATTCAAGCCGTTAACATTGTTTGTGTAATTTCCAAAATATGCTTTACCTAAATATAAATTAGCCCCTTGATAATTAACTTCCGTGCTCAAAGAACCCTGAACAGGGTCTATGCTACAAAGACCTGGTCGCTTAATATTATTAACAACAAAATCCAAGATCTTTGGTCCAACTTCATTGTTAGTTATGTCCTCCAAGCCGTCTTTATTAATAATTTTAATAGGACCATTTTCGGCGCCTTGAGGAACTGCTACTATAATTTGAGTATCTGTCCAAAAATTTATACATTTTGAATTTATAACAGCCGGAGAAACCGCTTCCGCACTCTTTGTGCTACCTAGAAAAATGAGTTTGCTTGAGCCTGAAGAATATTCGCCAAAATTTTTCCCGGAAATTGTTATGAAATTACTAACTGCCCCGTTAGCGTTTTGAAGATTACAATAAGCACTTTCACCGCAATCAGTATCTTTTTGACATGCTTTATTTATATTATTACTACAAAAACCACCAAGAGGGCTAAGGCTTGTAATTACTGGCGGACCATCACACAAACAAGTACTAGGATTACAGGTTAAATATTCACCACAACGGTCATTGTCTAAATCACAAGTTGTATTATTTAAATTACTATCACAGGAATCGCCGCGCTTTCCTTGGGTCTGACACAAACAACTGTCGTCACAGAAATACCCAGAAGAGCAAATTCTATTAAGTTTTTGACAACCAGGAGCTCCGCTAGAATCACAACTAGCTGGTGGATTAGCGCAATCTCCCGGGTCTGAACCAATACAATCGCTAAATGAACCGTCAACGCAAGACATTGTTCCACCACAACCACAAGATCGAGTTTCTCCACTCGTGCAAGGGTCTGAACCGTTAACATCTGTGTTGCTTAAACGTGTAATAATAAAACTTGTCACCCCCCAAGAAATTAAAATAACTATTAAACCGATAAGAGCGTTTTTCAAAGTGCTTTTTGCTTTTTCAACTTTTGACTCATCTCCACTTGAAGTCATCAAAGTGAAGCCAGCATAAATCATGAGTACTAGCGCAATCAGACTCAAAAAACCTAAAGCAAAATTAATTATCCTACCCGCTACTTTGCGCGGATCAGTTGTTTCACCAAGAACTCCATTTAAACCATTACTAACTTCAGCTGATCCAAAATCTTGAGCAAAAACAAGTTGAGAAAAAAGAAAAGTGCCAGCTAACAGAGAGAAGGCAAATATTTTTTTTAAAATTTTTTTATTCTTAAAATCTCTCTACAATAAAACTATTATAATGATCTAGTTACAACTTCGGTTAGCTCCTAGTGTGCTTGTGGCTTGTCCAAAGCAGCAAGAAGGATTAGTTTCGCTAACTTCACAACCAACGCCCGCGCTAGGCTTAAAGCAATTTTGATAAATATCTTTAATACCTGACCCAGCCTGAGCCTTATAAGTTATCGACTCTGAAAAAGCAGTATGATTAATATAAGTAATTGTTTTGTCAGGTTCTCCGTCTAATGGTCCATTATCAGCGGTATCAATATTTTCATTACTAATCCAATAACCAAAAGCATTTTCAGCTGAACTTTTTATGCCCAATAGCTTGTGTTCTACTTTTTCTTTTCCATTATCAATAAACGCGCTCCCAGTAACTAAGGTACTATTCATCATGAGAGCGTTCCATGTTATTTTAATAGGGTTTGCTAAGTTCACCCCAGTATCTCCTTGAGCTGGTTGAACAAGTTCAATACTTGGCGATGTTAAGTTCATTTGATCATTAACGTAAAAATGCCAACGATAATTATCTTTTTTGTTAATATTTGCAGGATTCGTGCTAACATAATTATCACTATAAAAGCTAACTGGTCCGTCTGAAGCCTCATCTCTATCGCCATCAAGAGAATTCAATGACATATCAATAATTCCATTTAAACTTGAGCCTGAACTTGGATAGTTTTTTTTATCAGAGTTTTGGCAGGTTTTATAGTTTAAACCTAAAGGTGCGGGAAGACATTTTATAAATGGCGTTAGGGCGACACAATCATTATCATTTTCACAAGTTCTTAAATCAGCTGATTTAAGTTCAACCGCCAACACACTATTTTTTGGCAGGCAATAAACTTTTTCGCCGCAACCATTAACCCCGCATTCATTGTTTGAAATAAATTCAAGGGTTTTATAATTATTACTAACTAAAAACCGACCATCAACATAATCACCTATACATTTTTTACTATTAACCACTCCTTCGCATTTATACGAATCACAATCTAAGTCGTTTTCGCAACTCTCACCGCCAGACTTAGAGCTTGTAGAATTATTATTAACAACCTTAATATAATCTTTAACTTCAGCGGCGAGGCCAGAAACTTTTAACGGATTAACTGGTTCATTAAAATTTATTTGAATAACCGTGTTCATTGGCACGTCTCGCTTATCAATTACTTGAGCTAAATCCTTTCTATCGACGCCGCCTTTAAAAGGTTGAATCTGGAATGCGCTTTGATTACTTGTTTCAATAACAATATCATTACCCTTGACGCCAGCTACCTTGGCAGCTAAATCAATGGAGCTTCCAACAATCGCATCGTTAAGATCTATAACAGGATCTCCACTCAAGGTTTCCTTAATAGCTTTTGCCATTAGGACCGGATTACAATTTTCTGGAACTATAATATTATTATTTCCGTTAGAACCGTTTGTAAAAATATATGCCTGATCATTAATTTTCAAAAAATCAGCCAATTTTTCAGGACTCAATTCTACCATCCAAGCATTTCCAAGCTCTCTCTCGGAAGCCTTGAAGATAAAAAAATTATTAAATTTAGCAAAACCTTGATCATCAAAATCTGCTACACCCAAAAGATTTAAATCATCATTCCCATCAAAAAGCCTAACTTTATCTTTTGAGTCTTGGGACACAACGACCTTAAACTTAGTAATTTTTCCTTGATAATTAAGAGCGGAGGCGGAAGCCTTAGGACTATTAGCAATAGAGTCAACACTAATAATTGTCGAACTGCTATAAACATTCGGACAAGACGATACAGCTATTGAAGCGCGAGCTGGCACAGCAATAGATATTTCATTTTGTACATCTTTTTGATTATCAGGTCGGGGAAACATCATCCCATATTCAATCTGAGGCGGAGTCAAATCTAGGCGACTACTTACCTCAAAACTCCAAGAGAAGTAATTAGTGCTACAAGTTTTAAACATTGAAGATCCGTCTATCTTTTTTAATCCATCATTAATTTTTACCGAATACAAAAAATTATCAGTCTGATTTCCTAAATATGTTAAGGGCATTAAAATTAAAGTTTTTTTATCATTCGAAATTGAAGCAGAAACATCAATTACGTTCGTGTTGATTTCAGGACAAGAGGTATTAGAACAAGCATCCCCTAAATCTCTTTTGAAAATTCTTATTACTTTTGGATTAATTAAACTACAAGTCTTACCACCTTCAACCGATCCGCAGACGCAAGGTGAATTAAGACTGTTAACACAAACACTATCAGCTTTAATCTCTTCTTTGAAACTCACAATAATAGAACTATTTCTAGCAACATCTTTTTGGTTATTCTCGGGATAAAAAGAGGAAACTGTGCAGGCACCGATAGCCCCTATACCTGGATTAGAAAAATTATTATTAGTATTTGAGCCAGAACCTCCGTTACCAGTAACAGCGCCGAACAATCTACTTATAACAAAGCTTGTTATTCCCCATGAGGTTAAAATAATAACCAAACCTATCAATGCATTACGTAAAATTTTCTGCGCTTGTTCTATTTTATCTTTATCGCCATTAGAGGTCATCCATAAAAAACCGGCATATATAGTTAAAGCGAGTGCAAGTAAAGCTAAAAAACTTAGAACGACTTGAATAACACGACCAGCCATTTCTATAGGGCTAGCATTAGCCTGACCAAGCGAACCGCTTAGAGTGTTGTTTGTTGTTTCTATTCCAAAAGTGTCATCAGTGTTTTGAGCAGACACAAAATTAGCTCCAGCTACCAAGGCAACTAGGCCAAAAAAGAAGAGAATTAATTTAATTTTTTTTGTCATGCTAAAAGATTAAAAACTTTATAATTATTGACTATTTTGATATACTTTATTTACCTTAATTATAACATAAAGATAAAAAAAGAAAAACAGTTTTATGACGATAGAAAGGATAATAAAAAAATTCTCAGAGAACAATCCTGGCGAAGATATTTCTGTACTGGAAAGAGCTTTTCGTTTTGCCGAAATGGCTCACGCTGGCCAAATGAGAAAAGACGGAGAATTGTATATCCAGCACCCATTACATACGGCCTACATACTAGCTGAAATTAAAGCTGATTTAGCAACTGTTACAGCGGGGATTCTTCATGATGTCTCAGAAGACACCGAACATAATTTAGATGAGATAGAGGCATTGTTTGGAAATGATGTTCGCAACTTAGTTAGCGGCGTAACAAAACTTGGAACAATTAAATATCGCGGAATTGAGCGCTATAGAGAAAACCTAAAAAGAATGTTTTTAGCAATGACGAGCGATTTGCGCGTTATTTTTATTAAATTTTGTGATCGCTTGCACAACTTAAGAACCCTAGAAAGCTTGCCACCAGAAAAACAAAAAAGAATCGCTCAAGAAACTTTAGAAATTTATGCGCCAATCGCAGGTCTCCTTGGAATAGGTCGTTTAAAATGGCAGATGGAAGATATTTGTTTTAAATATTTATACCCCGATAAGTTTCACGAAATTGAATATAAATATGAAGTTGAAAAAAAAGTAGAGCGCAATCAATTTTTCAAAAAAATTAAAGATATCTTAATCCCAAAATTAGAAGAAATGGGCACCTCCTATGATATCGAAGCACGCTTTAAACACTTATATAGCATTTATAAAAAAATGCAAGAAAAAGACAAGGAATTTGATGAAATATATGATGTTTTCGGCTTAAGAATTATCGTTGCTAGCGTTAATGATTGCTACAAAGTTTTGGGTATAATCCACACTCTATGGAAACCTAAAACCAATCGTTTCAAAGATTATATTGCAGTGCCAAAACCGAACGGATATAGATCTCTTCATACAACCATCTTTGGGCCTGATGGTAAGTTAGCGGAATTTCAAATCAGAACCCAAGAGATGCATGAAGAGTCCATATATGGTTTGTCGGCTCACTGGTACTATAAATCAAAAAAGGGTCATACTAGCTACCAACCGCCGGAATGGGTAAAAGAAATAATTGATATCCAAAAAGAAATTACCAACACTAACGAGCTTGTAAAAAATATTAAAATGGATATTTTCCGGGACAGAATTTTTGTTTTTTCTCCAAAAGGAGATGTATTTGAGCTACCTGAAGGAGCTAGCCCAATTGACTTTGCCTATGCTGTTCATAGCAATATTGGCAACAAAGCTTCGGGCGTTATTATTAATGACAAATTAGGAAAACTTGACCAGGAATTAAAAAACGGCGACCTTGTTCAAATCATTATCGAAAAAAATCGTCAATTTCCAAACAAAGACTGGCTAAAGTTTGCTAAAACTAGGCGAGCCCGTGATAGAATAAAGCAATTTGCGAAAAAATCAAGCTTTGAAAAAATTAAGCGTTTTATTCCTGGTATTAAAAAATCCTCCTAAAATAGGAGGATTTTTTAAATCTACAAATCATTAATTATGATCTCATTGTACTTTCTGGTAATTTGCCAATACGTCTTAAGTGTTCATTTTTCTTACTTAAAGCTAAGCTAGTTAAAGCATACTTTTTCTGAAGCCTTTTTGTGTGCTTCGATTCAAGATGCTGTTTAGATCTAGCTTTTTCAAGTTTTTTGCTATTTTTTAAGCCTTTCTTAAATTTTCTTAAGAAACTTTCGAAACTTTCTCCAGGCTTTCTTTTAAAATCCGCCATATAACCCTCCTTCCTTTCTATTATTATTTAATCTTTTCTCGACTAATTTATCTTTTTTAGCTAATCGCTCTTTAATTTTTTTATAAACAACGGTTTCTTGAGCACTTGAATCCATCTCTCTCATCAAAATAGTTCCATCCATTATCTCTTTTTTCCCTAAAATTAAAGCAGTTTTAGCTTTCATCGCAATCGCTTCCTCAAGTTGAACTTTTAAACTATCTGAGGCAAATGACTGGCGAACATTAAATCCAGCGCGTCTTAATTCCTGAAATAACTGTAAAGCTTTGAGTTTTGCTTGGTCGCCCAGCTGAGCAATAAATACTATATCTTCTTCTTCTGGATTTGTCAAAAGGTGCTTATCTTTTAAGCGAGATACTGTTCTTTCAATGCCAAGCGCCAAACCAACGGCAGGCACGGAATTTCCTCCTAAACCCTCGACTAAAGAGTCATAACGACCACCGCCACCAAGAGCAATTTTCCCTTGAGCCACGCCCTCTTCATTCATTGGCCAGAACTCAAAAATTGTATCGTTATAGTAATTTAAACCACGCACTAAATAAGGATTAAAGTTATAAGCGATATTTAACTCGTCTAAAAATTCTAAAGTCTTTGTAAAATGTTCACGACTCTCATCTGATAAATAGTCAGCTATTTGTGGAGCCTCTTCTCTTAATTTAATACAAACATCTTCTTTACAATCTAATAAACTTAAACAATTTTTCCCTAAATTATTTTTGCAAGAATTACATAACTTTGAACGACGCCCTCTTTCTTTATAAAAAGCGGTTAATTTATTGCCGTACTCTTTACGACAATCGGCCGAACCGATGCTGTTGATCTGAAGTTGTGTCCCGATATTTAATTCTTCAAAAAAATTATGCGCAATTGTGATTAAGATTGCCTCAGCCATCGCTTTTTTCTCTCCAATAATTTCTAAATCAAATTGAGTAGATTCACGGTAGCGACCAGATTGAAGTTTTTCATGTCGAAAAATAGAACCCAATGAAAAAAGACGAGCCGGCAAACCACTTTCACCCAAATTATTTTCAATATAGGCTCTCACAATTCCTTGTGTCAATTCTGGACGTAAAATAATTTTTTCACTTTTTTCCGCTTCAACAAAATAGAATTCTTTATCATTATTTTTTCGAGAAGATTTTTTAAAGAGGGAAAAACTCTCAATTACAGGGGTTTTAATGGAAGCGAAACTATAGAGTTTTGCCAAATTCAAAGCTTTATTGACAACAAAATCGTGACAAATCTGCTCAGAACCAACGATATCTTTCATTCCCAAAAGACGCGGAGTAACCTTTTCACTTCCTTCGGATTTTTTAGGGCTTGATTCTGGTATTATTTTTTTATGTCTAGGCATACGAATTAATTATTATATTGAGGCCAATAAGATTGACCAAAAAAAGCGACTTTATTAAAAGGCCAACCTCTAAACAGCACCTTGCCGATAATAAAACTCTTATCGACTGGTCCAAAATACCTTGAGTCTTTTGAGGCGCTACGATTATCACCAAGAACAAAATATTCATCTATACCAACCACAACTCTTTCCTCGCTTTGATTATAAGTAGACAAGTCGGATGGCAGATAACTTTCATTAAGCGAGAATCCTTCAGGATGATCATTATTAAAAATTGTCACTACACCATCTTTGATCTGCACTTCTTCTCCGGGCAAGCCAATTACTCTTTTAATAAAATATTCCTGAGGGTTTCGAGGATAGCGAAAAACAATCACTTGGCCACGCACTGGATTACCCAAACGATAACTTAACTCATCAATAATCAAATATTCCTGATCATGAAAATTTGGCTCCATTGAAGCACCTTTAACAAAAAATGGTTGAATCAAAAAATATCTAATCGGAATAATAATAGCAGCCGAAACTAAGCTAACCTTGAGAATCTCCCAAACAAAGAGAAAAAATTTTTTCATAATTTAATAAAATTTTACTAATCTATTATGCAATAAATCATAAAGCATAGTAGTAACAATATGCCAAAGTATACCAGAAAAAAACAAAAAAATCAAATCCTTCTTTTTAGCTAATATTAATAAATAAACATTGCATCGCCGTAACTAAAGAAGCGATAACCACTCTCAGCCGCCTCCTGATAGGCTCGCTTTATCTCTTTTTCGCCCGCCAAAGAACTAACAAGCATTAATAGAGTTGATTTTGGTAAATGAAAATTTGTAATTAGAGCGTCAACTACTTTAAACTTGTAACCCGGATGAATAAAAATATCTGTCCAGAACGATTCTAATTTTACTTGTTTATCATTTGCAATTTTTTTCCAATCAACGGATTCTAAAGAACGACAACTAGTTGTTCCAATCGGGATAACCCTACCATTATTTTTTTTAACCGCTAAGACGGCTTTTAAAGTCGACGCATTAATTTCGACAAACTCACTATGCATAATATGGTCGGATATTTTTTCTGTTTTCATAGGAGCAAATGTACCCATGCCAACATGTAGCGTAAGCTCTACTACTTTTACGCCTTTAGCTTTAATTTTCTTTAAAAGGCTAGCAGTCATATGGAGACCAGCAGTTGGGGCGGCAGCTGAACCAATTTTATTCTTTGCCGCAAACACGGTTTGATAATTATTTTTATCACTATTTTTTTGTGTATCACGCTTTATATAAGGCGGCAGAGGCACTTCTCCAATTTTATTAATAGCTGACCAAAATTTTTCACCACTTAAACAAAAAGTTACCTGCCAAGTTCCATTATTATTATTTTTACTTACTTCAGCTTCTAAATTCTTTGTTAAAGTTATAACCAGGCCTTCCTTTACTTTTCCTTTTAGCAAACATTCCCAAGTATTTTTAGACAATTTCTTGTGAAGAAAAATTTCTATTGCGCCGCCAGTTTCTTTTTTGTGACCATGCAGACGAGCCGGAAAAACTTTTGAATTATTTAAAACAATTAGGTCGCCTTTTTTAAGATAATCAACAATATCATAAAAATGTTTATGATTTATTTCACCTGTTTTTTTATTCAACAACAAAAGCCGCGAATGGTCTCGCGGTCTGACTGGTTTTTGAGCAATTAGCTCAGGTGGCAAATTGTAATCAAAGTCGGAGACGAGCGTTGTCATATATAACCATGTAAACTGGATTCGCCATAGAGACTATTTTTTAAATTCTTAAAAAATAGTCTCTATGGCTCATACCCTATGTTTCAATGTTTGTTTTGCTTCGCAAAACCTGGATTTAAAATACCTTTTTAAATCACTAATTTGTTTATAATAATTTATCTACCCATTAAACATCTTTAATCTGAACTTTACTCAAAATTTTGCGACGAATTAAAAGCATGGCTAGAAAACTTCCATTAGTTAGAACAAGTGATAGCGGATACAACACGGTTGTTAAACTGTAGGTTTCAGTCGCAATAAGAGCGAGAATAAATTTAAAAGAAGATACTAACCAGGTTATAGCCGTTTCTTCATATGGTTTATAATAGGCTTTCCTAAAAGATGGAACAAATGCAAGAGCGTCAGCAATGGTTACAAAAATAATTGCTAGTAATGGGTTTTGTGTTGCTTGCCATAATATTAAACCAATTAAAGCCCCAGATAAAGATATCCAATCCGATGAGGTAATTTTTCTTTCTCCCTGAAATAAAGCTAATACGCCAATTGAAAAGCATATTATCGAGCTTGAGCCAACAACCCAGGCGCCAGACCCCGACCCTTCATCTATTTGTGCAAGAAAAGCAATACCGCTAATAAGCGTCCAAATAAACCAAGAAAAAAAATGTGGCTTGGTTTTTTTTAAAAAAATGTCTCTAAAATATGGTATATAGCCAACAAAACCAATTGCAGCGGCTAATATTCCGATTACAATTTTATAATTCATTTATATTTACAATAACTTATCTACGCCCGGAACTTTTAAACCTAAATGTTCATACCCTAAATGAGTAATAACACGACCACGTGGCGATCTATCTAGAAAGCCAAGTTGCATCAAGTATGGTTCATACATATTTTCAATCGTATCCATTTCTTCGCCCGTTGATGCAGCAAGTGTATTTAAACCAACCGGGCCGCCTTTGAATTTATTGGCAATTGTCTCTAGAATTCTTCTATCAATTAAGTCTAGTCCTAGTCCATCAACTTCTAACATATTAAATGCTTCTAAACAATCTTTCAAAGTAATTTTCCCATCCCCTTTAACATCGCAATAATCACGAACGCGTTTCAGTAGACGATTAGCAATACGTGGTGTGCGGCGACTGCGAGTGGCAATTGCATTTTTTGCATCATCTTCAATTTCTACTCCCAAAATTTTTGCGCTACGCTTAATAATCATTTCAATATCCCCTGTTTCATAAAAATTTAAATGATGAGTAATACCAAAACGGTCACGCAGCGGTGCAGACAATAAACTCGCTAAAGTAGTTGCGCCGATAATTGTAAATTTCGGCAAATCTAAACGCAAAGTTCTTGCACTTGGCCCCTTGCCCATTACAATATCAAGTGCATAGTCTTCCATGGCCGGATATAAAATTTCTTCAATTGTTTTATGAAGTCTATGAATTTCATCAATAAACAAAATATCACCCGCTTCTAAATTAGTTAAAATAGCGGCTAAATCACCACTTTTTTCAATTGCCGGGCCAGAAGTAATTCTAATATTAGCCCCGATTTCATTAGCAATAACATGTGCTAAGGTAGTTTTACCAAGTCCTGGGGCACCGTATAATAACACGTGTTCAATTGGTTCGTTTCTTTTTTTAGCAGCGGCAATAGTAATCTCTAAATTAGCTTTTATTTTTTCTTGTCCAATATATTCTTTCAAAGTTTTTGGACGCAAAGATAAATCAAGCTGCTCATCGCCACGTCTTTCAATCGGACTAATTAATCGGTCGTTTGTATCCATATAATTTAGTTTATCTAACGCTGTTTAAATTCGCAAATTGAATTAAAATCACAGAAGCCACACATTGGAGATGGAGTTGGTATAAAATCGCGTTTCTTAATAGCGGCAATTTCATCTCTAATTTCTAATTTCAATTTAGTAATATCTTTAGCGGTAGCAGTAAAAGTAAATTTCTCTCCACTTTCTAAATAGTAATAACTTAAGGCACTAACTTTAACGCGCAAAAATTCTTCAATAAATAATTGATAAAGAATTAACTGGCGCTTCTCGGAATAAGCTAACTTAGTTTTAGTTTTTCCGGTTTTATAATCAATAATTTCTAGACTACCGTCAACATGTTTATCAATTCTATCAATTGCGCCCTTAATAATATCGCCTTCAATCTTAAAGGAAAACTTTTTTTCCAAAAAGAAAATTTCTTTAGGTGGATTAGCGCTATAGCTAACCCAGAATTTATGAAGAGCGTCTAAACCCTTCTTTTTATAATCCTCCCTTTCCTTTTTAGTATCATAACCATCGGCGACCCAGAATTCTTCGTAAATTTCTAAGAGTCTTTTCTCATTTAAATACTCTGAAATTTTCTTTTTACTCTCTCCGCTTTCTAAATCACCAAACAGCGTTCCTTCCATTTTTTGGCGCTCACTTAGAACTGGCAATAGGAAATTATACAAAGTATTGTGAAGAACTCGACCAAAAATTAGACTGGATTTATCGGTTGAAGCGGGGATTTTTAAAACGAAGGCAAATTTATACTGAAGCGGGCAAGTTGAAAAAGCCGCTAACTGAGAAAAAGAAAATTTCTCCGGAAGGGGATATTTCTCAGCGGCCATTTTTTCATTATTAACGACGATTTCACGTGAATTTAAATAATGTAAATCACGTAGAAATTCATTCTTCTGTGAAAGCTTTAACTCGGGCAGAACTGAACTCGTGAGTTCCATTTCCGCAATAAAACGTGACGGCTTTTTTTCTCTAACGCCGCCGTAATCCTTAGCACCACTTAAATAAAGTTCTTCTTTTGCACGAGTTGCAGCCACATAAAATAAACGACGCTCTTCTTCTAAATGAAAATCGGCCGTACTTAAAGTATTTTCCTTAACTAAAGCGTCTGGCAAGGATATTTTTTCCCCTCGCGCAATAGTAGGAAATTTCTTATCAACTAAATTAACAATAAAAACATATTTGAACTCTAGACCTTTAGAGCCGTGAACCGTCATAATCTTAACTGTTTCATTATCGGCAAAATCTAACTTCAAGGATCCAGTTTCGCCCGCCTCTAATTCTAAATTTATAATACTTAGAAAATCTTTTAATCTTAAATCAGGCTCACTTTCTTCTAAACGTTTAATCTTTTGGTAGAACTGATTTAAATAGGAATATAATTCTAAGTCTCTATCGTGATCAAGCCCTTCAAGCAGCCCTGATTCATAAGCAAAGGTTAGAAATATCTTAGTTGGTTTCTGAGTCGCGACAAGTAAAGAATGACGAGCGATTGAGTCTAGCAACTTTTTAATATTTTTATAGCTCTCTTCGCTAACATTAGGTATTTTATCAATATTATATAGCGCCTCATACAATGACCAGACTTTACGAGCGGCCATCTTATTAATTGTCACTAGATCTAAATGAGAAACTTTAAATATTTCCATATTTAAAACGCGAAATAGTGCCGATGATTCATGATAATTATCTAGGAGACGCAAGTAAGCTAAAATATCTAAAATTAACGGCTTATAATACAAACCACGCCAAGACATAAACTGATTAGGAATATTATAGCGATTTAATTCTTTAACATAGGCATCGGCGGTATCATTAGCACGGACTAAAATTGCAAAATCAGACCACAAAACTTCCTCACCTTTTTCCTGATTCTTATCATAAGTTTCAGAAATTTTCTGAGCCACAAAAGCAACTTCATCAGCAGCGTTTTCAAAATTATAAAACTTTAAGGCCGGTTCTTTTTTTGTTTTTTTATTAACATCGCCCTTGGCTATTAAACGCTTATCAATTTTTAATTTATCTTCTAAACGATTAGGGTTATTATTTTGGATAAATTTATAGGCATGATCTAAAATTTCTTGGCGGGAACGGTAATTTTCTGTCAAAACAAGTTCTTTCGCGTCCTTGAAATCATCTTTAAACTGCATGATATTAGAAATTGAGGCACCGCGAAATTTATAAATAGCTTGGTCGTCGTCACCGACCACAACTAAATTATTATCAGGTGCTGCTAATAGCTTTACTAATTCATATTGAGATAAATTTGTATCCTGAAATTCATCAACCATTAAATACTTAAACTTAGAACGATAATATTTTAAAATATTTGGTCTTTCTTTAAATAATTTAATTGTATAAACAATTAAATCACCAAAGTCTAAATAATTATTTTCTAATAATAATTTTTTATAGGTTTGATAAGCTTGAGCGAGCTCCTTAACACGACTATTTTCTAGTACACCATCCCCGTCTTCATCACTCTCCTCTTCTTCAGTCGTCTCAACATTTTCCAAGCTATCAGCGTACTTAACATATTCTAATACCGAAATATTCTCATCATTTAATCTAGAGAAATGTCTAATTAATTCGGAAATGAACTTGGTTGGATTGCCTAATGGCTTATAATAATCAAGATTAAAACGCTCTAAGTTTTTCTTAATTAAAACCCATTGTTCAGTGGCGGTTAGAAGTTTAAAATTAGCACTTAAACCAATATCAAGAGCATGTTCACGAAGCAAGCGTTCACCAAAGCTATGAAAAGTATTAATCCATAAATCTGTATAACCGTAAGGCAGAATCTTATCTGAGCGCTCTTCCATTTCTCCGGCCGCTTTTTCTGTAAATGTTTATAATAAAATTTCATCGCTAGGAACTTTTTTCTCCATAATTAAATACGCCAGGCGATTAATCAAAACCGTGGTTTTCCCTGTTCCAGCGCCAGCCACAATTAAAAGCGGGCCCTTATCGTGAGTAACGGCTGCTTCTTGAGCTTTATTCAATTTTGCAAGTAATTCTGATTTCATTTTAAAATTTAAATATTAAAATTTGAAAATAGATTTTATTTTCTTTTCACTAACGTTGCCAATAATTGCCAAATTCAAGCCCTTATTAATAAAATATTTTTTAGCCGTCTCTCGAAGTTCAGAGGGTTTTATTTTATTTATTGTCTTAACCAGGTCTATGGGCGTTAAAGGCTTTTTTCTATAAAGCGCTTGTTGTCCATACCAATAAGCCACGTCATCACTTGCCTCTAACTGAAGTAAAACCTTGCCTTGTAAAATATCCTTAGCTCTTTGTATTTCAGAGGCCGGAATTAACTCTTGAGAAACTTTTTTATATTCTTTTAAGATAATTTTTATGGCGCCTTCAATTTTAGCAATAGGCACTCCGGCTTCGGTTGTTAAATATCCACAGTCAGAATAAAATTCAGTATGAGTGGCTACGAAATAGGCCAAGCTACTTCTTTCCCGCAAATTAATAAACAAGCGAGAACTCATTGATCCGCCAAGAATAATTGAAAGTAATCTTAATTTGAATTCATCTTCGCTATCAATCTTCGCAGTTCTAACGCCAAGCGACAAAAACAACTGATCAGTTTTTTTTGGATAAATTTTTATCTGAGGTTTAGATTGCTTTTCGATTACAGCCTCTTTTTCTATTTGTTTATTAGCTTTAAAACACGAAAAAAGTTTAACCACTAATTTTTTATCCTTAGCCGTCACGGCCCCAGCTAAAATAACATGAGCGCTCTGTGCTCCATACTGATTTTCTAAAAAATTTGTAAAATCTTCTCTTTTGAATCTTAGCAAATTTTCTTTACTACCAATCGTTTCTCGCCCAGCAGGAGTGTCGCCATACAAACACATCTCAAAGATATCTTCGATATGCATACGAGAGTTATCCTCATACATATTTAATTCTTCAATTATCACCCCTCTTTCTCTGTCGATCTCTTCGGCGGCAAACTTAGAGTTAAATAACATGTCGCTCGCGATATCAAGAGCCTTAGATAGCTTATTGTTTGTAACTTTAAATAAATAGCCAGTGAATTCTTTTGAAGTAAATGCATTAAATTCTCCTCCCAAAGAATCAAGGTCACTAGATAAAGCCAAAGTGTTAGGTCTTTTTTTAGTGCCTTTAAAAAACATGTGCTCTATAAAATGAGCCAGGCCACTATTTTCACGAGTTTCGTATTTAGAACCAGTCTTAAATATGACTAAAATAGTAGAAATCTTAGTATCTTTAATCGGCACAAAAAAAACCGGTAATTTATTTGCTAAAATGACTTTTTTATAAATATTCATGTATCTATTATAATCTATTAAGGATGTTCTAAATTTATCACATTTTTGCTATAATTTAAAGACGAGGTCAGATTCCCTCTTTTTATTAATAACAACTCTATGTCTTATAAAATAAGCGATAAAAATTTTGTTTTAAACCACGGTAAACAGTATAAAATCCTGGCCGTCAGAGATTTGCCAGATGAGGAGAAACCTCGTGAAAAGATGATTGAAAATGGAGCCGGAGCCCTGAGCTCTATTGAGCTTTTAGCGATTGTTTTAGGGGTTGGAACTAAAAAAGAAGAAGTTTTCTCAATGGCTAGTCGATTACTTCGTGAATATGGCGAGAAAGGCATTGCCTATCAAAAAGACCCTAAAATAATAGAAAAGGATTTAAATATTCCTCAAGCCAAGGCCTGTCAGATAGTCGCCTGTTTTGAACTTGGTCGTCGTTTTTATCAAAAAAAACCAGGCGGATCAATTACAATCCGTACCGCCGCACAAGCTCATGCCCATCTTAAGGATATGGGAACACTGAACAAAGAACAAGTTCGAGGTTTATATTTAAATACACATTATCAATTAATTCACGACGAAGTAATCTCCATAGGAACGCTTGACGCCTCAATTATTCAGGCACGTGAAGTTTTTCGCCCAGCTTTAGAATATTCGGCTGCAGCGATAATTATTGCCCATAACCATCCTTCAGGGATATTAAAAGCGACTAAAGCTGATGTTGAAATTACTAATAAATTAATAGAGGCTGGTCGTATTTTAGATATTGAAGTTTTAGACCATCTAATAATCGGCAAGAATAAATTTGCGAGCATTATTTAGTTAATTACAAGTAACCACTCAATTAATCCATAATTTTTGTATGCTCAAAAAATACCAGCTAAAACAATCCCCCTCTTATGTGAACGATGAGGCTAGCGTAAAATTTCATGTTGAAAATAATGATTACTTTGGAACTATCGCCGCAGTTTTAAGCCTAGTCAAAGAGCAAATTAAAAAAGATGACTACCCTAATTCAGCCATCTTAAATAAAATCTTAAAAGATTTAGAAACCGATCTCCTCATACTTCAAAAAGAATATCAAATTAATCCTAAAAATAAAAATAAAAATAAAATTCCAAAAGGCAAGCTAATCAACCAATGATCAAAAAACATTAAGATTAGTAGAGGAATAAAAATTGCTAAGGTAAATAGTTCGCGGCGACCATTGCGAATTAAGAAAAATAGAAAAACCAACAAAGCAACAAATGAAAATAAACCATTTTCAACCAAGAAAAGTAAGTAAGAATTATGAACCGGCTGATAACTCCAAGCTGGTTTTTTGTTACCATCTTCCAAACTAGTTGTCACGCTATAATTTCCAATTCCCACCCCCGTTATAAGATTTTGCTTAATTAAAGCCTCTGAGTCGGAAATATAAGAAGCTCTTTCATCAATTGATTTTTGCTCTAACCGACTTTCAGCGTTTAATCTTGTCATTACTAAGTCTTGAAATGGAGCGGTTGCAATCATAAGTAAAAGAGCTGAGAAAAAAAGAAGGGCAACAAACCGACCAATTATCCATTTATCACGATTAATGATTAACTCAATTAATAGAACGACTAGGCCAACAACAAATGCAAGCCAAGCAGTTCTCGAGAAAGTAAAAAACAAGGCATAAAGAGAAATAAAATAAAAAACAAACAAAAATACAGAAGTCCAAACTTGTGCATGATTGTTTAGCATTTTCTTTTTAGCCAGCAAATACGCCGCCATTATTAAAGAAATGGCTAGAACGCCTCCTAAAATATTTGGGTGATCCATTCCTCCATAAGCTCGCAACCAGCGCCCATTAGCCGTTTCAACCACTGCGACTCCAAAAGTATCTGGATTATGAAGAGCTAAGCCCAAATATTTAAAAGAAAAGGAGCTTTGTGTTAAGAATTGGTATATACCTAAACTTGCCTGGAAGAGAATGCTAGTAAGAAATATGTAGACTATACTAATTTTATTAAATAATGTTTCTTGATAATTTTGCGGTTCTGTACCGATTCGAATAATAAAAAATAAGCAAAAAGCTAATACAAAAATAGAATAATGATAAGAAGCCAACAATTTATCCGGCGCAAAAAAAATGGACACTAAAGTAAATGCAGCTAGAGCAGCAGCAGAATACATGATAGTGCGATTATTATATCTACATTCAGTTAACTTGAGACGGAAAAATAAAAATAAAGCTAAAATAATTAACAATAGAATATGACTAAAATACAGACCAATCTCTGAATAATTGGTTTCTCCTGGCCTAAGAATTAACTTTACCTGCCACGGCAAAATAAAAATAAAAAGATAGCCCAAATATTCAATTGTTTTTCTTAAAAATTTGCTCAAGCCTGTTTCCATATTTTTTTGCATATTCTTGACGATTATCAAGAAGATAAAGTTTTAAAATGTTGTCATTAATAACCACACCGATCGAATTATTTATCGCCTTTTTTAGAACTGGCGACATAATTATATATTGAATTTTTTTTGATATTTCTTCAAATACATTAAAAGCATTACTTTGTTTTACAATCTCTTTTCTATTAGAATAAATCTGACAGCGAGCACCAGGAATTGTTAAATTATTTGCTTCTAAGAATTTTTCATAAACATTATCTCTATTATACAACAAAATAAAACTTCTAAGCCAGTAAAAAAAATAAGGATCACTTTCTGGCAATTTCAGACTATCAAGATTTAAGTGGTCGGTCGTAATATAGAAGCTTAGGCAAATCTTATCCCGTTTATTATTTAATTTTGGACGACTATTTAAAAGGGCGGCGAGACCGGCGCAAAAAAATCTTGTTAGCCAGATTCGATGAGGAGAGGTAATTATAAAAAAATCAATATCACTCCCGTCACGTAAATTAAACTGGCCAATTGAATTAGACAGAATAATAGTCTTAACCCAAGGCAAGACGCTAAACATTTTACTAAAACGCTTAGCAATTTTTATTTTTCGCTGTGTGTAATTATGTCTTTTTTTTCGGCTTATGATTATTTCTGACCGACCATTTAAAAAGAAAAATCCTTCTTTGCTTTCTATCTCACTTAGATTAAACAGTTCATTCTTCAATACTAAAAAATCAATTTTTTTATCAAGAAACTTCCAAATTTCAAAATCGCTTAAGGGATAATCAAATAAATCAAAGAAAACAATCACGCCAGTGATTGCCTCTTTCATTTGTTTTTCAGTTTTTATTTCACTAGGAAACATTTTTCGGTCTATCTATTTTTAAAGGCTCAATTTTACTTTCCTTGTCAGTAATCTTTGTGACGTCTTTATCGATCTTTTTAAATTCCAAATAGGCGTTATTATAATGGTTAACTGTAGTCGACATACTGGCGCCGAGCTTCTTCATAAAGTCATCATAACTATTCATGTGCTTACCTAATTTTTCAATATTTACCCTTATTTCCTTGGCTTTTTCTTCAATTTGCATTGCCTTCAAGCCCTGCAAAACTGTTTGAAGATAAGCCAGAAAAGAAGTAGGTGAGACAATAATAACTTTCTTATCACGAAAAGCATATTCGATTAAATCGCGCGTATTTACCTTAACGGCGCCAACTTTATTAACCAACAAATCGTAATAGATTGCTTCCGACGGAATAAACATGAAAGCGAATTCCATTGTTTTTCTTTCTGGCAAAACATACTTAGCAGTTTCATCAATTCTATTTTTCAAATCCTGTTTAAAAATAGCTTCAAATTTTTCTCGTGACTCGCTATCAGTCGCATTTAAAATCCTTTCATAGTTTTCCAAAGAAAACTTCGCGTCAATTGGAATAACCTTATCTTTAACAAAAACTACCGCATCAACAATTAAATCCTTACCCGTCTTTTCATCCTTACCCATTTTATATTGCATCTGATAAGAACCTGGAGGCAAAACATTTTTCAAAGTCTCTTCTAAAAAATATTCTCCTAAAACACCTCTCTGTTTTGGATTTTTTAAAATATCTTGTAGGTTTTGAAGTTGAGCGGAAAAATTTACAACCTGCTTATTGGTTTCATCAAGCTTTGTAAGTTTTTCAGTCACATCGGAAATTAATTTAGCGGATTGTGCGCTAATATTTTGAACAATTCTAGTTGTTTGACCAAACTGTTCCTGATTAGTTCTATGTGTTTCTGATAATTTTTTATCTAACTCCTGACGCAATTCGCTATTTTGAGTAGATAGTTGGGACAATTTTTCTGATTGTTGAATTAAGCGCTCAGCGAGTGCATCAAGTTTTATATCACCACCAGTATTTTCTTTACGTTTCAGTAATAAAAAAATTACCGCCACCATGCCAGCCAAAATCAACACTGAAATAAAAATTAAAATAGTTGTATTCATTTTAATTTATTTTTTTAAGAGGTCTCTAATCTCAAGTAACAATTCCTGATCTTTAGTTAAAGGAGTTGGCTTCTTTTCTTCTACGGCCTCTTCTTTAGCCAATCTAGCCTTTAAGCGACCGATAAGTTTAACCATGAAGAAAATTGCAACCGCAATTACTAAAAAATCAAAAATATTTTGGAGAAAGGCGCCGAGATTCATGGTTAAAGCCGCATTTTCTATTGCGCCAGTTTCATCTAATACAGCCTCCTTCATTACCCATTTTAAGCTCGAAAAACTTATCCCGCCAATTAAAAGACTAACTAAGGGCATAACTACGTCAGCGACTAAAGAGGACACAATTTTGCCAAAAGCACCGCCAATAATAACCGCGACAGCTAAATCAACCACATTCCCTTTCACGGCGAACTCCTTAAAATCTTTTAGGAATTTTTTTGGCTTTATATTTTCTTTCAAATTCTTCTTAATATCTTTTCCGATATTTTCATTAATAAAATTTTTCATATATTTTGTTAATAAATCTTCCTATATACGTAAACTAGACCCAGGTAACCCCAGCCACCCTATCATTATCCTCCTTAAATCTCATAATTCTAACCCCTTGGGTATCGCGACCAAGAACGCTAACAGTTTTATATGGAGTTCTGATTACTTGGCCATTTTCGGAAATAATAATTAAATCCCTATCTTCCATTGAATCAGCGTTCACTAGGAAAGCGTTAGTAATCTTGCCGGTCTTATCGGTTACTTTGGCGGTTTTAATGCCACTACCACCACGACCCTGAACTTTATAAGAACTTAACTCAGTTCTTTTACCAAATCCATGAGCCATGATAGTTAAAATCTGATAATTTCTTTTTTTCTCTTTATCGGTTTTGGCAATACCAATACCAATAACTTTATCGTCTTTGTGTAAACGAATACCATGAACACCGGCTGCACCACGACCCATATCGCGAACATCTGTTTCCTTAAAATTAATTGCTTGGCCGTTAGCAGTTACAAGTTGAATATGGTCACTGCCAGAAGTAGGCTTAACCCAAATTAATTTATCATCATCTTTAATTTTAATCGCGATTAATCCGGAACGACGAACGTTAGAGAAAGCAGCTAATTCGACTTTCTTTACCAAACCTTTTTCAGTCGCAAAGAAAAGATATTTACTAAAGACAGCTTTATCTAGCGGTAAAATAGATGAAATCTGCTCGCCACCAATTAACTGAAGAAAGTTAACAACTGGAGTTCCTTTTGCAACGCGAGATGCTTGAGGAATTTCATAAACTTTTAATTGAAATGCTCTACCCTTGGTCGTAAAGAATAAAACATCGTTATGGGTTTGGGATGTGAACATGAATTCAACTGTATCCTCTTCTTTTGTAGTTAATCCCATTACACCCTTACCGCCACGAGCCTGAACTTTGAAAGTATCTGGTTCTAATCTTTTAATATAACCATCGCGAGTCATCATGACTACAGTTTCTTCATTAGGAACTAAATCCTCCATATTAAATTCACCAACCGCATGAGAAACTACACTAGTTTTTCTTTCATCACCAAATTTATCAACTAAAGACCGGAGTTCATCTTTAACAATCTTCAACATTCTGGCGACTGATTTAAGAATTGCTTCAAGCTCTTTAATTAAAGCCATTTTTTCTTTCCACTCGGTTTCAATTCTTAACTGTTCTAGGTTAGCTAAATTCTGTAAACGCATTTCTAAAATTGCAACTGCTTGGCGTTCAGATAATTTAAATTTCTTAATTAAATTAGCTTTAGCAATTTCTTTATCTTTGGAAGCTTTAATGGTTTTAATTACCTCATCAATATTCTTTAAAGCTATCATTAAGCCCTCTAAGATATGGGCTCTATCTTTTGCTTTATTCAAATCAAATTCTGTGCGACGACGAACAATCTCTTGACGATGTTTAATATATTCCTCAAGGATCATTTTTAAAGTTAAAACCTTGGGCTGAATGCCATCAACAAGCGCCAACATGTTAAGATGGAAAGTCGTCTGCAGTGATGTGTGCTTATATAAACTGTTTAAAATCTTTTTTGGGTATGAATCTTTTTTAAGCTCCATCACCACGCGAACACCATCCTTATCAGACTCATCGCGCAAAGCTTTAATACCTTCAATTTTTTTATCTTTCACTAAATCAGCAATTTTTTCAACAAGATCCGCCTTATTAACCTGATAAGGAACTTCGGAAATAATAATTTGAAAACTTCCACCCTTCATTTCTTCGATATCAGCCTTACCACGTAAAACAATACCACCTTTACCAGTAGCATAAGCCTCAAGAATTGCTTTTTTATCGTATATGATACCGCCAGTCGGGAAATCAGGACCTTTAACAAACTTTGTTAAATCCTCAATACTTGCTTCCGGATTTTCAATTAAGCAATCAATCGCATCGGCCAATTCACGCAAATTATGCGGTGGAATATTAGTTGCCATACCAACGGCAATACCCATGGTTCCGTTTAATAATAAGTTTGGTAATTTCGCTGGTAAAACACGTGGCTCTTTATGACTACCATCATAATTAGGAATAAAATCTACTGTATCTTTATCAATATCATAAAGCATTTCTTCGGAAATAGTAGAGAGTTTAGCTTCAGTATAACGCATAGCCGCCGCACTATCGCCGTCCATAGACCCAAAGTTACCTGACCACGAACAAGTGGATAACGCATGGAGAAATCTTGAGCCATACGGACCATGGATTCATAAACAGCTGAGTCGCCATGAGGATGATACTTACCCAAAACTTCACCGACAACAGTCGCTGACTTTCTAAATTTAACATTAGCGCGCAAACCAATGCTCCACATCGCAAATAAAATACGACGATGAACAGGTTTTAAACCATCGCGAACATCAGGCAAAGCGCGAGAAACAATAACGCTCATTGCATATTCAAGATAAGATTTACTCATTTCATCAACCAAAGGTTGGTCTTCAATAATTCCATATTCTGTTTGACGACGAGAGTTGGGGATTACTTTAACATCCTCTTCTTGGGCATCTTCCTGAATATTTTCTTTGTTTTCTTTATCTGTTTTAGACATAAATAAAAATTAATAGGCTATTTGTGTTATTCCTTCGCAACCAGCTGGAATCTGACAAGGTTGAGAACGAGTTGGCTCAATTGTTGGCATGCAATTTATATAAGCAGGACAGTTAATTGTATTTTTTTTAACGGCAGGATCGACTAGCGGAATACTAGGAAAAGAGCTACTAGAAGTAGCTTGGGGTTTAATATTATTTTCTGTACTACTTGTTGCAAGGTCAGTACTAGACGAAACTATTTTACCAGTTTCAATAATTAATTCATTAATCAAGGAGCTACTAGCAAGCGTTAACTCCGCACCAGTCTTTTTAACCTCATTTAAACCATCTCCCATACTATCAATCGTTTCAATAAAATCATTTTTCAAAGCCGTCACTTCATCAGGCGACTTAACATCTTCACTTCCACTAAGAAAAACATTTTTAGCATTTAATACCCAAAAAATTAAGATTAAAGACATAATAGTCCCCACCCCAACTTTAATTAAAAAGTTTTTTTTCTCTTGCTCGTTCTCCATATTCATTTTCTAAAAAATAAACTACTCCTTAATACCATCTAAATTTACATCGTACAAAATTTGTTCAGCCACTAAGCGATACTTCATTATTTCTTCGCTCGTAAACCAAATTGGAATTTCACGAGCCGCATCTTCAACTGGATCAGAACAATGAACTAAATTTCGAACTGCTCTATCATCAAGACTAGCTAATTCATATGAATCTAAAGTATAGTCACCACGAATAGTGCCACTATCAGAAGACAAGGGCTCAGTAGCGCCAACAATTTTTTTAACGATTCCAACCGCTTGATTCCCCTCCCAAATCATAGGGACAACTGGACCGCAACTCATGAATTTAACAAGAGCGCGAATAATGTCTTTGCCATACTCAAGCGCTTCTTTTTCGGTTGGCATTCCTAAATCAGTTCTATTTTTAATAGTATTAGTTCCTTTTTTTAAATACCATTCATCATCTTTATTATAATGTTTCCAGAGCTGGTCTTCGGTTGCATTAGTAATTTTTAAAGCAACTAATTTTAAACCAGTCTTCTCTATTCTTTCAATAATTTCACCAACTAAACCACGTTGCACAGCATCTGGTTTTAGCATAACAAATGTTTGTTCTTTTTTTGGATGCATCATAAATTTAAATACTTAATATTACTAGTTCCATTTCTTCTTGAGGAAGATCTTTTTTGGAAATTTTTAATTTTTCTTCATAGCTAGGAGTTAAACCAAGTTCTTTAACAAATTTATCAATTGGATCAAGATCATATTTTAAACCTTCGGTTTTATAGTGCATAGGAATGACAATTCTTGGTTCAATTTGAGAAATTACTTCAACTGCTTTTTTAGCGTCTAACGTATATTTTCCACCAACCGGGATTAACAACACATCAGTACCAACTAATTTTTCTAATTGAGAGTTATCTAAAATACTCCCTAAGTCACCAAGATGGGCAACGGAAATATCATCAATTTCAATTCTATACATTATATTAAACCCTCTCTCTTTCCCCTTTACTTCATCGTGATACGAATCAATCCCCTCTATTAAAACATTTTTAAAATCATATTCACCAGCACAAGACGCAACAAAAGAATTTCCGCGAAGTGCGTCTACATTATTATGGTCTTTATGGTCATGAGAAACAGTTATAATATCTGCCTCACAATTAGGAACCTTTAAGCCAGTTTCCTTATTAAAAGGGTCCGTTACCAAAGTAACACCGTCTGGACCAATTTTGTCCTGAATTTTAAAACATGAGTGCCCAAGAAAAGTAATAATCATATATCTTTTACAATAAAAATAGGTCATTTAACCTTAATTTTAGTATAGCAAAATGACTCTGGGCGGTCAATTAAAGATATGTATATATACGCTAATTATAATAAAAAAGACCTCCTTTTAAGGGGAAGCCTTTATGAAATTTTGTGTAGTAACTTTGTTATTGCTTAATTCGCAATTTATTTTTGATGTCCGTTTCCCGGAATATCAAAGGTCTATCGCGAGGCGTTACAATTACCTCTATATCGGCCTGATATTTCAAGCCATCAGAACCGACATACTGGATGGAAAATGAGTTGAAGCCTTCTGACAAATCTGCTTTTGAAGTGTAACTTCTATTGGTTAATGCTTGTCCTTTCCAAGGGCCGGCAGTGAACACAATCTTTTGGGGAATCAATGACATTGCCATTGTTCTTACCAGTTTTCCTTCAAAAAATGTTAGGTTTTCATTTTTAATTTCTAACTTTTTTTGATCCTCTACAATAATGCCAGAATATACTGATTGCCTATAACTGCGTCCATGGGCAGTTTTCCCACTGTTTTGTGGGTTAGTATTTTCCGGTTGTACATCGTGTTTCAGGGTCATTTCTAACAATCCAGTTGGCGTGGAGACGGGCTTAATAGATGATTGACCGGGCGCTAGAGCCATCCCAGCAAACGGGCCATTTAAAACCACAAATTTAAAATCAGACGAGTTCGTCAATTCTATATTTGTAGTTCTAGTATTCAGATAAGTAACTACCTCAACTTCTTTGACTGGCGGAGGCGTTGTTTCTTTTGTTTTTACCGGGGCTTCTTGATTTTCACCCGTTAAGTCTTTAGTTGTAATCTGAACTTCCTTATTTTTTACATTTTTTGTAAATGACGCAACGTAGCGTTCATTCACTCCTTCGTACGAATACAAATCGAAAGAAAACACCCCAGAAGATGGAGCAAATGAAACTTTGGCTTTATCATAAGCCTTTATCATTACCTCTCCATTTCCATTAGCCGCCTTAATTGCGACGTCCTTAGGAGTTGTATTAGTAACGCGCGCCTGCGCATTTACTTCGTTTGCCACAAAAAAGGCAACGAGAGCGATAAAGAAAATAAAAGTTTTTTTCATGATTTATTTGTTTTTTACTCCGCGTCGGGCGGATGGGTTTATATTTTTAAATAACATTATCAAAGTTAAAACTTTGATAAATTAGAATATCATATTTGAATAAATATGTCAATGTTTTTAATTCGTGCTAGATATAACAATATTGCCAAGTTCATCCGTCCGTTTATACTCAATATTCAAACCATTAAGTCTGTCTATAACCTCAGGACTCGGATGATTAAAACGATTATCTTGGCCAACAGGTATAACTACTAAATTTGGATTCATAGCTTTCAAAAATTCCTCACTATTAGCAGTTTTTGAGCCGTGATGTGAGGCCTTAAATATATTTGTCTTCCAATTTATGTTGCCATTTAAAAGAGCTTTTTCTACACTTATATTACTATCACCCATGAAAACTGCCTGCATCTTTCCGCAAGACACTTTAACGACAATTGAATTATTATCGTCCACTTTTACTTTTAAAGATAGTGGATTAAGCAGGTTAATCGAACAATTTTCTTGATAGTTAATCTTCATACTATTTATAAGAGGGGTTATTTGTATATTTTTCTGCTTAGCCTTATCTAACAAAATATCCATAAATTTGGATTTTTTTGAACCACCCATATATACGAGTGTTCCAATATCGTAGCGATTTATAATTTCAATTAGACCCACAATATGATCATCGTGATAATGACTTAGGACCACATAATCAATTTTGCGCTGATAATAGGGCAAATAGCGGCCAATTCGATTTACAACGAGGTTGTCCGGCCCGCCGTCTATTAAAATTAGCTTATTATTAGGCAATTTTATTAAAGAAGAGTCTCCTTGCCCAACGTCGAAAAAGGCTATTTCACTCATATTTATGTAATTTTTTATGTTTAATATTACGTAAAATAACAAAAATAGACCTGAAAAAAGGCTGGCAATTATTAGATTAGATTTCTTTTTAGACATATATATCTCTAAACAAACAATGATAAACTCTAAATAATGAAGCAAAAGACATTATATATAAAACTCTATGAAGAATATCTAAAGATTATGAACGCTCCCAACTCTTGACATATATAATTAAATATGATATAGTGATTAATCGAAGTTATCTTATACATAGCTTTGACAAATTCTTTAAAAAATAAATAAATAAAATAAACAATCAAATAAGAGAAATCATGAATGTAACAGAGAATCCCGTAAAAAAAGCTACTTATGTAGCAAGTCCTGAAACTGTAAAAATAATTGAAATGGCGCGTAAAGCAGCCATCGGCAAAGACAAAATTTTTGTTGCTGCAAGTTTTCAACAGGTCATAGAGGTTTTTAACGTTTGCGTTCGAATTCCATCGGCGACCGCAAAATATTTGAAATTCGTGCCGCCGCATGAAATTGCTGTTTTGAATGAAGAAAAAACTGGCTTAAATTTTTTAAGTATCCCCGACCATTTCGTGCATGGCGACTTTATGCGCCGTGATGACGACGGGAAAGTAAAACCAAGTGTAATTCGCCATTTCATGGTGAACGAAGCTGACCTGGGGAAAGAATTACCGTGTACTGTGGTGATCAAAGAAAAAAAAGATTTATTGACCGGCGAGGTAACAGTAATAATCGATGTAATTGCACAAATCGGTCAAAGCCAATGCGACAAAGCGCTGCGACTAGGTGTTCCAAGCCTAGGAATTAACGGCGAAGTATCAATTCCGGAAACTGACATGTGTATCAGATTCGAAACCATCGAAATTAAAACGATGGAAAGAAAAAAAATTGAAAAACCTGTCGCACCAATCACTCCCGCTTCTGTTATGTCCGAAGCACCTGCCGCTGAAGCAAAAAAAATCACCAAACCAGTAATCGAAGAAAAACCAAAACTACAATTAAAAAAGTGGTTAAAGTTTCTTCTGAAAAATCCGAAGAAGTGGAAGAAGTTCCGGTTTTCAAACCAAAACTTAAATTGTTTAAGCGCAAATAAAGCGCTAAGCAAAAAAACAAACAAAGACGCCTGGACTGTTCAATCTCGAACAGTCCTTTTTTATTATTTAAAATATTTTTAAATACAAAAAACGCTCTGATTCCGCAGAACGCTTTTTGTATAATTTTTAAACTAATAAAATTTACTAATTAAAAATTAATAAATTTTAAATAGAGTTATTTTTTCTTAGCAACTTTTTTAACAGCCTTCTTTACAACTTTCTTAGCTGGTTTTTTAGCTGCAACTTTTTTTACAACTTTTTTAGCAGTTTTCTTTTTCATAAACTCACCCCCTTTCGTAAGTAAATTAATTTTTTTATACCGAAAAAAATTTTTTAAATTATTTTTTTTGTATCTTATAATTATTATACATCTATTAAAATTAAGTAGCAATACTTTTTCCATTTTTTTTAAAAAAAAATTCCTCAAGATTTTTTTTCTCAAGGAATTTTTATTTATTTATATTCGAAATGATATTTATTTTTATTTTTTTTCTAAAAAATATTTTTTACTATTAAATTTTTAGACGGAAATAATTTTCAAGCTCAGAAATTTTTATTCTCTCTTGAGTCATCTCGTCGCGATGACGAACAGTCACTTCTCCATTTTCTAAACTTTCGAAATCAATCGTAACACAAAATGGAGTACCGATTTCATCCTGACGACGATAACGTTTTCCAATGTTTCCATTGTCATCAAACTCGCAGCGCCAATTTTTCTTTAAAGCATCGAAGACCTCACGCGCCTTAGATACTAATTCTGGTTTATTTTTTAGCAATGGGAATACAGCTATTTTAATTGGGGCTAAACGCGCAGGAAAAGCAAGTACAACTCTAGTTTCGCCTTCACTTTCTTCTTCACGATAGAACTCAGTTAAGGCTGCTAAAAAAGTTCTTCCAACGCCAACTGAAGTTTCCACAATATGAGGAATAAATTTTTCATTCGTTACTGGATCTAAATAATTTAATTCTTTACCAGACGCCTTACTATGAACAGACAAATCATAATCACCGCGTGCGTGAATTCCTTCTAACTCTTTAAAGCCAAAAGGAAAATTATATTCAATATCATATGCCTCCTTAGCATAGAAAACTAAATTTTCATGTTTATGCCATTTTAAATTTTCTTCTTTAAAACCTAAATCCAAATAAAAATTCCATCTTGTCTTTCTCCAAGCGTCATAATGATCCATTTCACCTTCTTCTTTTACAAAATATTGCATTTCCATTTGTTCGAATTCACGAGTACGGAAAATAAATTGACGAGCAGTAATTTCATTTCTAAAAGCTTTACCAATCTGCGCAATACCAAAAGGAATTTTAACACGAGTAGAGTCTAAAACGTTTTTATAATTGGTATAAATTCCCTGACAAGTTTCACCACGTAAGTACGTTGGATCTTTAGACCAATCGCTCGTAAAATTTCCCAAATTTGATTGAACTAATAAATTAAATTTCTTTCCCGGAGTAAAATCTTTTTCGCCGCAAGTTGGGCATTTAATTTTTTCTTTATTATCAGAAAATATTTGATTTATTTCTTCTTCGCTCATTTTTTCATCCGCCATAATTCCCGCATCTTCTAATAAACTGTCAAGGCGTAAACGACTATGACATTTTTTACATTCAGTTAGTGGGTCAGAAAAACCTTTGACGTGACCTGATGCCTCCCAAACTCTTGGGCTCATAAAAATAGCGGAATCAAGTCCAACAATATCGTCACGAAGCTGCGTCATAGCTTTCCACCATTCTTTTTTAATATTATTTGCGAGCTCAACGCCATACGGGCCCATATCGTAAACAGCTGCAAAGCCATCATAGATTTCTGAAGAGGGGAAAACAAAACCACGACGCTTACAGAGCGAAACAATTTTATCCATTAAATTATCTTTTTCACTTTTTTTCATATAGTTACATAGTTCGCCTCGGCGAACATTACTCTTAATTCCTTTTACATTTCTTCAATTATTTTTAGACCCAAAATATCAAAACCGTTACTTAAAACTTGAGCGATTGCTTTAACAAGAGCTAAACGAGCCCGACTAACTTTAGGCTCCGATTTTAAAATGTTTATATTATGGTAATAATCGTTGAATAATTGTACCAGCTCAAATAAATATTTAGCAAGTTCACTTGGATTGTACTTTTCGCTAGCTAATTTAATAATTTCTGGATAGCGAGCCAATTTAATTAGCAGCTCCTTCTCTTTGACTTCTTTTAACTCATCCAAACTAACTGGACCAGCAAAAAAATTAAAAGATTCCTTGCGAACAATGCTTTTCAAGCGGACATATCCGTACTGCAAATAACAGGCCGTATAACCATCAAAACGTAAAGCTTCTTCAATATTAAAAACGATAATCTTATCCGCACTTACTTTTAACATTTCAAATTTGATAGTTGAAATCATTAAACTCCAGGCTACCTGACGAACCCTATCGTCTGTCCAATCTTCATGACGTTTTTTTGTTTCTTGGAACAACTTATCCAATATTTTAACTTTCAAGTCCTCATAAGTAATAACATTTCCAGTTCTAGATGACATCATACCATCGGGCAAGGTCACAAAATCATAACCAAGATGCTTAACTTTTTGTTTATAGCCTAATAACTCAAAGATTTTAGCTAATTGTTGAAAGTATAAACTTTGACGAACATCAACCACGTATATAGATTCAGATATTTTATAGTTTTTAAACTTGGCCTGAGCAAGCGCTAAATCAGCAACTGGATATAGTGCGGTGCCATCAGTTCTAATAACCGGCAAAACTCCCAATTTATAATTTTCTAAATTAGCAATTATTGCCCCCTCACTTTTAACTAATTGGCCTGAATCTGTCAATTCTTTAACTAATTTTAGACCGGCATCGATATATTCATTTTCATAAAAAATATGATCAAACTTTATACCTAAATCTTTATAAATAGAATTAAAATATTTTATGCTCCACTCTCTCGTTTCCTGCCAAAGAGCATAAGACACCCCTTCGCGACTCTCAATTTCCTTCATAATCTTAACCATATCATCTTTATATTCGGGATTACTGATCAACTCTTGGGCGGCTTCACTATAGCATTTTCCTAGTAAATATCCTTTTTCTTCTTGGCTTTTTTTATATTTATCGTTCCTTTGCCAATTCCAGATAGTTTTTGCGACATGGATGCCAAAATCATTAATATAAGAAACTGGAATAGAGTTAAACCCGTTAGCTTTTAACAAACGATTAACAGCGTCCCCATAAGAAATATTTCTTAAATGACCAACATGATATTCTTTATGAGTGTTGCCATTTGAATATTCAATCATTACCCCCTTAAATTTACCTAAATTATTAAAACCATATTTTTTTTTCGCTCTTTTAATCCCTGTAATAACCCTATTAGCCAAATATTCTTGATTAATAAAGAAATTAAGATAGGGCCCGGCAGCTTTTATGTCGCTAAAGTATTTTTTTAATTTTTTTTGATCATTTAGTTCTTTAGCTAACTGGGTTGCCATATCAGCCGGATTTTTTTTACTTTCTTTGGCCAACTCGAAACAAGCGAGACTTAAATCACCCAAAAGGCTACTAGGCGGAAAAGAAAAAACGGCTTCTTTGAGTTTTAATTCTTTAATAATTTGCTGCTTTAAGTTATCTAGGGTTGTTAACATAAAAGAATATTAAAAATTGTGCTACTTATTGATTTAATGCTTGGTGATAATTATAAAATTATGTTATAATAATATCAGACTTTATTAAGTTTTTCAATTAATTTTAAAAAAATATGTTCTCTTATCGCTCAATTTTAAAACAAGCCTGGGTCATTGTCTGGACTCATAAATATTTATGGTTTTTCGGTCTTTTTGCGTCTTTAACGGTCGCCGGAGGGTCTATGGAATACAGATACATCACCCAAGTATTTAGTAACGGCGTTGTAAATGGATCCTATCAAGGATTAAATTCCCTGCTTGCCATAAGCGAATTAGGTCAAAAAATTTGGTTTGGCCTAATAGACCTATTTAGTCAGAACATAATTGTTATTATTAATTCTTTTACCATACTTCTTTTAGCTTTAACTTTAATCGTAACCATAACTTGGTTCGCCGTCAGCTCTCAGGCAGCTCTAATTGATAGAATAAAAAGAATATTAAGCGCAAAAAAGAAAGCATCAGACTCCAGTATTCGCAGCGGTTTAGCAGTCGGAAATGAGCATTTTTGGAGTGTTTTAGGTTTAAATATTTTAATCAGACTCTTAATTAGTTTCTCCTTCTTCATTATTAGTTTGCCGCTTCTTTTTATGGTTATAAGTGATAGTTTAATTCTTACTATTGCCTACACTATCCTATTTACAATCTTTGTCCCAATTGCCTTATCACTATCTCTAATAGTTAAATATGCGATATCAGCAAGGGTTTTAGAAAATAAATCAATCATTAATTCTTTTGAGAAGGCTTATAAATTATTTTTAAATAATTGGCTAATCAGCCTGGAGTTGGCTATGCTGCTTTTTTTAATTAGCTTCTTTAGTAGCGTGGTGATTTTGATTTCTTTAGCGATTGTTGCTTTTCCGTTTATTTGGCTAGGCTTAGTATTTTCAATTAACTGGTTAGCTATTTTAGTAATTATTTTATGCATAGTCGCTGTAACCGTATTTGGGTCAATTTTAACAAGTTTTCAAGTAGCAAGTTGGACTGATTTATACATTAAACTTAATGAAAATAAAGGGGCTTCTAAGTTAGAGCGACTTTTCCGAAAAAAATAAGCTATGAGCAATCTTACTTCGATTAATAACCTCATAAACCCAACCGATGACGAAGATAGCGTCACCGGTCTTTTTGCTAAAAAACAAGAAGAGATAAAACTTAAAGACATAGAAAAGAAAACTGAAAGTCAAGCCAGGCTAATCGGGCTTGATTATGTTAACCTTGTAGGTTTTCCTGTTAGCCCGGAGGCCATATCTCTAATACCTGAAGATATTGCTCTTGAGTTAAAGGTTGTTTGTTTTTACTACGACGGAAAAAACATACGACTAGGTCTTTTGGAAAAAACTAGCGAGGCCATGGACTTGCTAAGCGATCTAAATGAAAGATACTTTACTAGCGGTAGAGCTTATCTCATTTCAGAAAATAGTTTTAGTTGCGCACTTGAGGAATACAAAAACGTGCCAAAAGTAAAACGATATGAGAGTGGCATCGAAATAAGCGAAACAAGCCTTGAGAAATTTAAGGCCGATATTTCTAGTTATAAAAATCTTAATTACAAAATTAATGAGGTCAATATCAGTGATGTAGTAACTCTTATTTTAGCAACCGCGCTAAAAGCAAGAGCAAGCGATGTTCATATCGAAGCAGAGGAATCTGGAGTTGTTATTAGACTAAGAATAGATGGAGTACTACAAGAAGCAGCCATTATTAACAGAGATAAATGGAAGAAGATTATTTCTCGTTTAAAAATGTTAGCTCATGTAAAAATCAATGTTAACAACAAACCTCAAGATGGGCGATACGTAATTCACCTAAGTAACAAAAATATAGATGTTCGTAGTTCGTTTTTACCAACTGCTTTCGGAGAAAGCGTTGTTATGCGTTTACTGGACTCATCGACTGCTGCGCTTGAATTAGACAGCCTAGGCTTTAGACCGGAAATTATTCCAATACTTCAAAAAGAAATTGCCAAGCCAAACGGACTAATTTTAACAACTGGCCCAACTGGCAGCGGAAAAACCACAACTCTTTATGCGATAATTAATAAATTAAACCAACCAGGCACTAAAATAATTACATTAGAAGATCCAATGGAATATCAGCTAAAGGGAATAAACCAAAGCCAGGTTGATACTAAACATGGTTATACTTTTTCTGATGGACTTAGATCTGTTTTAAGACAAGATCCAAATGTAGTTATGGTTGGAGAAATTAGAGATTTAGAGACAGCTGAAATTGCCGTGCAAGCATCTCTAACCGGCCATTTAGTTTTATCAACTCTTCACACCAATGATGCTTCAGGGGTTATCCCTCGATTAATAGACATGGGGGTTAAACCATATTTTTTAGTTCCTTCTATAAACGCAGTTGTCGGTCAGCGCCTATTGCGAAAGCTTTGCCCAAACTGTCGTCTGGAACACACTTTAAGCGCAGAAGAAGATGAAAAAATCAATAAAATTTTATCAGTTATTTCTCCTAAGGCTGGAATTGATATACCAACCTTAATCCCGAATATTTATAAAGCCGGCGAAGGCTGCGATGAATGTAATTTTATAGGCTATAAAGGTCGTTTGGGCATTTACGAGGTTTTTGTCATGGATGATAAAATAAAACAATTAACAATAGACAGCGCACCTTCTTTTAAGATTTTACAACAAGCCATTGAAAATGGAATGATTACCATGCTTCAGGATGGAGTTTTAAAGGTGCTAGAAGGGCAAACATCACTCGACGAAGTCTATCGTGTTATTGGTAATTTTGATTACATAGACGAGCTTTATGATATCGTGATTTCTCAAACGATGGGACGAGGAGTAAAGGTTAAACAAGAAGATTATTTAAAGGCAGAGGAATTAAGCAAAGACATAGAAAGCATTTCTGAAAAAGTTAAAAAAATACCTAGCACTGAACTAATAAGACTAGTGATGTCGCTCGCCGTTTTCAATAACGCAGGCGATATTCACATCGAGCCAACAGAAAAAGATGTCACAATTAGATTTAGAATTGATGGAGTTTTACATGATTTTTTCAAACTACCAAAAACAAGTTACTTACCACTTCTCTCGGAAATAAAAATTCTTGCCGGTGAGGCTACTAACGTTAAACGAGCCACATTTGATGGGCGTTTCAATATTTATCTTCCTGACAGAAAAATGGATTGTCGTTTATCAATTATTGCCGGTGGTTATGGAGAAACAATTGTTATTAGACTTTTACTTACAAACGCTATTGATTTAAAAACTGAAGACCTAGGCGTTAATTCAGTCGCCTTGAAATCTTTAAACAAGGCCATAACTAAAACTCGCGGAATCATTCTTACAACAGGACCAACTGGTAGCGGCAAAACAACCACTCTTTACAGTATTTTAAACAAGTTAAACAAACCTGACGTTAAAATAATTACAATTGAAGATCCGATAGAATATCAATTGCCCGGGGTAATGCAAACTCAAATTGATGAGGCGAGCGGATATACTTTTGCGGCTGCCATCCGTTCTTTGCTTCGCCAAAATCCGAACATCATGATGATAGGAGAAATTCGCGACTCCGAAACTGCTAAAATAGCTATGGATGCCGCCTTAACTGGACATTTAGTTTTATCTACTATTCACGCAAATAGTGCCGCTGGAGCTATTTCTCGTTTTGCAGGACTTGGTCTAGATAGACAAACACTTATTAACGCTATTGAGTTTACGATCGGACAACGTTTAGTTAGAAAAATTTGTCAATACTGTAAAAAGGAAGTTGAAATATCGCCAGAAGACCTAAAACGAGTAAAAGAAAATTTAGCTCAAATAAATAACCCCGAAATTATAATTCCAGAAAAGCTAACTTTTTATCACGGCGCTGGTTGTGAAAAATGTGGTCATATTGGCTATAAGGGTCGCCTTGGTTTGTATGAAACAATTTCAATGACACCAGAAATTCAAACTTTAATCTTAAAAGAAAATTCGACTGACTTCGAGGTCGAGCAAGCCGCAATTAAAGATGGTTCAATTACCATGCTTCAAGATGGTATTTTGAAAGCCTTAAACGGAGAAACTAGTATCGAGGAAGTTTTTCGAGTAATTTAAATAACACCTTCCTTGAGCGGACATATCCGCCCAAGGCGGACTACGTATATGATTAATGATAAATTTCTAATTCAATTAAAAAAAGACTACCAAGCTAACGAGTCAGAACGTCGCCAAATTATTAGCGCATCAAACAATATTTTATTCGAGGCTAAAAAAACAATATTCGCTTTACAGCGTCAAGATTTTAAAGTGGCCGAAGTCAAAATTTCTGAAATAGAAAAAGCTTTAAAAAATTTAGAAGAAAGATTTGGTTTTGAAAGACTTCACCGCGAAGGTGCTTATAAAGCGGCGGCTGAAGAATATTTAGAAGGAAAAACTTTATATTTAGTTGTTAAAAATAAACCAATTGAAGCAGTTAAAGGCTTAACACTTGATTACGAATCATACTTAGGTGGTATTTGTGATATGATTGGCGAATTAGTTCGTTATGCGACTAATCAAGCTGCGAGCGGAAAGTTTTCTGAGGTAGCAAAAATTAAAAAATTGGCCGAAGATATCATGGGCCAGTTAATTGACTTTGATATGACCGGATATTTACGCACTAAATATGATCATTTACGTAAGTTAGAGCAGATGACATATGAGATAAAATTACGCGCTAAGAAATAGTATGTTAATTGCGATTATTTCTGATATTCATGATAATTTGACTAATCTAAAAAATTGTTTAGATTATCTTAAAGATAGAGAGGTAAGTAAAATTATTTGCTGTGGTGACATTACTAATTTAAATACGATTAAAAATCTCGCTAAAAACTTTTTAGGCGAGATTTTTATTGTTTCAGGCAATGCTGATCTATATAACGAAAAAGATTTAAGCAAGTTTTCTAACATAAACTATCACGGCGAAATTGCGATTACTGAACTAGCTGGTTTAAATATTGCCTATTGTCATGAGCCGGAAAAAATTAAAAAAGCTAAAGAATTAGCCCCACTTACCTTAGACTTTATTTTTTACGGACATACTCATAAACCTTGGATAGAAAATGATGGCAAAACCATTATCGCTAACCCAGGAAATTTAGCCGGTATATTTAACTCTGCTACTTTTGCGATTTTAGAAACTGATACTAAAAATTTAGAGCTGAAGATTGTTGCGGATTTGTAGAATTTAAAAAAACAAGTTGGTAAACCATAAGTAGACACAAAATTGTCTATTTTTTTGTTCTTTATGAAATTTTCATATGTCTTTTGTTAAACTTAATTATTATTAATTAAGTTTAAAGTTATGAACAATCAAATCATTATTTACAGTTCGGAGAGTGGGGAAATAAAAATTGAGGTTAAATTGAAGAATGAAACGCTGTGGTTAACTCAGAATCAAATGGCTGAGTTATTTGGGTGCAGTCTTAGAAACATTGGTATTCATTTACAGAACGTGTTTAATGAGGCTGAACTTAGCGAAAATTCAGTTATGAAGGATTACTTCCTAACTGCTTCAGATGGCAAAAACTACGTGACTAAGCATTATAACCTAGATGCCATTATCTCTGTTGGCTACCGTGTTAACTCAATTCGTGGCACCCAGTTTCGCATCTGGGCCACCCAAAAGTTAAAAGAATATATCATCAAAGGTTTTGTAATGGATGACGACAGATTATCTAATGGGCAAGTAGCACATCCGTACTTCCAAGAACTCGAGGAAAGAATCAGAAAAATTAGAACTTCAGAGGCTAATTTTTATCAGAAAATCAAAGATATTTTTGCTACTAGTGTTGATTATAGTCCTAAAGTGGATTATGCTAAGCAATTTTTTGCCATGGTACAGAATAAATTTCATTATGCTATTACTGGACTAACGGCCGCCGAAATTGTGTTTAACCGAATAGATAGTAATGACGAATATCTTGGTTTAACTAACTTCAAAGGTGAGATTATTACCCGTGATCAAGCCGAGGTAGCTAAGAACTATTTGGCTGAGTTGGAGCTGAGACTTTTAAACTTATTAGTTGAACAATTTTTGTCATACGCCGAACTACAAAGCGCTAAAGAAAGACTAATGTATATGAAAGATTGGGTCCTCGAACTAAATAATTTCTTAACTTTTAATAGAGAAAAAATATTAAATAACTCTGGCTCTGTGTCTCGCGACGATATGGAAGGAAAAGTAAGATGTGAACTGGCTAAATATAATCAAAAATTACTTAAATAAAAAAACAGAGTTAACCACTTTTTTTTGTGATAATTATTGCTTGCAACTTTTTAGCATTACCGTGACTAAGCAAACCTAAGTATGAATTTAAAGATTCTTCTTTGGAATTTTTACTAATTTTTCTAAACATTCTTCTTCTTGTGGCTCCGCGTAAAACTTGGTGGTCAGGAAAATGGGCCCAACCTAAAAAATCAACACCAGAAGAAATGGTTTCTAAAAATAATTTATTAGGATGAAGTTCTAACTTAAGATTATTAGCAAATAATCTTGGATTAAAGAAACTTGATTTTTAAGATATTCTTTATTATCGGACATCAAAACAAAATCATCGGCGTAACGAATATAATATTTAACTTTTAATTTATGTTTTATAAACTGATCAAATTTATTTAAATAGATATTGGCAAAAAGATGGGAAGTTAGATTTCCCAGCGGCAAACCTTTATTTTTAATTCCGGTCTTAAAACTACTAATAATTTTTCCAAGTAATTCTAAAATATCTTTATCAGGAACATAATCCTCTAAAATATCCAACAAAATAACATGGTCAATGCTGGCAAAAAATTTTCTAATGTCGCCTTTTAAAACCCAACAATTTCTAGTGTTATTATGACTGACTTTAAAAAAATATTTTTGAAATTGTTTAATTGCTTTATGGGCGCCCTTATTTAAACGGCAAGAATAACTATCGCTGATAAAAGTGCAGTCGAAAAATGGATATAAGTTTTGATAAATAGCGTGATGTAATAATCTATCGCGAACGCTAGCTTTATGGATATGTCTTGGTTTTGGATCATTTATTTTAAAAGACTGATAGGGGCCGGGCAAATATCTATGATATAATAAATCGTAATGTAATAAAAAAATATTATTCATTAAAGAGGCTTCAAAAATTTGAACATCTTTTCTGCTTCTTTTACCCACCAAAAATTCTTTCCAGGCTTTTAATAAATTTTCTAAACTAATAATATCTTCATATTTATGACTCAACTTGATTTTCATGCCCCTAATTTTACCCCCCCCAGCCAAATTTGCAACTAATTCCGCTACTGCAAAAATCTAAAGACTTATACTTACTTTGGTATGGTTATTATAAATCCTTACCAAAAGAACATCGTTATACTTTGGGCGCGAAAATTGATACTTTATTGAGTGAAATAATTGAGGCGATTTCCTCCGCCTCTTTTTTATTGCTTAATGAAAAACAACCTTACATTAAATTAGCAATTAGAAAAAATGATGCTGTTAAAATATCCCTACTGATTCTTTTGGAAACAAAATCACTGGATACCAAAAAATATTTATGTATCTCTGAAAATATTAACGAGATTGATCGTATGCTTGGTGGTTGGAACGGTCAACTTATAAAACAAAACTCCCCCACCAAAAAGTAGAGGAGAAATTAAGAGAGTTGCGAAACCTCGAACGTGAAGCCATTGTCACTGTTCCAACTGTTATCAGGATTATCATAGTTGGTGTTAAGCCAACTGCCATCATCATTACGATTCGTGTTCAAGAGGTTCAAATCGCCATCAGAATTGTACAAAATATCGCCCACGCCACCACCACTTGAATACTCAAGACAGTTGTATCTGATTTGGCATCATAATGTCTTAATATTTTGTACCAAGTTTCTTCATTTTTTAAATATTTTAACTCCACTCTATTTTAAGCCTTAACCGAAAATATTCTCAAAGAAAAAATATTAATCAGAGTAGCAATCAACCTTGATTAATTACATATTTACTCTGCTTATTTTTAGTTTAACACAAAAAAATTTATTTAAAAAAAGACCCTAATTTACTTTATGTAAACTAGGGCCAAAAGACAAAGATCAAAGAGAAGCTTGCGAGACCTCGAACGTGAAGCCACCGCCACCGAACCAACCGTTAACAGGACTACCATAGCTGGTGCTAAGCCAACCGCCACCATCACTACGAAGCGCGCTCAAGAGGCTCAAACCGCCACCAGAATCTTTAATTGGCTTATGAAAAGTCACGATCCAAGAAAGTCCCATGGAATTAATTTCATCGTCGGTAAACATTTCACGAATTAAGCAAGCAACTTCAGGATTTGGTGTTACCAGCTTTCTTTTCGCAGCTTCGCTACGAATTTTTTTGGTAATACGATCACTGTTTGTGAAAAGTTTTCCTTTTAAAACGGCAATGGTGTAAACGATACCAGCTGTGGGTTTAAAATCTTTTGATAAAAGAAGTTGTTTAGCCCAGTCGCTGACTTTAAGACCTTGTTTTTCAAGACGATTAATCCACACTTGACCAGTTGTGCCGTCAGAAGTAACTTTGAAATACACAACATCGTTTTCTTCCCACCATTTTTTTTCGTGAAAGGTTATCTCAGCCTGTCCGCTAAGAATAGCTTTAATACCTTTAAGATTTTTAAACTGTTTCAGCTTAGTAACATCTTCAGCTGTCCAGCCATTACTTTCTAAAACATCACCAAGTTGGTTCAACGAACCAATTGAATAAGTTGACATAATTAGTCCTCCTATATTTTGTAACTCGTTCTTTTTTTGTTTTATAAGAACCTGTTACTGATTATTACCGAGGCGCATCATTGTGATTTTGTCTCAGTAGAAAAAAGATTAAACTTATCTTCTTTCTACTGAGACAAAATATTTTTAAAAGTTCTCATTTTTATAGCGTAACTATAGCATTTTTATTATATATTGTCAATTCTAATCTAATAATGTTCCTAATATTAGCAAAACCCTTGATTCACTCAAGGGTTTTTATTTTATTTAAGAATTTCTTTTAAGTATTTACCAGTTAAACTTCCCGGAATTTTTATAATATCAAGCGGATTACAGGCGGCAACCAAATTTCCACCCAGTTCCCCACCATCAGGACCTAAATCAATAATCCAATCTACGGACTTAATAACATCTAAGTTATGTTCAATAATCAAAACCGTATTTCCTTGATCAACTAACATGTTTAAAACTTTTAAGAGTCTATCAATATCAGCGAAATGAAGACCAGTGGTTGGTTCATCTAAAATATATAAAGTTTTTCCTGTTGCCCGACGTGATAGTTCAGTTGCGAGCTTAATTCTTTGTGCTTCACCTCCGGAGAAAGTTGTGGCGCTCTGCCCCAATCTAATATAACCAAGACCAACCTCTTCTAAAGTTTTTAGTTTCTGACTAATAGCAGAATGATTCTTAAAGAATTCATGAGCTTCGGTAACGGTCATCTCTAGTACTTCAAAAATATTTTTACCTTGATATAAAACTTCTAAAACTTTTGGTTTAAATTTCTTGCCACCGCAAACATCACAAGTTAAATAAACGTCGGACAAAAATTGCATCTCTACTTTTATAACCCCGTCTCCTGCGCAGTTTTCACAACGACCACCGGGAACGTTAAAAGAAAAATGGCCAGCCCCTAAACCTTTAACACGTGCTTCAGGGAGTTCGGCAAATAAATCACGGATATAAGTAAATAAGCCAGTATAGGTCGCTGGGTTAGAGCGAGGGGTGCGGCCGATAGGAGATTGATCAATATCAATTACTTTATCAATATTTTCTAAACCAGTTAATTCTTTATGAGCTCCTGGTTCGACTTTAGTTCTATAAAATTTTCTGCTTAATGCATTAGCTAAAATATCAGTCATTAAAGTTGATTTTCCCGATCCTGATACTCCAGTAATCGCGACTAATTTTCCAAGCGGAATATCAACCGTAATATTTTTTAAATTATGTTCAGTGGCGCCAATAATTTTAATTGACTTACCATTGCCGGCTCTAAACTTAGCTGGAACTTTAATTTCTTTTTTACCAGATAAATAAGCGCCAGTTAAAGACTCTTTACAGTCTTTAATATTTTCCGGAAGACCAGAGTATAAAATTGTTCCCCCGTGTTCACCAGCCCCAGGGCCAACATCAATCAACCAATCAGCAGCTAACATAGTTGAGGCATCATGTTCAACTACTATTACAGTATTACCATTATCACGTAAGTTTTTTAAAGTGGTAATTAATTTATCATTATCACGTTGATGTAATCCAATAGACGGTTCATCAAGTACATACAAAACACCGCTCAAAGTAGAACCAACCTGAGAAGCCAATCTAATTCTCTGTGCTTCACCTCCTGATAGAGTTGAGGCGCTACGACTTAATGTTAAATAATATAAACCAACATTAGAAAGTAATTCTAAATTTTTAATCATTTCTTTCACAATCGGTTCAACTACTTTTGTTTGGCTATTTAGAATTAATCCACCTGTTAACCACTTATTTAACAAAACTTGTAAATCTTTAATGCTCTTATTAGTAATATCAAAAATAGATAAGTTATCAATCTTAACTAATAAAATTTCTTGCTTTAAACGAGCACCGTGACATTCAGGACAAAGTGAAACGCGCATTACCTTTTCAATTTCTGATTTAACAAAACTAGATTTAGTTTCATTATATTTCTCTTCAAGACTTTTTAGTAAACCAACGAACTGATTGTCCCCACGTAAAATTAATTTCTTATGTTCAGGATTTAAATCTTT
>CAZCQW010000001.1:562-45851 GCA_964500975.1 uncultured Gammaproteobacteria bacterium | reverse complement strand
AATTCGGTATCAATTTCGGATTTCGTTCCCAGTCCACCACAAACGGAACATGCGCCATGTCCGGAGTTAAAAGAAAAATCACGGGGCTCAAGTTCGGCACGACGATAGTTGCAATCAGGGCAAGTAAAAAATCTTTCCATCTTAACTGACTTAACATCGCGACCACGAACTTTCTTTTCGGTCTTTTTTTCTTCCGCTTCTTTTTTTAATTTAACATTACAATTAGGACAATACGGTTGACCACATTTTGAATATAATAATCTTAAGTAATCATAAATCTCGGTTACAGTTCCAACGGTTGAGCGAGGATTATGACCAACAGTTCTTTGATCAATAGAAATGGCCGGCGATAGACCTTCAATCATATCAACATCTGGCTTATCCATTAAACCAACAAACTGGCGAGCATAAGAAGACAAGGATTCAACGTAACGACGTTGTCCTTCGGCATAAACAGTATCAAAAGCTAAAGAGGATTTTCCTGAACCAGACAGACCAGTAATAACCACTAATTTATCACGGGGGATATCTAAATCAATATTTTTTAAATTATTTGTTCGCGCTCCCTTAATCTTAATGAAATTTCCCGCCATGGTGATTAAAAATTAAAAAATTATTAGATTTATTATAACCGAATATCCCAAAAAAAACAAGACTGAAGCAATCCAGTCTTGAAAGTGTAAATAATGTCCTTATAATCCTATAAAATCGGAAAAAACCACTTCATGATGTTTAATAAAATTTTATCAAACCAAGTTATTTTTTTCTCGGCCGCATTAAAATATATTGCTTCTTTACGCCAATGATCAAACAAATTACCCAAATCTTTAACCGCTTGTTTTTGCTTAAAGAAAACACCTGCTTCCATGTTCATATTAAATGATAAAACGTCCATGTTCTGAGAACCAATCAAACCCTCCTCATCATCAATCAGCATAATCTTGGCATGATTCATCATTGGCATTAAATAAAATTTAACACCAAACGCGGCCATACGACAAGCGTTTAAATAGTTAACTTTATTTAATATCTTAACATCGGTATCATTTGGAATTAATATTTCAACAGTAACGCCTCGCAAACAAGCAGCATCAAGCATTGCTATTAAACGACGAGGCGGTAAAAGATATGGTGTAACAATTTTAACCGACGTTTTAGCGGCGCCAATTTTTTCTTTAAAGTAATTATTTAAACTATAAGGCTGACTCTTTCCAATAATTGTATCCGTGATCCAGGATTTAATTTTCTTAATTAATGGCAGACGGCTGTACTTTAAAATTGATTCTTTCTTTCCGCCCACATCTTCATATATATAAGCAAATGACTGGAGCAACGGAATAACAACTTTGCCGTCAATTCTAACTTGCAAATCGCGCCAATGTCTAAGTTTTTCTTTAATATTAACTCCACCAATAAAAGCGACTTTATTATCAATAATCACAATTTTACGATGTGTGCGACGTAACCAATGACTAAAATAAATGAATTCAATGCCGGCCGCTCTTAATTCACTAACCGCAGAGCCTTTTAAATAAAAGCTTCCAATTGCGTCTGCGACAATAACAACCTCAATTCCCGCTTTGGCTTTTTCTTTTAATAAACCTAAAAAATTATGAGTTGTCTGTGTATCATCCAAAAAAATATACATCTCAATGTAAATTGATTTTTGCGCCGAGGCAATTCCTTTGAACATTCCGTCCCAAGCCTTTTGAGTTGTTGTGTATAAACGATATTTCATTTTATTTTAATAACTCTTTTATCTGAGAAATTAATTTATCCGTCGCCTTCTCGCCTATCTTAATTATATCGTCAGCAATTTTTTTATCAAAATATTGTTCAAGCCCATTTTTTTCTGCATAGATTGAAACGTCTGGAGTGATTACTATATCAGCATCTTTAATAGCCATCTGAGCTAAATTATGAAGACCAATTCTCCCACTTCTCATCACAACCTGAGCTGTAGAAAATTTCTGTTTTATAAATTCATTCTTGTGATATAAATTCACGCTAATTACAATATCAGCCCCCATTTCTTTAACAAGATTTCCTGGGACGGGATTGCTTAATCCCCCGTCAACTAAAACTTTATTTCTAAAATTAACTGGCTTAAAAATTAATGGCAGTGATGTGCTTGCGCGAACCGCATAAGCAACAGGGCCACTATCAAAAACATGAGGAGTGCCGGCGGCAATATCAGTTGCTAGAATTTTCAAAGGAATTTGCGTATCAGAAAAATTCTTATTTTTCAGATTTTTTTCAAGAAACGTAGAAAACTTTTGACCATTAACTAGTCCTCCACCCCAACTCAAATCAAACAATAATAACATGTTATCACGAGGGTTAGCTGTTAAGTCTTCCTCTAATTTATTAATGTCTTTAAAAAGCGAATAGTAGGCACCAACCCAAGCGCCAATACTAGAGCCACTAATAAAATTGATTGGGATGCCGTTTTTTTCTAATGATCTAATAACACCAATATGAGCGAAGCCGCGGAATCCACCCGAACCCAAAGCTAAGCCAACAGTTTTATTTTTCTTCATATCTATTATTTTAATCTTTTCCCTAATTATAGCACCGAATTATTAATATTGACAGGAAGGCGATTTATATATAGAATAGTATTGAATCTAAGCGATTAGATTTTTATTTTTCCCAATACGGCCCTATCGCCTAATGGTTAGCCGAGAAGATTCAAATTTTCACGGAAATCATATTAGTAAAAATATTCATGGTCCTATCGTCTAGTGGTTAGGACACCAGGTTTTCATCCTGGTAACAGGGGTTCGATTCCCCTTAGGACTACTATTGGAGAATTAGCACTTGCTAGTTCTCTTTTGTTTTGTAAAATTAGCGAAAGATTAGGGGTTTGATTTTTTGTAAAATCAAAAGTTGGTTTTTTTGTAAAAATCAAACTCTGTAATTTCAGTTTTTCTTGATAAGTCGCATTTTTATAAGAATTAGCGAGGCCGGAAATGACTTTACAAACTCTATCTATTTCTTTACTTAGGTTTATTTTATTTACCGGCTGATCGCAGGCGATAGCCTGAGTTTCGCTAATTTCTTGTTTTACTTTTTCTATTTCGTTTTTAAAGTCTTCATCATCTAATAAATCTTTTTTCTTCATTTCAATTAGCTTGTTTTTTTCTGTTTGAAGTTTAACAAGTTTTTCTTGAGCTAACTTATTATTATGTATTAGAAGTCCACTTCTATTTTTTATAACTTCTAATAATACTTTCTTAAAACTCTTTAACCACTCTGCGGTAGGCGTTATTTTTCTTAGATAACACATAAACTCTCCTTCTAGTTTATCTTTAGAGATAGATTTTAGGCCGTGGCAGTCTTTGTTATAGCATTTATAAAACGGATAGAGTTTTCCGCTTTTACTTTTCGACATACAAGCAGTTATTGGCCGGTTGCAATGAGCACATAGAATATAATGACGGAGCGGAAATGTTTCATTTGGTGTACTAGCTGAAATATTATCACCCTTACTTCCAGTTTTTATTTGTCGTTGGCATTTATAGAAAATTGATTCATTGATTATTTGTTCGTGTGTGCCTTGATATTCTTGGCCTTTAACAGTCATTATTCCTAAATAGAATTTCTCGGTTAATATTTTAAACAAGGTTTGGCTAGTTAATTCTTTATTCTTCCACGATTTGAATCCGGCTTTAATCATAAGGCGTCGTATTTCTTCCATTTGATAGGCTCCGGTTGAGAATTTATCAAAAGCCATTTTAATAATCTCGGCTCTTGATCTGTCTATCGTTATAATGGCTCTATTTTGCTCATCACGCTTATTTAGATAACCGAGAGGGGCTTTATAACACCAAATGCCTTGTTTAATCTTCTCTAGCATACAAGACGATACTCTTTCGCTCCTAACGTCATTATCAAATTGAGCGAATGAGGCCATTATAGTGCCGATTAGTTTTCCGCTCGGAGTTTTATCTACTGTTTCGGTAGCGGATATAAATTTTATTTTCAATTCTTCTAAGGCCATTAAAATAGTAGCGTAATCTTTTACGTTTCTTGATAACCTATCAATTTTATAGACGATAACCGAATCAAGGTTTTTATAGTTCTTCGCACAGTAGGCGAGCAAATCTTGCAAACCTTTGCGGTTTACAGTTTTAGCAGACACCCCGTCATCGTGAAATAGCTTAATAATCTCAATATCATGATTGAGAGCGTATTCCAGACAGGCTTTTTTCTGTTGTTCAAGACTGACCCCGTTTTGGGCTTGGTCTTCGGTTGAAACCCGATAATAGATAATTCCTTTTTGCATAGAATTAAGGTTAATAAATAAAAAGAGAGCAGTGAAACTGTTGGACACAATTATACGAAGTATAACTGAAACAGCCACTGCTCTCTTTATATCAAAACGACAAAACTCGCCGTCATTGTGATTGAGAATGGTTGTTATACCTCGTTTGAATTGTGTCCGTTATGAATATTAGCATATATTTGTATTTTATCAATATTAGTTTATTTTATTATTTATCGTCTGTTTTCTCTTGTAGTAATAATCACAGGCGAAGTTTGCGAATTGATAGAGATCACGCCGAGCGGCGATGAGCTCTTCTTCGGAATAACTAGAGGCATAAACTCCAAGATTCTTCCGGATAATTTCTAGGCTTAACATTTCTTTGGGGCATATGTTTTACTTTAAAAGGGTTTAATCAAAGACTGCTAACCATTTTTAAAGAGGCGGTAGCGAACCTCTCCGACATAGTCGGAATAATACTGCTTATCGAGCAATAATTCAGGAGGCGATTTTAAGCTGTTAAAATACTCTCTGGCCTTAACTCCGATGAAGACTTCGGGTTTAACCAGTTGGCGAGAATAAAAGATTTTCTTCTTACCGGCTAGTCGACCGTCAAACAATTCTTTGCCAATATACTTAGCGACATACAAACCAACCCGAGAAACATAGCGGACGTTATTAATCTTAACGAAACCGAATTTCCAGATATCAGCTAATAGGCTATTAGCCGTATAAGGAAGATTAGACAAAACGTGATAATGAATATTTCCGCCGAACTCCTTTTTAATTTTAGAGTGGAAATAATAATCACCCTGAAACTCGGGAACGGCCAAATATTTCAAGTCCGGATAATGTCTTTTTAATCTTTTAATAAAGTTAGAAAAGATTAAATTACATTTGGTGATATCTGTAAACGAGCCGTCATCTAGTTTCTTGTCGTCAAAGGTTAGAGTGATAAAAACCTTTAAGTCGGGATTGGAATTAACGAGGCGGACAATATTAGCTCTTGTCCGGCGAAACGAAAATTCATTTCTTTTAAACCGATTAAACTCTTTATTCTCTTTTTCTTCTTCACTTTCTTTTACCTCTGGCATTTTGAGTTTTTTCTTGCTTTGTCTTCTTTTTCTCTTGTGATTGATTCTAATCGCTTGTTCGTAATTATACACTTCTATCAAATCGCCTGATCTGATAAGTTTTTGCCGATAAGCTAATGGTTTGATATCCATAGGCTAACGGCGTTAAGTGTGCCTATAGTCAAGTTAATAGGCACACTGGTTTTTGTTCTTGAATAACACTTCCGGTCGCCCCCTGTTTTTTTCTTCTTCGGCTCCCCCACGGGGGATCCGCCTAAGAAGAAAAAAACAGCGGGGGTCGAGCCGGACTATGTTTACATCAAAGGAACACTAAAAGAGTTAGAGCCGTCTTATCTGGGGCTTAGCAGTAGCCCCGATAAGACGGCCACTCGGCCAAACAAAAAACACAAGCAGTATATCCGGATATATTGCTCGTGTTTTAAGTTGAGTTGGCAAAGATTTAGACTTTGCTTATATTTATTATATTATTTGAAGACTGCTATTTTTATATATATGTCCGTAATCTGACTAGCCTTAGCTAGGTTTGTCTCCCCGCCATAGATTATTTTATTATTATTTTATAAGTCTATGAGAGCATTATAGCAGAAAATGGGGGTAAAATCAATTGGCTAATTTATCAAAAATTCTAGAGTTATACACCTAATAAATATTATTAATATCAGAAATGAACTTTTTAACCCTATCACTTTTTGGCTTATCAATAACTTCTGCTCCGCCTGATTCAATTATCTGCCCGTTATCAATAAAAACGATTTTATCCGCAGATTTCCTGGCGAATCCTAGTAAATGAGTAATCATTATTATGCCTATATTGTTTTGTTTCAACTTTTGCAAGTGAGAAACAATAATATTTATTTGCTCGACGTCCAGCGAAGACGTTATTTCGTCTAAAAATAAATATTCCGGCTCTAGCATTAACGCCCTTACAATAGCCGTTCTTTGCCTTTGACCCAGCGAGGCTTGATTAGGATAGCGATTTATAAAATCACCCATGTCAAAAAGATTAATTAATTCCTCGAATTTTTTATCAATATCTTTTTTATTCTTTAATCTAACGGGCAATAAAATATTTTCCTTTAGGGTTAAATGAGGCCATAAAAATAACTGCTGAAATACAACGGATATTTTAGGCCATGGAGTTATTTTCTTTTCTGAATCGCTAGGGAAAGAATATGTTTTATCATCTATAGTTATCTCTCCGCTATCTGGATATTCTAATAAGGATAAATTTTTAATTAAGGTTGTTTTTCCGGCACCACTCGGCCCAATTAAAGCTAAAATTTCGCCTCTTTCCAAAGTTAAACTAACGTCTTTCAAAGTAGACCGTCCGTCATATTGTTTATTTATATTTTTACAGGCGAGCATAGATTTTAATTATTTTTCTGACAAATCACGGGTATATTTATTTTTCAGCCATAAGGCTATCCCATTTAACGGCAAGCAAATGACTAAAAAGAAAATCGCTAAAGCAGTATAAACCTCAATCGGCTTATAAATTACAGCGTTTATTCTTTGAGCTACTCTAAAAATTTCTTCAACAGAGATTAAACTGGCAAATAATGTTAATTGCAACATCGTCACTTGTAAGCTCAAAAGAGATGGTATTATTTGACGGAAAATAATAGGCAATTCAATTTTTAAAAATGTTTCTTTCTGAGATAGTCCGCAAACTCGAGCCGCTAAATTGTATTGAGCGGGAAAATTTACAAGAGCCGACCTCACTAAATCAGCGACAGAGAAAATATTAAGAATAGAGAAAGCGAATGCCGCAGTAAAAAAAGGATTAATATTTACTTGTAGCATCGCCTGTAAGGGATAGTGGAGCCAAAAAAGTAAAATTAAAACCGGTATCCCGGATAAAATAAAAGAAACGACTCTTGAGGGAGTGCCAATTTCTGATCGATATTTTGAGCCAAAATACCCCAAAATTGTTCCGACTATAACGCCGGATGACCAAATAATTAGGCAAAGTTTCAAAGTGACAAGAAGGCCTGCGAGCAGGCCTTCTTTGTAAGTCATTATAATATCGAATACGGACATAATTAATTATTTTGTAGGGACAACATACGGAGAGGCTACTCGGTAGAATCCGCCTGGATAGTCTTTTTCGTATTGATTAATTAACCCGTCAACATAACCATTATTTAGCAATTCAGTAATCGCATTATCCATGGCGGTTTTAAAAGTAAATTCACCTTTTTTAATCATCATTACGTTCCCATAAATAACAACCGGTTTTTCAAGAGAAACATTTTTTACTTTTCCAGGATTATTTTTCATGTATTCATTAGCAATTGTTGGTTCGAGAAATGCCATATCCGCTTTACCGTCTGCAACGTTCAAAAGCATTTGAGAAACGTCAGTTGACTGCGGTAATTGTAAGGTTTGCGCAGTTGGAAATTGTCTAGAGGCAATTAATTGAGAAGTTTCGCCGTCAACAGTCGCAAGTTTATAATCTTTGTTATTGGCTATAGTAATATCTTTGTCAAATCTATTGTCACTTGCTCTAACGTAGGCATTAATAGCACTATAATAAATAGGTTGAGCAAATTCAGCACTTCTTCCACGGGTAGAATTGCTCCAAGCCGGTGAGCCGATAATGTCGCATCTGTTTGAATTTAAAGCCTCGATCATATCGCCCCATCCTACTTCGGCATTCCAATTGACTTTTAAGCCCATATTTTCAGCCGCCTTATTTAATGTTTCGACAAAGACGCCTGTCATTTTTCCGGTATTAGGATCTTTTATTGAGGCTGGCGGATAGACAAGATAGCAAGCACGAATCGTCCCTGCTTTAATAACATTGTCATACACGCTAGAATTAGCCACTGTCGTGTTTTTTGACGGAATAGCAAATTTTACTGTTATTAAACTAACAACAACAGTTAAAACCGCAATCCCTAAAACCTTAAGCCAATTGTTTTTCATATTTTTTGTTTAATTTTAGATATCTTTAATTATAGCAAAAAATGAAAATACAACAAGACTATTGGAAGAAATTGAGTGCCCCTCCAACTCCTGTTTGTTAATTTGCAATGAACCTAAATAATGGCCAAAATTTAGGCAAATAAGAGGATATTGACTTATTTGTCTGTTATGATATACTAATAGATATAAAATAAAGTAATCAAACTATACATATGAACCAAAATGCCTTAAATTACATAAAAAATCAGATAACTGACGCTAAATATATACTGGAAGGTCACATTAAAGATACTAATGGGACATTTTATCGTCCTCGAAATATCTTTGTAAAAATACAAAAATATATTAATGATTTTTTAACTAACTCCGATAGTGAAAGATGGATAATAATGCCCGGCTTGAGAGGGGTTGGAAAAACTACGATTTTAGCACAAACTTATAGCCAACTTGTTAAATCAATAGACAATAGATATTTACTATATATATCTATGGATGAGGCATATGGAACATTGGGCCTATCATTAAAAGATATTTTGGAGACATACGAGTATTTTTTGGGAGAAAAATTTGGTGAGCAAAAACATAAGATATTTATATTTATAGACGAAGTTCAGGCGGATAAAAACTGGAGTCAAACAATAAAAACTCTTCTTTATAATAAAACAAAAAATATTTTTATAATTACAACCGGCTCATCGGCTGTTTCGTTACAGATAGACGCTGATGTTTCTAGACGTGCTGTTTTTGAAAAACTTTATCCCATGAATTTTTGTGAATTAGAATTAATTAAAAATAGAATATACCCAGAAAAAGGGTTAAAAGAAAAAATTAAAAATGCTCTCTATTATTCTGCTTCCGCCGAAGAAGCTTATAAAGAAATAACCGAACAAAGTAAACCAATATCTGACTATTTTTCAAAAATAACCGCCGCCGAAATTGAAAAATATATAACACTTGAAAATTTACCATTTACTGTGAACCGGGAGAAAAATAAAACTTACGAAAAAATAAGGCTCTTAATTGATAAAGTTATTAATGCCGACATTAGAGATTTAGCTAAATTTGACGTCGATACTTTGGGTTCTATTAAACGCTTATTATTTATTTTAGCCGATAGCTTGGATGCTCCTAGCGTTAATACGTTAACTTCAACTACTGGAATAAAGCGTTTAACTATGATGAATGTTCTTGAGGTTTTAGAAAAGGCAGAACTTTTAATAAAAGTTCCCCCGTACGGCTCAAATCTTACGAAATCAAAAAAACCATCAAAATATCTATTCATGAGTCCAACTTACAGAATGTCCCTTTTAAATATTACCGGGGATAAGTCTACTTATTTGACTAGGCAAGGAAAATTAATGGAAGACGTTGTTTCTGCTTATTTATTTAGAGACTTTGTGTCCCCTGGAAAAGGCTCTATTAGTTATGATCCGTCAGAGGGCGGCGCAGATTTTATTTTAGAAATTGAAAATCAAAGGAAAATAATTTTAGAAGTCGGTCGGGGTGAAAAGAACAATAAACAAATTCATAAAACATCAGAAAAAATAAAAAGTGATTATGGAATAATAATTTCTTACACCAATGATGTTATCGAAGTAAAAGATAATATTCTCAAAATACCTTTTAAATTATTTTTAATAAGTTAATAAAAAATATATGTTTAAAACTGCTAAATGCCCTCATTGTAATACCATGATAATGAATATTCACTTCGAGGAATATGAGCCTAGTATATTAAAAGGTGGGTCAACTTCTTTTGTGGCCGTGGCATCGCCATGCGGTCATGCTATTGGAGCAGTTCCAACTAGTTGGGAATATAAAATCAATTCAATTTCAGAAATATCTAATAAGCAGAACCAACAAATACAAAGCATTCAGTATCAAATATCAAATTTAGAGAGCTTGATTCAAAGACTTATTCAAACACATAGATAGTAAATAGTTATTTCTAAAACATTATAAAAATTTATTTATTCATTTAAACACGTATGTCATTAATAGTAACAATGTTCGTCAGAGAAGGGATAGTAATGTCTAGTGATAGCCGCCTTACTTTAAATTCACAACAAGGTCAGCCTGGATTACAATTTGTTCAACAATTGGCAGTATCCCAATCTGATACTAATAATAAAACTTTCCTTGCCCCAAATAATATTGGCATTTCTACGTGTGGGGCTGCGGATATAAATGGAGTCCCGATAGGAGGCTTTATTGAGTCTTTTATCGCTGAAAACTTACAAGCCGAACCAGCAACAGTTGAAGTTGATCAAGTACCAACTTTGTTGTTGAATTACTTTCGTGCACTACCAGTCAGTCCTGCAACACTATTTCACGTTGCGGGATACAAAAAAGAACAAGAAAAATTTGTACAACATGTTTATTCTGTAGACGTACAACAAGCATCAATTACCAGAGTAAATTTAGTTGGTGTTTTTGGGGAGCAGGGTGCGGCATGGAATGGCGAAACGGATATATTAACTAGACTTGTAAATCCAGTATATTTGCAAGCTGGCACTAATTATCAACAGCTTCCAACTTACGCCATACCTTTCCATTTTTTCACCCTTCAAGATGCGATTGATTTTTCTGTGTATGCCATCGCGACTACTATTGATTCAATGCGTTTTATGCCTAGGGCCAAGACTGTCGGAGGCCCAATTGATGTCTTGGTAATCAAACCACAAACGGCTGAATGGATACAAAAAAAAGAACTTCACGTCGAATAAAGTTTATAGTTCATATTATAAAATTTCCGCCCACTTCTCAATTTCCCCAATAATCCCTTCAAAATTTTGGCAAATTTCAGAGCGTAGGACTACTAATTAAAAGGTGCTCAGCGTTAGCTGGGCATTTTTTTGTTATCAACTACAGAATTGACTAATATTAACAATTGTTTTAGGATATAAAGTTAATATGATCTTTAAAAAATAAGTTTGGTTGGGTTAATTTCTAAATTTATCTACATTCTAGGTAAACTCAGAAATTAACCCAATTGTTTAACTTTAATAATGATAAAAATGAAAAATACACTTAATGACTTATGGGAAATCCTATCCGAACAAGGGTTAATAGATAACCCAGAAATTGATATCAGCGATAAAATATTAATCGCAATTAATATTCAAGAGGTTCGAGAAATACTTGATATCAACGATGTAATAATTTCCGATCTTAGCGACACCCTTGATGTTCAAAATAACGGGAGATTATATGCAATACGCATGGACCTTAATACCCACGTAGACAATCATAAGAAATTTGTGGTTGCGTCGCTTATTTTGAAAGGCGTGCTAAATGGAAATCTACCAAACTCTGTAATTGATACTTTAATTGATGGCGGAAACTTTAACTCCGCCAAGGCTCTTAAATTTTATTGTGAGCGATTTGGCATGAAAGGAATTTATATAATGTCTAAATTATTCCCTCAAGACATTTTAAATTTACTACAAAGCGAAACTTTTTCAATTATGCTAGCACCTGACCGTTTTGCTAATCGTCGTGAAGTTGAATTTTATGAATATCTGTTTGAACTTATGAAAAAACAGGAATTTCGTAAAAACAAGTATTGTCTCTGGCACGCAAAACACGGAGGTAATGTAACGAAATGGCTGGGTGAAGTAATTATCGCCAGTATTACTGAAAAACCAGATTTTATTGTTTCTTGTTTGGGGGCAGGCTCGACACTTGAAGGAATTCAAATTCCAGTTAAACATAAATTTAGATCTAAGATTATTATTCCGGAGCACTTTCAAAGTCAACTCTTTGCTAAAACAGGAATACTAACAACTTTTCTTCCTAGCAATGGCGAGCCTTTATTCAGAAATGAGTTTCGTGAAGTTTCTGGTGTACCACATATGGTTATTGGCCCCCATTATGATGAAATCAATCCGCTTATATCAAAGAGCACAATTTCGCAAATCGATGAAGTTATTGTTTATCAACAGTCTAATTGGCAAAAAGTCGAGCACGACTTGAAACAGCAGGGTATTTCCGTCGGAAATTCTTCGGCGGCCAATCTGGTATGTTCAAAATATATTGCTGACAGCGGAAAAATTGTTTTAACAATTATTTTTGAGCCACAACGGCAATTCTATGTTAATGCTCAAGTTTAATTATCGCGGCAAATAACATAAGTTCTTTTAAAAGGGTTGGTCTTAAAAACTAACCCTTTTTTCATTTTTTAAATTTCCTATAAAATTTCCGCCCACCTCTCAATTTCCCCAATAATCTCACCAATTTTTTCGGAAACTTGCGACTTTAAGACAAGTGATCGAGGCACAATAATGGCGCTGAGCGAGCGCGAGAAATCCCCTAGAAACTACTTCCAGAGAACTAGTGTTTGCTAGTTCTCTTTTGTTTTGTAAAATTAGCGAAATTTTAGGGGTTTAACTTATAAGAGTATAGAAAGAGTATAATAATAGTATAGTTAGACTATTCTTGACAAAGAGTATAAAAAGAGTACAATTTAAGTATAATTATACTCTTATCAAAATTTATGTTATTTGTACTAGAAAAACCTGATTTATCAAAAGTAAACAAAGAAGAACCATTTAAAATTCTCACTGGTGACAACAGGGCTAATGTCTTTGATTTTATAAAGAGAATAACGGAGCCAGAATACTTGTATTGGGATAAAATCCGTTACAAAGAACCTGTGCCGGAAGAAATAACTAAAGAAAGTCTTTGGGCGACTATTAAAGCCGTCAGGGCAATGCAAAGCTCACCGACAGTAATTAGAGATAAAAATGATATTTTTTTTAAGTGGTCAAAGCTTGATTATTTTGAAGAATTTTTTCATGAACTGGATATGAATACCGGAGGAGAAATTTTTACTGCTAAGGGTGGGCTAGATAAAGCTAACAAACAAAAATTGGTGACAAGAGGAATAATGGAGGAAGCAATTGCCTCTTCTCAACTGGAGGGAGCGGCCACTAGCCGTCAAACAGCGAAGAAGATGATAAGAGAAGGAAGAAAGCCGGTCAACAAATCAGAACAGATGATTATAAACAATTATCTATCAATGAACGCTATCGAGAATGAGTATAAAGATAAAGAAATGAGTCTCGATTTACTTTTAGAGCTACACTCACTCATTACTAAGGACACTCTTGATGACCAAAATGAAAAGCCAAGAATGAGGAAACCCGAAGAACCCGTTAACGTTACTGATAAAGCTACAGGGGTTATTTATTATCAAGCCCCAGATATCAAATTTGTTAAAGAGGAATTAGTAAAACTGGTAAACTTTGCTAATAGCAATTTGGGCAATAATCATTTTATTCATCCGCTTATTAAAGCAGTAATGCTTCATTTTTGGATTGGCTATCTGCATCCTTTTACAGATGGTAACGGGCGTTTAGCTAGACTAATTTTTTATTGGTATTTAGCCAAACAGGGTTATTGGGCTTTTGTTTATTTACCCATTTCTAAAATAATAAAGAAGTCACCCAAACAATACAGCATGGCTTATGTATACAGTGAACAGGATGAAAATGATTTAACGTATTTTTTAGATTATAATATTAGAAAAATAAAGTTGGCTGTTAGAGAGTTTGAAGAATATCTAACCAAGCAAATAGGCCATAACTTACAAATGAAAAAAAAGTGTGAGCTTAAATATAAATTAAACATCAGACAAATTCAGTTATTACAATATTTGCATGGCGATACTGAAGAGCGGACAACGATAAAAGCACATATGAACGTCAATCAGGTGGTAAAAATGACAGCCCGTAAAGATTTGAAAGATTTAGTAGACCAAGGATTGCTGACAGCCAATAGGATGGGACATACTATTTATTATTATGGTACAGGAAAAATAAAGGAATTATTTTAAAAAATTTCCACCCACTTCTCTATTTCCCCAATAATTCCGTTAAAATTTTGAGAAATTTTAGACTTTAAGACTCAAACAAAAAATGGCTCATATGCTAACAAGGGCTTTTTTAGTAAACTCATTAGACCTGTAGCAAATTAACCTTGGACAGAAAGTAATTAATTGATTAATATTAACAATATGAGAAATACTAAAGCTGCGCTATTATGGATAACAGATATTCTAAATAAGATGGATATCCCTTTTGAAGTTGACGGTGGACTAGCTGCCCATCTTTACGGCGCCAAACGCGACCTTGCGGATATTGATATAAATATACCACTGATAAATTTCTATCAGTTTATTCCGCTTGTAAAAAATTATATTACCTTTGGCCCTAAAAAGTATAAAGACGAACACTGGGACGATCTCATGATCTCCCTGAAATATGCTGGACAAAATATTGATATCTGCGCTTTAGGTGAAATGCGCTATTACGATACCGAGCATCAGAAATGGATAGATTTCCCTTCTGAGCTGTCAGATGTAAGATTGATGAAATACGAGAATATCGAACTGCCGGTCATCAATGAAATTAAACTGATGATCTATAAAAAAGTTCTAAACCGGGGCGTTGACAAAAAAGATGTCTCAGCCATGCTAAAAAATCTATTTTCATAAATTTAAAACTTCCACTCATTTCTCAATTTATCCAATAACCTCTCAATCTTATCGGGAACTTGCAATTTTATGACTGCTTTTTAAGAAATAGGCATTAAGCCTATTTTTTTTCTAGACCAATGCCCTCTTTTAAATCACCATTAGGCCAAGAATTAACTATATATTTCTCATCATAGATAAAAAGTATCTAAAAAACATTATTAATTTTTCGCAGCGAGAAGTCTATTAATTGTAGCCAGACAAAAAAGACGCCTCCCTAAAGTGTTTATTTTTCGCCTCTTAAACTTAAGAAGAAGCTAAAGTTATCCACAGTTATAATTGACCCTAGAGTTCAAAAAAGGTAAAATTTAAATATAAATTAATTAATTACTTAACTTTAATTAAAATATTAATAAAGTAAGAAAAATAAATAAAATAAATTCAAATATTAATTATTAAGTTATTAATTTTAAAAAGTATGAACAAAAAAGTTTGGTACAGTGTCCTCTTAATCGCAGTTGTGGCTAGTGGAGCAATCGCCGGAACCTATGCTTATTTCACTGCGACAAGAACTGCTAGTACAAATCGTTTCACTGCTGGCACTTTAGACCTTGATGTCTCAGCCAACGGAAACAAATTAGAACCCTTTGTTATTGAGAACATGGGTGATAACGCTAACATCAGTGGCACAAAAACTTGGACAATTAAAAACACCGGAACCTTGCCTGGTCGATTGTTAGTTAGACTACAGAACGTAGTCAACACTGACAACGGTTGTAATGACCAAGAGAAAAATGCTGAACCAAACTGTTCAGTTGATGATTCTGGAGAATTGGGCGCCGTTATTAATTTAAAAATTCAATTAGATGGTGCTGATGTAGCCTCCTCTACTCTGGCGACAGCCAACATGGAATCGGTCGGTTCTCAATGGGGGCAGTTGACGCCAATTATTATTCCAGCTGATGGTGAAAGAACAGTAACTACCTATTGGGCTGCCGACGAAAATGCTTATGGCAATGAAATTCAAAGTGACGCTACACAATTTGATGTTAACTTCCGTTTAATCCAACAGATTAACGGTGCTCAACCCGCCAATTAATTAAAAAATACAAATTAAGAGGAAACAAATAGAGCAGCTCTTAGTTGCTCTATTTGTCATCAATTTAAAAAATGAAATTTATTAGATTGTTATTAAATTTACTAAAATGGTCTTTGCTCGTCTTTATTAGCTTGCTGGCTATATATATCATTAGCTCAAATTTTAATATTCTTGGTGGCTATAAACCATTTCTAGTGCAGTCTGGATCGATGGAGCCAGCGATTATGACCGGCGACGTAATTGTTATTCAAACCCAGAACAATTATGTAATTAATGATGTTATTACTTTTCGAAATAATTCTGATCGAGTAGTAACCCACCGAATTGTGGCAGTCGAGAGAGTTAATGGTGTAAAATACTCAACTAAAGGCGATGCGAATCGAACCGGTGACGAAGACATTATTTCTAATGAGCAAGTCGTTGGCAAGGTAATATTAGTTATTCCGCGATTAGGCTACTTGGTTGCCTTTAGCAAGTCTTCGAGAGGGTTAATAATATTATTATTAGTGCCAGCGGCAATTTTTATTTTAGATGAATTATTAAAAATAAAAAATGCTAAAACCAGGAATTAAAAGGTTGGCCTTGTTCCTAATTCTCCTTTATTTCTTTCTAATTAAAACTAGTTATACCGATGCAGATATTTTTGCGGAACGAGTTATCAGCCATAATAAATTTTCCGCCAAGTCTCTTGATTTCTCAACAAGAACTTCTTTTAATAATAATCCGATCACTAGCTTATTTAGTTCTTTAGGCCTTCAGCCGGGTGGCTTTGATCTTGGGGCTGTTCGAGTTAAAAGTGAAGCAAATAGCCGCTTCAAATATTCTATCAGAACGGCCGAGACTAATGGTGACGATTACTTTTGTAAACAACTGGAAGTGGAAGTGTATAGTCGTAATTTTTATAAATTATTTGACGGTCATTTAGTTGATTTAAATATTGATTCTCGAATCACTAATGACAAACCGGAAGACTGGATATTTTTTGTCAATTTAAACGACCAGGACGCTGCTCTTAAAAATAAAATTTGTGAGTTTAACTTTGTATTAAAAACATATCGAAATAAATATTCAGAAAATGGAGGAATCTTCGCACAAAGACTAATTAAAAATATCATTTCTAGCGGTACATGGTAATATGAATAATTTAATAATATACATAAACTCACGCCTCCATAAATGTCTAGTTAGAATTTACTTAGCCTATCTTTTCATCGTGATTATTTTTTCTCTTAATTTTTTCGGATACATTCAATGTTTCACAAACAAATCAAATTCTATGAGTCCGTCGATTAATACTGGAAGTATAATCGTCGTTAAGAAATCTAATACTTACCAGATTGGCGAGGCTATTTCTTATTACGCGAAGATTGATGAAGAAGAAAGCATTATTACTCATCGAATCACTGGGATTGGCGGCAATGTTTATACAACCAAAGGAGACGCTAACGAAGTCGCTGATCGGGAAATAGTTTTGCCGCGATTAGTCATTGGCAAAGTAGTGTTAATAATCCCATATTTAGGCTATCTTATTACTTTCGCCAAGAGTCTATTGGGGATGCAGCTATCGATTATTGCCCCAGCTTTGATCATTATTTGCTTGGAATTAATAAAAATTAGCAAACTATTAAATAGCGAATAATTCAGTGATCTATTGAAGTAAAGCTTTAAAAAAATATAGTCATGGACTATATTTTTTTAAAGCTTTACAAATTGTTTTAACAAATGGGTTAGCGACATCAAGTCGATAATATATATTTTGACCGGCTTTTTCTTTCTTAAAGAGTTTTGCCTGCTCTAAAATTTTTAAATGCTGTGAAGCAAGGGGCCGAGAAATTTTTAAAGTAGCGGCAATATCGCTCGCCGACATCGATGTATGATAAATTAGTATTTGAAAAATTCTATGACGGTTGGCGTCACCCAATGCTTTAAATGAATTAGTTAGAGCTCGTTCAGTTTCGTCGTTAAAGGTTTTTCTCAGTTTCTTTGTCTCCGAATCAATAAGCATATAAGTATTAAACACTTTATTAATTAATAAACTCTTAACATTATCTATTATAACATTTGCTAAAATAATAACAACGTAAACAAGCACATTTTTGCCTGAAACTAATAAATGCTCTTGCTTTATCTAAATTATTGACATTTTTTAGTATTTGAGATAGGATGAACTGTTAATTAACAGAAAGATATTCAATCAATAATATATGTTAAGTAAGAAAAAGCATATGTCATCATATAATAAAAATAATCAGATTAGTGAATCGTCAGTGAATTTTTTTAAAATTTTGAAGAACGCTAATTATTTTAGAATATTTCGCTCACTAATCGAGAGCAGGCAATTAAATGCCATTGAAATAGCTAAAATTTTAAAAATATCACTTCCCGCTGCTAAGCGATATCTAAATATTCTTAAAGAAAATTATTTAATTGTTGGGCGAGAGTCTGGTCCAGTTGTTTATTATTCGCTTAATCGACATAATTATTTTGTCGTACTATTAAAACAGCTTCTGGCCAAACTGAATAAAAGACAATAAATAATCTAGAAACCTTTGTTAACACAGAGGTCTTTGTTCATCATATCTTTTGGCTGTTTTCCTCTGTTTAATTTTGAGCAAAGTTATGGCGACGCCCCAACTAGGTCAATTAATTAGTTCCAATATAGTTTACTTAGCATATTTTCACTCGACCATAGCGATGGCTATACTTTCGACAAAAGTACTGTTGAATTTCGAATTATGCATGGATATTGCGGACAAATTTATAAAAACATGCTAATAACCGAGGAATATATAAATGAGACTATGGTGCGGATCTAACCTTTTCCGAGACTTCTATCTAAGACTCGTTAGCTATTTCTGAGTAAGCCCTCTGACGCTATTATTTCTTATACATCAAAACAATCAATATCCCTAAAAACCATAGGCAAGCCCATTAACTATTCAATTGTCAAATAAAACATGTTAAAATAATCATATAATCAAACCATATGAAAAAAGTTGCTATTGAGCAAAAAGTTTTTACAACTAGGGAGGCGGCCATAATAGTTTTTGTAGTTGTGGCCTTAATAGCCCTGATGGGCAGTACATCATTTAGTGACTTTTTATTAAAAGTTTTCGTTTACGGTGGCATATCAATTATATCTGTTTTTTTAGCTGCCAAACTTTTGAGTACTTGTCAGGAAGAAAATAAAAAATAAATAATGTACATACTCGGAATCGAAACCAGTTGCGACGAAACCGCCGCCTCAATTATTAAAGCAGACCTAAAAAGCGGCAAGATTATTGTATTATCAAACATTATCTCTTCCCAAATAGAAATTCACCAGAAATATGGTGGCGTAGTCCCTGAAGTAGCCGCCCGTGAACATGTTTTAAATATTTTGCCGGTAATTAACGAGGCTTTTGAAGTTGCTAAAATAAGTCACAAAAAACTCGATTTAATTGCCGTAACTAAAGGACCGGGCCTAATTACTTCTTTAATAAGTGGCATGGAAACTGTTAGAACATTATCTTTCGCCTGGAATAAACCAGTAATAGAAATAAATCATGTTGAAGGTCATATTTATTCTAATTTCATTAAACCGGGAACTAAAATTAAGTTCCCGGCTTTAATTCTTACCGTTTCCGGTGGACACACAAATTTAGTTTTGATGGACGAGAATTATAAGTTAAAAATTATTGGCGAAACTTTAGATGACGCAGCCGGAGAGGCTTATGATAAAGGCGCTAAAATGATGAACCTTGGTTATCCGGGAGGCCCGATTGTTTCTAAATATGCAGTTGAATTTATTAATTCATTTAAAGGCGGGGGAATAAAAACCGAATTAGTTCTGCCGCGGCCAATGATAAACTCCGTTAATTCAAATTTCTCATTCTCAGGGCTAAAGACGGCTCTTCTCTATCAGCTTCAAAAAGACAAAAATTGGAAAAAACGAATTCCTGAATATTGTTTTGCCTATCAAGATGCAATCATAGATATCTTAATTTCTAAGACTATTAAGGCGGCTAAAAAAATTAATGTAAAAACTGTTATGCTTTCCGGTGGGGTTAGCGCTAATCAGGAACTACGGAATGGTCTAGCAATGGCCATAAAAGAAAAATTACCTAAAGTTAATTTTCTAGTTCCAGCTAGAATCTACACAACTGACAACGCGACCATGATTGCCGCAGCGGCTGTATTCAAGATAAAAAAACAAAAGTTAGTTCCCTACAATAAGCTTAAAGTTGACCCTAGTTTACAACTTAAATAAGATACGCTAAAATTCAAATAGTCAAAAATGACGAGACTGGTTTGGTGGCGAAGTGGTCTAACGCTGCGGTTTGCAAAACCGCCATTCGTGGGTTCGACTCCCACCCAAACCTCAAAAAAATGAGCTTATTTAGCTCATTTTTTATTTCAACCACTCTTAAATTCATCAAAAAAGTTTAAAAAATCTATTAATTAGCTGGTCCAATCATATTCTTCGCTCTGAGATAGTTTGAAATAACTGCCAAAGCCTGATTCTCTGTGCTGCTCAGTTCGGCTTTGTTTATCTCAACAATACTATCAATTATATCTAATCCGTTATCCTGACTGTTTTTAGAAAACTTATCTTTGAAATCCTTAATCAAGTTAAATAACTCTGAACCAGACGGCCTATCTTTTAACTCGGAATTATTCTCAATCTCAGATTTAACTCTGTTAATTTCTTTTTTAAAAGCATCTTTAAAATACGCTCGATCATTAGCGTCGTTAAAATCTAGCTTATTAAGAGGTGAGTACCAATAAGAAGAAAGCAAGTTACTTACTACTTTTAAATTATCGGCTTTAACTTCATATTTTAAAATAGTATTTAAAGCGTCCTCCAATTTACCATTAGTTAATTTTTTCAAGGCTTCTAAATCGTTAAGGCCAATAGTTTTTTCAATTTCTTCTAAATTTTTTAGAGCGCCTAACTTTTCTTCATTAATCTCTTCTTCGGCTTGAGCCTCTTTCTCGCTAATTGACGGTTCCCTAAATTCAGCTAATAATCTTTCTTCTTCAGCATTAATTCCGCTTGGAGTTGGATCAACGACAAAAACTTGATTTAAATTATGGCCATCCGGAAAAACAACATATGAAACAGCGTGTGACATTGATGGGTAAATAGTCTTTTCGCCCGACCCAAAGCCTACTGCCACGCCCGACAGAATTCCTGCCTTTCTTAAAAGAGTAGTATTTAATAAAGCAAAGTCGGAACAGACGCCGGCATATTTCTTGTGTTTTAATTCTGGGTTAGTCTCTTTTAACTGCTCCATTCTCATTTCCATCATTAATACTTGTTCAGAGGTGCCCTTATTATTTTTTAATTCATTAACTTCCACATTTTTAAAATCATAATAGCCATATTGTTTTACAAACTGCTCGATCGCAATTACTCTTTCTTTCGGAGGAAGAGATTTTAATGATTTGGCAAAAAACTCTAATTCTTCAGGTAAATTAGCAACGTCTTCATTTAAATCTTGCCCATTTTCTTTAATAAATTTTTCTTGATATTTATTATATTCATTGCTGCTATTTTTCGGGATAATTCGATCAAGTGGATCCTGACTAACTTGTAAAGAATAAACAACTTTCTCAACTTTATTTTTACCAATTAAAACATTAACCTCCCCTAAACTATTAATTTCAGTTTCTAGTAGTATCTCTTCATTATTCTTAGTTATACCCTTAACTCTCTCTAAAATTACATTTGCCGTTACTGGTTTTGGTAATCTTATTTTATTTAGATTGCCAATATTTGGTAGAGTAATTGTAGTTTCTTTAAATGGGCCTTCAGATTTATGATTTAGTGAGAAAAATGATTTAGCGGCCGCTTTTGGATTATCCAAGTCTTTACCCAATAAATTTGAAGAGATAAAATCGTTTAGTTTGTCCCGAAGAATCATTACTTCTTTTTCTTCGCCTTGTTCAGGTGATGGGTCGCCGCCGTTTAAACCACTAGTCTCTGCCTCTAAATATGTAGATGGATCTTCTGACTGACTACCATTATTTTTTTTACGAAAGTTGCTATCACTAAAACCTTTAAGACCTCCCAACCAATTATTTGGTTCTGACTTATATATCTCTGGGAATATTTTCATCAGTAGCTGATCTCTTAAAATACTTTGATTTTTCTCTGACTGAGCTTTTACTGTATTTAAAAATGCTTCCGGTATTTTTGAAATAATTTTATTTAACCCCTTAATAGTTGTCTTTGAATTTTCTACCCCTGATTTCAATTTCTGCCAGGCGGTTTTATTATTTTCTTCTTTTAATTTTGATTTGTTTAAAAAATACTCATTTATTTTATCTTCATCGGGGTTATTAACCAAATTTAATAGATCTAACTTATTCTTTTCAGGTTCAATTAATTCAAAATTATTTTGCTTAACTTCTTTTTTTCCAGAACCAATAGTTTCTTTAAATAGCCTCCAACCATACTCACCCTTCTCGTTGTCACCCTCTTTTACTCCAACCATAACAACTTCATTTTCTCCCCACATAATTTTGACACTATCATAATCTCGACCAAATTCTTGACCATCTCCAGAAACTAAAAAATATTTTCCTTCTTTTTCAACTTCAAAAAACATTTGATTATTTACAAATTGATATTGTATCCATTCATAATCACTACCAAATTCTTGACCATCCCCAGTAACAACTAAGTCTTTGCTGTCTTTTTTAGCTTCGAAAATTATTTTATTATTAATTTTACTCACCCAACTAATAGAATCGTATTCTTTGCTAAGTTTTAAACCGTCTTCATTAACAAGAAAAAAATTATAATCTTTACTTGCTACAAAGACAATTTTGTTATCAATGTTGTTTAAATAATTAATTGAATCATACTCCTTTCCAATTTCCCGACCATCCTCGGTAACAATAAATTTTTTGCCCCCCTGTTCTGCTTGAAATACTATTTGATTATTAATGTTTTGCAAATTACTTATCCATGGATATTTTTCACCAAATTCTTGACCTTCTTCAGTAACAATAATAGAGCTCCAACCTTTTCTAGCTTCAAAAACTATTTGATTATTAATGTTTTGCAAATTACTAACCCGATCATATTCCTTTCCAATTTCCCGACCATCTTCAGTAACGACAAAACTATTAAAACCATCAAGGGCTCGAAAAACTATTTGATTATTTATAACTTGAATGTTACTCACCTCGTCATAGCCTCGACCGAGTTTTCTGCCATCTTCGGTGACAAAAAAATATTTGCCATCCTTTTTAGCTTCAAAAACTATTTGATTATTAATGTTTTGCAAATTACTAACCTGATCATATTCCTTTCCAATTTCCCGACCATCTTCGGTGACAATAAATTGTTTGCCCCCCTGTTCTGCCTGAAAGACTATTTGATTATTAATGTTTTGAAAATGTTCAATCGAGTCATATTTTTTACCAATCTCTCGACCATCATCTCCAATGACGTAAAAAGATTTACTATCTTTTTCAGCTTCAAAAACTATTTTATTATTGATTTTTTGTAAAGAGCTAACTGAATCATATCCTCTTCCTAGGCCAAACTCTTGACCATCTTCTGTCACGAAAAATTTTTCAGTAAAACCTTTTTTACCAACTCCCTCTGTTGAAAAAGCTATTCTATCGTCGATTTTATAAAATTTTTCTAAAACTTGATATTTGCTAATATCTATTTCTTTAATCTCTGAGGTAAGCTTCTCCTTATCCGTTTCCACAACCTCTTTTTCTATATTTTCATCTTCTTTTTTTACTTCTTTCGCTTCATACTCTTTCGTCTCGTTATTGAAAACTACTTTAATATTACTCTTAGTGCGATTATTTATTGACTTTTCAATCTCACTAATTAAACTTTCTTTCGCCATATTCTTTCCAGCATCATAAACCAGGTCTAAAGGTTTATAGCGACCAGCGGAGAGCTTGCGTTCGGTTAATTTGTCAAACTTAAAAACTGTGTTTAAATTATCAATCAACTCTTTTGAAACAAGCGGCCCGTATTTTAGCTGGCCACTATATTCCTGAGACCAGCCCTCTCTTTTTAAATAATCAAGGACTATATCTTTAGGGTTAGATTCGGAATTACTTATTTGATTAATTACTTTAGGGTCATCATTTTTTAAATATCCATACAATGTATTTAAAACTTCGCCTGCCAGATATTTTCCTTCCATGGCTGGCAAGATTCTGTTTAGGCTATCTTCGGCTAGTTTTTCTCCTTTAGTCCGGCGATCACCAAATTTATTCTCATTCTCAAATTCAGTCTTAGCAACAAACTGGATATAGTAATTATCAACGTCACTAATATGTTTTTTTAATCGTCTTGAATGACCGGCCATTAACTTCTTTGTATCGAAGATCTGCAATTTTTTCATCATTTCCTCGCCCGTGTCCGGTGTTGAGTCTAAATATGGACCAATTTTAAAAATACCTCGCCACAATTTACCGGCCAAATCTTTATCATTAATCTTCTCGTCATGAACATCAATACTTAAAAGAATTTCTAGAGCTAAATCACTGTTTTTAAGTACAAATGAAGGCGAAGAAACAATTCCCGCAATTTCCGTCGGCGTCAGTCTTAGCTTGGTCGCAAGACTTAAACCATCCTTAACTGAATTTTCAAAAACCCTGGTAGTAAGGTCCAAGAGTTCATCGCGATTTAATTCGCTCTGACTTGCTTCTAAATTATTAAATAATATGTCCTTCTGCTTAATTATTGAATCCGGTGCTAGATTCAAATCATCGGCCCTATTATTTAGGGCTTCATTTTTTAAACTAGGCTTAGAGATTCCTTCTTTAATATGCATATTATAGCTTATAACTTGACTTATATCTTTACTTCATAATCTCATAAAATCACTAAAAAGTAAACAAATATATAAAGAATAAATTTATACTAAATTGTTTATGTTCCTGTGGATAACCTGTGTTTTCTGTGTATAAAAAATGATTTTAAGTCCACTCCATCATAGACTTAAAGTGTAAAATGCGCTATATTTTAGCTAATATTATTATAATACACATATTTATTGATGTTTTTTAAAACTTAAGTCCACAATATTTGACCCAGTCATTTTAAAATGCTATAATAATAGTACAGTTCTTTAACTAGCTTAAAAAAAGAGACAAGATGACATCTCACAAAAAAAGTTGTTACACAACAGTTAATCAAAATAGATTATACAAACAAATAAAAATATAAAATAAATTTTTATTCGTTTAAATCTAAATTAACTAAAATAATAAAAACAAAACGTACACAACTGTAAGCTGGAATAAATGTTTTAAGTCATCAAAACATAAGTGGATCTCCTCAAGGACATATAAAAAATACTTCCTCGGGGATAAGACTCATTCATTGCCTATTACTATATTATATTTTTATATAAGAGCGGCATGGTATGGGTCTTTTTTTATCCAAAAATTGTGCTATAGTATGCCTGTGAGCTTAAATCAATCAAATTGTTAAATAATATATGCCATTATCCATCGGAATTGTTGGTTTACCTAATGTTGGTAAATCGACCCTATTCAATCTTTTAACTAAAAAAGGGGTAGAAGCAGCTAATTATCCTTTCTGCACTATAGATCCTAACGTCGGAGTTGTAAAAGTCCCTGATTTTCGCTTGGATAGACTGGCCTCTGTTTCTAAACCATTAAAAATTATCCCAACCACAGTAGAGTTTACCGATATAGCTGGTTTAGTGGCTGGAGCGAGTAAAGGAGAAGGCCTAGGAAACAAATTTTTGGCTCATATTAGAGAATGCGATGCTATTTGCGAGGTTATCCGTGATTTTAAAGATAAGAATATTATCCATGTTGACGGACGTATTGATCCGGCTAGTGATAAAGAAACTATTAATACTGAGCTAATTTTAGCTGATTTAGCTTCTATTGAAAAAAGACTTGATAAAGTTAAGCGCGAAGCCAAAAGTGGCGATAAGGAATTAATCAACCAGGCTCGAATTTTAGAAGCAATTTTTAAACATTTAGCTGAAGGAAACGCTGTTCGTGATTTAGAATTTAGTGACGAAGACTTTCCGTTTGTAAAATCTTTAACATTATTAACCATTAAACCGATTCTATATCTACTTAATATTGACGAATCTCACACCGGCGACGTTTTACCGGGAACAAAGGACTTAGTTATAAAAATTAATGTAAAGTTAGAGGAAGAAATCGTTAATTTACCAGAAGAAGATCAGGCCGAATATATCAAAGAATTAGGGCTAGAACAGAGTGGCCTTGATAGGCTTATTCAAAGCTCATATAAATTATTAGGGTTAGATACATTCTTTACAACCGGAGTCGACGAAACAAGAGCTTGGACCATTAAACACGGCTCAAAAGCGCCACAAGCCGCTGGGGAAATCCATACTGATTTTATCAAAGGCTTTATACGCGCTGAAGTTATAAACTGGGAAAAGTTTGTGGAATGCGGTAGTGATGCTAAGGCCAAAGAACTTGGTTTAATTAGAACCGAGGGGAAAGAATACATAGTAGCTGATGGCGATGTCTGTAATTTCCTCATTAACAGATAAAAATACATTTAGATATTAAAATAGGAGACCTTTTTGGGTCTCCTTTTTTTGATATTATATAGTTACACAAAGGTAGGATGATGGCCATCTAAGATATCCTTGATCATACCAATTGTGCACGAGAAACTATTTAATCCCCACTTCTTAATTAGATAGACACGGAATTTAATGATTCCATCAACAATATCCGGCTTACATCGATATTCAAGATATAAATTTCCAAAAGCTGATTCTAAATATCTAATACTGTTTGCTTTGTCCTTAGAAGCGGCTTGTCGATAATAGTTAACGGCGTTTTTTACTCGTTCAGCCGGAACAAGACTAAATAATTTTGCCATATCATTTTCAACTCTAACACAATTTTCATTCAAAGCTTTGCCATCAATATCATTATTATCGATGTTCTTAAATCTCTTCATATCATTTTCATATTTGATGACGGCATAGGCCATAGTTACATCTCGACTTTCATCCTTCTCTAATTCGGCTAACCACAGGGAAAAATTTTTATCGGCCTCATTAATTAGGTCAATTTCTTTCTGTTTTTCGGCGTCCAAATAGGCGTTAATAATTGGGTTTTCTTTCATTTCTTCAATGTTTTATGATTATATTTATATTTTAAGGTTCTACTTTAATTAACAATTTTAGTCCTTTATTTATATAAAATCAAGAACTCACCTCGATCAAAAAAAATAATACTTTTGAAATGTTGATTTTAAAAAAAGGCCGCTTTGATAGCGACCTTTAAAGTTCAAGAATAACAAATAATCAATTCTTGACTAAAGTTGAGTCCGATTTCAAATACTCTATTAGCTCCTCCTTGGTCATGTCCACTGCTTTGTCTAAAAGTTTTTCTTTTGTAGTTTGCATGCCAAGCTCTTTTCGCCCTTCCTCGCTTAATTCAGTTATTTCTTTTTTTAAGCTAAGATGTAGGAATTTTGTTACATCACCGGGCAGTTGTCTGGCTGTGCTATCAGAAGTAATAAGGAACTCGTTTTTTTATCACGTAATGTTGTTTATGTCAATATTTGTCTATATTGACATATTTAATAACTTATGCTATAATAATTATAATTAAATGCCCTTTTACAAACAAGATTTCACGAAAACTAATTATATTAATCTTTAAAAAAAATTTTGACATGAAAAAAATGAGTTCAATTTTCATTGTTTTGTCTATTTTCGTTTTTTCATTAACTGCTAACGCACAGAGTTCCACAACCGACTCATTAAAAAAAGTGACCACTAAAGTGGAAATTTCTGCCGACTCACTTCAGAAGATGAGCTTAAAGCAGGTTTGTAACTACTTAGGGATTACATATGAGTATAATAAACGTTACGAAACGATTATTTTGCCCTTATGTAAAAACGGTATTATCCTTTTTGATAAATACTCAAATCCTTACACAAAGAACTTGGCCGACAGCAATTTTGATTCTCCATTTTACTTCTACATTGGAACTGCTCAACAAAATGAAAAATTGAAACGCAATTTGATTGCTAACCGTGCTTTAATTGAGAAAGGCACAATACCGCAAAAAAATATGCGTAAGTGGAAAACCGTAAAATAAAAAGTCAAACCCAAAACAATTCTCATCATGAAACAAATTCTGATTTTCTTTTTCTCTTTCGTATTCATCTTTTCTTCAAGCTTAAAAGCTCAGGATAAAGAAAGCGTTAAACTTTCTTCTGCGTCACTATCAAGTGGAGATGGCGTTTTATCACAAGGAGTTCTCTTTGAATCAAATTTTACTTACGGCGAAGACATGATTTGTCTTTATCTGGGTGAAAGAGATTTAGGAATTTCCTATCTCAAATCACTTTTCAAGGGAAAGATTTACGTAGGCCCAGCTCTTGAATATTTCATGAACTTACCAACACCCGGAGCGCAAATGATAACCTCACCGTTTAAAAATGTTTCAACATTTTCATGGGTAGGTTTCTCGGCTGGAAATCCTGGAGAAAAAGTTAACTTCGCAAAATCACGCTATCTGTTTTTTTACCAGTCCCTGGATTTAACTATCAAGCGTTTCACTGTCAGTGGGGTTATAATGGAATATAATGGTTGGCAACCGATTATTGACCTGAAATATCGACAACCGCTCATGAAAAACGTGGATCTATTCACGTCAGCTGGTTACAACTTTTTCGATAATCACACCCTGCTACGAATCGGTATTACCTACAAAAGGTAAACCAACGCGAAAGTCATACTTACGACAAAAGGCTTATCTAACCAGATAAGCCTTTTTTATTTGACACGACAAGCTTTAAAATTATACGTCGGTTATTCCTTTTCTAGAACAACAATTTCGCGATAAACTTTTTGTCCCTGGCGACCGTAAATAATCGTAGGTCTATATGTCTTTTTTAAAAATTCACTTTCTCTTAAATTTTCTGGAAGCATGTTTAACATTTTGAATCCAGTATAGTTTGGGGTAATGGGTTTTTGGCCGTAAAACATTGGCCAAATCATGACGACTCTGCCACCAGTTTTTAAAACTATACCGAATTGCTTAATGGCATCACTATATAAAACTTCTAGATTACTCATGACAACTTTAAAATTAATCATGCCACGCTGTGGACCAAGAAAAGGTTCAGTGATAATTGCTTCGGCTGATTTAGCTATAAAGAATTTAGAAAGATTAGTAACATTCTTAACAAAAATTTTTACCTTAATATCTTTTAAATTATATAACTCACGAATCCAGGAAATATTTTTATGAGTATCATCAATTGCTTTCGCAGATAAATCAGAGCCAAACAAATGTTTATATCCAGCCAACATTGCTTCACTTAAAATTGTGCCCGAGCCGCAAAAAGGATCGATGATAACGTCCTCCGCATTTCTCACTTGCGCAAGGTTAATCATAATCTGGGCTAACTTTGGAGGAAGCATTCCGGATTGATCATCGCGAGCTGGCCGTCCGTAATCACGGCGGGATAAATCTTTAAATGGTTGAACAGAAATAGTTTCGCCAATTAAAATTTTATTTTCAACTTTAATTAAAACAAATTCAATTCCTCTAGTTAATAATTTATTCTGGGTAACAACTACGCTTGATAAAGTTTTTTCACGACTAATAACAAAACGAGAACTAATATCTTCTTGGCTAAAATATTTTTTGAGCTTTAAACCAAGATTCTGTTTATTGAACTGATACTTCCCATAGTCAGAAAAACCGAAATTAAATTTACCTTCCTTACTTTGATATTTTTTAATCTTAGCGAGTTCGGTTAAGGTTTTAAGAAGCGCGACATCATCACCATCTTTTATCTCTTCTTTAATTTCGCCGATCTTAATAGTTCCACCTAAACGCTGCATTAAAGTTTCGGGATTTATTTCGGTTTTAGTTTCCCAAATTAAAAAATCCGGTGCTAATAGTTTAACATCTTTTAAATCTAAAACCGCCGCTAATTCAGCGACTGACAGGTCTGTATTTGTACCCAAAACAAAGAAATATTTCATATAATTCATTCTATCTTAATAAACTCAGCCTGGCAATCATTTAATAAAAAGAGGACCCTGTTTAGATCCTCTTTAAAAATTTAATATTTGAAGTCCCCAAAAGGAGTGCTTAACCATATTTGGTTAGCCTCAAGCTCCCCTTTTACCACTCCACCCAAATGATACTGTTCAACATTACATATTCTTGAAGTTTCAATAATTGCTTCACGGAAAATGTCATTATTTTCTCCAACAACATCAATTCCGATTCCGCAATTAAAACTACGAAACATGTTTTGCCAGGTCTCATCGCTTTCTTTTTGAATTAAAAAAAATAATGGTGGTGGTGTTGGCATATCTTTTACATATATTAGGCCACCTCTACCAACGTGAGCAATTTTTGTTGCCCCACCTCCAGTATTCATACTAATACCATGAAGCATAGATGACGCATTATTCTCTTTTAAAATCGAAATGAGAGTTTTAATAACAATTGCCCACTGACGAGTCGGGGAAAGTAAAGCCTCTCCAGCCGTCATACCATAAATACAATCAGAATCAAAATAATACATGCCTGTATAAAATTCTCCATCTCTCTTTAAAGATGGATACCATTTATTATACTCTTTGTGCATTAAACAGCTACGAGCCAAAGTTAAACCATTCGACATAATGCCAGAGTTTGGTTTTTCTTCCCAAGCGGCCTGCCCATCGCTGGCAAATCCATAAATAACATCACCAGCCTCAATATTGCCGGTCACTAAATCAGATTTATCAGCCCAAGCGGTAATCGCAATATCAAAGACTCCAGATTTAACTTGGTCCAATAAATCAGCTGTTTCGCCACCTAAAAATTTAAGGTTGAAATTATGTTCTTTATAAATTTCTCTTAACTCAAGCAAACGATCAGCAACGGCTTTCATAACTATTTTTTTGAGTTCGGGTGCTAAGCTCAGATTCAGAACATCGGTAATTATCCAAGGTCCAAAAACAAAGCCACTCGCCGCAATATCTCCACTATTCATGGACAAAGCGTCGTCGACCATACCAGCAAAAACCTGTTCATTACCTGTTTCCATGTAATGAATCATGCGTTGAATAAACTTACTGCCATCACCATCTTGGTGTTGAGTTAAAACACGGTCTTCAGAAAATGGGTCAGTAATGATATTTACAAAAGCGCCTTGATATTCATTATCAATTAACTTTGCAAAAATATCTCTAACTGATTGCTTGCTGGGATCAATTCCTAATTTTTCATACATACTTTTTGGCATGTTTCCTCCTTTTTTAGATTGTTTATATTGTTAAAGAAAATTAAACTATTTACAAATGATAAATACTAATCAAGATTTTGTCAATTATTAGCATTTAACATATTCGGAAAATTACTACTCTTGCAATTTATAAACATTCGTGATAATCTAAGTCTACAAATAAATAATAAACATATCTTTCCCATATCATGAGCTTGGCTCAAGATAATTATGCCAATATTAGAGCATAATTAAAGGTATTCTCAACCCTCAAGGATCAGAATACTTGGGGATTTTATTTAATAGAGGACTTTATAAATTATTTAGAAATACTTTAAATAATCTTTAGGGCCCTTAATCTATAATAACTATGTCAAAAACCAAAGCAGCCGGAATGACTCACTACGAGATTCTTTTCATCCTGCCAAACAAGTTCACAGATGATGAATCCAAAAAAGTAGCCGAGAAAGTCGGTCAAGTAATCGTAGAAAATGGCGGTCAAATTACCCACACTGAATATTGGGGTAAGAAAAAACTAGCCTACGAAATTAAACACAATGCCTATGGGTATTACGGTTTATTTGAATTTGATCTAGAAGGGAAAAATTTAGCCACAGTCGATAAAAATTTAAGATTATCAGCTGATGTTTTACGTCACCAAGTTGTCGTTAAAAAAGCTAAAACAGCTGAAGAAATCGCTCGCGCTGAAGTTATTCGCGTGAAAATCGACTCTAAAAAGGCAGCCGCCAACAAAACACAAGAAGAAAAAGAAAAGAAATCGTCCACAACCAAACCAAAAGCTTCCGTTTCTAAAACTGATGATAAAAGAGTGGACCTAAAAGATTTGGACGAAAAATTAGAAGGCATTTTAAATGCTAAGGATTTAATTTAATTAAAAAATAATTCTACAAAAATAGAATTAGTCCAAAAATATGAATTTAAACAAAGCAATGCTTATTGGTAATGTCACTCGTGACCCAGAATTGCGCAACACTCCATCTGGTCAAACAGTCGCATCATTCTCTATTGCCACTAACCTAGTTTGGACTGACCAAAGTGGTCAACAACAAAAGAAAACTGAATTTCATAATATTATCGCTTGGAGAAAATTAGCTGATATCTGTTCTAAATATTTGCACAAAGGTTCTAAAGTTTTTATTGAAGGTCGTCTTCAAACAACTGACTGGACTGGAGCTGAAGGTGTAAAACGTTATAAAACAGAAATCGTCGCCGAAAACATGATCATGTTAGACGGCAAAGGCGGCGCTCCAATGGAAAGCCCAATGAGTGGTCGCTCTAATAGCGAATCAACCATTGAAATCCCTGAAGATATTATGGACGACGAAGAAATTCGCGTTGAAAATATCCCCTTCTAAATAAACTAACAAATCTATGACTAAAAAAACAAAAGAATGTTATTTCTGCGTTAATAACCTTGACGTTGACTACAAAGATACAAGAACTCTAAAACGTTTCGTGAACTTCTTCATGAAGATTTTACCAGGAGACCGAACAGGTGTTTGTTCTTGGCACCAAAGAAAATTATCAATGGCTATTAAACGTTCACGCGTTATGGCTCTTTTATCTTCAACTCATAAATAATTCACTAAGCCTGAAAACCTTATGCTGAACTTTAACGAAATTAAGACTGGCAAAGTTATTAAAGTTAACGCCGAGCCTTATATCATTATTAAAACCGACCATCATAAAATGGGTCGTGGCGGAGCTGTATTAAAGATTAAATGTCGTAATTTAATCAACGGCAACGTGCTAGAGCGAACCTATCAAGGTTCCGAGAAAGCCGAGGAAGCTGAAACTGAAACGAAGAAAGCAAACTTTATGTATAAAGATAAAGATGAAGCTTATTTCATGGATAACGAAAGTTACGAACAGTTTAATCTTCCGGTTGAAGAAATTGGTGAAGCCTCTCTTTTCTTAAAAGACGGAACTGATGTTGATGTTCTATATTTTGAAAGTAAACCAGTTTCTATTAGTCTACCTATCAAAATGGACTTCAAGGTTGTTAGTGCTCCTCCAGGAGTTAAGGGTAATTCCGCTGGCAACGTAAACAAACAAGTTGAACTTGAAACTGGCGCTAAAATTAATGTCCCAATGTTTATCAACGAAGGTGATATTATCAGAATCAATACTGAAACTGGCGAATATGTAGAAAGAGCAAACTAAATTTTTTAAAATTAGTAACTCCAACAAACAAAAAAACCACTCCGCAAAGAGTGGTTTTTTTGATTAAAAGATTGAGTCTATTTTTTCTCACTATCAATCCACAAAATATAATTTATGAACTGAATTGTGAGGGCGATTTTTTATAGGCTCGCCCGTTTACCTTTTTAGCTAACTTGCACGCTGTGAATATTCAGAAAACTCTTTAAGAGTTTTCCTTAACATACGAATTAGCAGGCGTAACTTTGCTAACAATAGGCGTATGCGCGCGAATAAATAGATTGAATGATTTAGGATTAAACGCATGATTGATTTACTCATAATAAATGTCCGGACCAGCTTTATGCTAGTTTTCCACGCCTTGTCGTGGGATCTAATTAACCGGTATTTGTTTTTTTGTCTAAAGAATTTATTCAAGGAATTCTTAGATTTAAAGTACTTTTTTCACTATCAATTCACAAATTAATTTATGAACTGAATTGTGAGGTCTATCTTAAATTAAGATAGACCTAGCGTTCGTGCTTAATACTAGAGCTTGTAGCGATTAACGCAGTACTGATGACTATCACCAAGTCCCACTTTAAGTAAGGGGTGAAAATCAAGGGTTTCTTTTACGAAAGCCACTAACTCATACATGTCATAAGATCCACCAAGTGATCCGAAATCATTATATTTTACTGTGCTCGGTATATCCAAGCCAATTAGTAAAATCTCTCTTATGTGCTCCGTCTTACTAACTCTGTGAAATTTTTTTACCACAAGGTTTTTCCTGGCAAAAATTTCTTCCACGTATTTAAGTTTTTCTTCATTCCTGTTAGCCAATTCACTTGAAACCGGCTCGTCAGTTATTACGAAAACTTCAATAAAAACCCCTAAAATACCAAAGTCCACTATTACGACCATATCGTCTTTTTTCCAAGGAATAGACCATTTTTTTCTATAAACTTTTTCCATGAATACAGATTGTATAATTAAATGCATTGTTAAGTAGGCGGAAGGGGTGGCTTTCACTAAGCTATTGTGCACACCTCTAGATAAAAACTCTACAGCTCGAGTTGCCCATCAGTGCGACCTAGCGATGGTTTCCCATCGGGGTCATTATGACGGTTTTGCGTTCAAAGTAAATTTGGCTTTTTGAAGTTTCATTCAACTTAGAGCCATCCGCTCCAAAACCATTTTGGCGTAATAGACTATTAGCCAACTTATTCAAATATATATCTTGTGCACTCATGGCGTAAGTGTTTAGAGGGTTTCATTCAGTTTTAAAGAACTCTATTTCATTAAGTTAAATACTTAACTATGTACTCTAACGTATATTTATATTTATGTCAAGTGTTTTCGTCAGATTTTAAATGTTTAATAAAAAAGCCTATTTTATAAGCTTTTTTAGTATATTTTGTGATATTTATTTTTAACTTTTTTAATCTTTTTGACAAATAATATATTTATCAGCAATATTTAAACATATCTGTGGATAACTGTTGATATTTTTTGACAAAAAAAGAACGTAGCGTATAAATACCCAAGATATATGGACTTTTTGATTAAATTTTAGGTTAATGATTAATAACGTAATTTGTAATACTATTGACATATAATTATATACATGATATAGTTATCTTAATTAATGTTAGTATTAACCCTTAAAAGATGGAGGGCGTATGGCTGATTAATATACCCCGGGAGTAGGCGTTGAACCGACGCCTCTCTCGCCCCAAGAGGGATGGTATGATTAATGTCATTAAATACATCTAAATGTTCATTAAAAAAAGGAGGATTTCTTATGTACGACTAAAAGAAGAAAAGTATTGCGGCTAGCCAAAATAATTGCCCGTATAAATTTTTGGGGCTCGGCAGCATGCAAAAAAGTATTAGATTAAAAAAATAAAAAAATTCTATTTGAAAAAAAACAAATGATGATCTCGTGAAGATGAAAAAGAGTAAAGGGAATTGCTGCATAGCGATTCCCTTTTTTTCTTACTTAATTATTTTATTATCTAGACCCTATTTATTATTTTGTTCGTAGCTATCAAACAGTGCTTTAAAAATCGATTTCAATGTATCAGCAAGATCAGGGCTTTTTATAACCATAGCCGATAAAGACTTGCCTAGAGTATTAATTCTAACAACATCTTTAAAAATGCTAATATCGCATTTAATTGGATATTTTTCACCGTCAATCTTCAATCTAACGGAATTTTGGCTAACGGGTCGCTCGCCTTTAGAATATGTATAAATCGCCTGTGATTCTATAGCCTTATCAATTCTTCTTGAGCTTAATTTTTTTAATTCCTGTTCTGTGAAAAAATCTTCTAATAAATCAAATGGGTAAATGAAATATATTTTTTCATTTGATGTGTTCTTGCCATAGCCAAGAGACTCTTCCGTTGCTTTTATAAGCCCCTCTCTACCTTCAAAAATTTTAACTATTGGCTTTTCTCCGTTTTGACGAGATAGGCTTTTTAGCTGCGGAATAAAATCGTTAGCAATCTTAGATTGCTCTTCTAGCTTTATTTTTTGAGATTCAATATATGAAGCAATTCTTTCTGGGGCCTCAGCCTGAAAGTAAACTTTTTTACCTACCTTAATTTCTGAGACCAACTCTTTCTCTAATAAATTATCTAAAATCGGGTAAACAGATGTTCTTAAAATGTTAGTTTTTTTAGACAAATCTAGCACGGAACTCTTTTCTTCGCGAAGAAGTTCTAAATATACGGCTATTTCTTTGTCGGACAAGCCAATGTCTTGGAGGAATTTATTTATCATAATATTAATTTTATATATTTATTATACAATAAAAAAACCTAGTGGTATACACTAGGCTATGGGTTAAATTACAAGTTTTTCTGTCTTAGTGACATGGATATACTAGGCGGTAGCTAATCGCTTGAAACCTGCCAGGGGAAGAGTTACTATTATTCACTCAACTTTAGATGGTCTTTCTGATATTTTAAATTAAATCGAGATCTTTAAACTTCTTAATCTCACTATCAATTTTTTCCTGAGGCCAGCCTTTGCGTTTAAGTTCAACACGAAGTTTATACTCATCAGCCTTGGCAGTTTCATATTTAATTGCCGAGAACCAGGCTAATAAACTACTTATCATGCCAATAAACAAATTGAGCACTAATAATTTAAGTAATTGATAATCTTCAAAATGATTTAGACTATTTTTCTCACCGGAATTTATGGCAATTACCAATAATATTGTTACCAGAAGATAACTCATAAACAATCTCTCCGGCATGCCTAAAATAAGATTATGACGAAGTATTTTCCAGCCCTGACATGAAAGCATTACAAAATAAAACATATGTAACGAAACACAGGCCATAAGGGGCATTATAATATAGCAAATCACTAGATCCTGCCGTGCTAATATGCAAGTTAGCACTGAGGCAATAATTGATAACAAAGTAAGAATGCTCATTGCATGAGGGTTGCTTAATGCTGATTTTTTTTCCATGACTAATTTATTTTTTTATTGTTAATATTTTAAAGTTCTTTATTCAATCTTCACTTCACAATTAACTAATTATGAAGTAGAGAAAGAAGGCGACACCATGAACAAAAATTTGTTCATGATGTCGCCATTTTTGACAACTTCTTCTAGAGGAGCTTAGCGGGCTCTTAAAAGTTTCTAACAACTAGCAGGGTGAAGTCCCCGCCCTCCTCGTAGCAAACGAGAAGCTAACCTCAAGAGCTTTCTGCTCTATATTGGAGTGCCCGGGGAAACGAGCTCGTTGATAGTGGTTGTATGTTCTTCCGAGGAGACTGTTCGCGACCAGTCCTACATCTCATGAAACATAGTTGTCAAACCATTTTTGAGAAGCCGATGCTCCTCCCCATCCCTTTTGTTTGTTAACTATAGATTAGCAGATTTAAACTATTTGTCAAGTGTTTTTGACAGTATTTCTATTATCATGCTGTATTTATTTAACGTTCGCATAATTTAATGATATTTTTATATATAATTTATTAACATAAAATTAACTTATCCACAAGTATCATCAAAAATATTTTTCGGTTTATAAAACTAGAAAATCATGATATAATCATATTTAGCTAATTATAAACAAATATGTTTATCGCTGTCTCAATTTTTACACTATTTTTCTTAACCCTGGCATTAATCCGCCTGGATTATGCTTTGTTTTTCTTGATTTTTGCTTTACCAAGCTATTTAATCAGATTTACCATCTTCGGCATTCCTAGCACATTGCTCGAAATCATGATCTTAATTACTTTTGGCGCCTGGTTCTTAAAAAAATATTTACCAAATATTAAAAGCCTATTTAAAAAAAATAGCGAACGCGTTCCCTATCCATTTTCTGTGGAAATAATTCTTTTAGTAATCTTCTCTTTTGTCGCCACCGGCATCGCTAGTTTTAGTCTTGGTGCTTTGGGAATTTGGAAGGCATATTTTTTTGAACCAATTTTAGTTTTTATATTAATTCTTAATACATATAAAGACAAACGCGACTGGCAAAAAATTCTTTGGGCCTTACTTTTATCTGCTTTCAGTGTTTCTGTTTTAGCAATTTATCAAAAAATTACCGGCCAATTTATTTTTAATGAGTTCTGGGCAAATGAAGAGACCCGTCGAGTTGTTTCTTGGTTTGGGTATCCAAATGCGATCGGACTATACCTCGCTCCTCTAGTTTTATTATTTATTGGCTGGTTTTTCTCCTTGCCCCATGTAACTACTATCAGTAAAACCTTAAAAAAACTTTTTATTATTTTAGTGATAGTTCTCTCGTCAATTTCGATTTATTTTGCTAGATCTGAAGGAGCGCTGATTGGAATTGTGGCCGGCATGTTTATATTTGGACTACTGGCTGGCAAAAAAAGAAGAATCGCCACAATTATCGTAGCCGGATTAGTTCTTGCTGGAATATTTTTTTCAACTTCAACAAAAGATTTTGTTTCCACAAAATTAACACTTCAAGATTTATCTGGCCAAATTCGTCAAAGACAATGGAAGGAAACTCTTTTAACTCTTCAGGGAGTAAAATTCTTTACTGGCGCCGGTTTAAGCAATTTTCAAGCCACTGTTGCACCCGTTCATCAAGAAGGAATATTTTTTAATTCTGATAATTTAAACAATTTTGACGAACAACTAAGGGCCAGCTCCGATTTACGCGCGAAGTACTGGCAACCTGTTGAAATATACATGTATCCTCATAATATTTTCTTAAACTTTTGGACAGAGATTGGTCTAGGTGGAGCAATGGTATTTATGTGGCTACTTTTTAAAGCAGCTTTTATGGCTTTTAAATTAACAATTACTTATGGACGTGAAAATCATCAAGAAAAATATTTAGCCCTTGGTTTACTCGGCGCCTTAGTTGCTTTCTTCGTCCATGGCCTAGTTGATGTCCCTTATTTTAAGAATGATCTATCGGTTATATTCTGGATTTTTCTCGCGTTTATTGGTTTATTAAACTTTAATCAAAAATTTGGTAATAAAAATATCAGAAATTAATACTCGCCCTAGGCGGGGTAAACAAATAATATGCAAATGATTTTACAAAAAGCAATCGCAAACAGTGGCTATTGTTCTCGCCGCAAGGCTGATGAACTAATTAGAAATGGTCATGTAAAAATTGATGGACGAGTCGCTATTATTGGCGAGCAAGCTGATCCAGAAATTAACAAAATAACTATTGATGGAAGTTTAATCGGCAAAGAAGAAAAGAAAGTTTATATTATGTTAAACAAACCACTTGGCTATACTTGTACAAACCGAAATTTCAAGAACGAAAAAAACATTTTTGAGTTAGTTGACTTACCAGAAAGATTATTTGCGATTGGTCGACTCGACAAAGATAGCCACGGATTAATCTTATTAACTAATGATGGCGACTTAACTTTAAAATTATCCCATCCTCGTTTTGAACATGATAAAGAATACGAGGTGAGGGTAAGGGATGAAGTTATTAACCCTGGCATGGTCGTTAAAAATTTACTAAACGGAATTGATATTGGTAACGACGATGGAATTGTTAAAGCAGTAAATGCAAAATATTTACAAAATGATTTATTTGTAATAACCTTGAACGAAGGCAAGAAAAGACAGATTAGACGCATGTTTGATGCTCTTGGGACACGTGTCGTTGATTTAAAAAGAATTAGTATTAGTGGGTTGAGTCTTGGTAATTTACCCGAAGGAAAATGGGACTATCTTGATGAAGAAGAAACTGCCTATCTACTCAGCAAAAAATAGAAAGTCGGGAGGAGTCGCATAGCCCGGTTGATTGCGCCGCATTCGAAACGCGGTATACCTGTCAAAAGGTATCAAGGGTTCAAATCCCTTCTCCTCCGCAAATAAATTTTGATACATGACAAGCTTTGAATCTGTAAAAAATGAAATAGAATTAATTTTACCAAAGTCTCCTTTGGATTTTGAACTTGTTCATGCGCAATTAGTTTTAAAATTTGTATTAGAATTAAAACCTGACGCCGATGAGGCTTTAAAAATAGCCGCTTTAGCTCATGATATTGATAGAGCAATTACGGGAATAACCGAAAAAGATTTATCTGATTATTCAAAGATTAATGAATTTAAAAAAGACCATGCTTTAAGATCCGCGCAGTTTATTGTAAATATTTTACAAAGACATGGATACACAGATGATATCATTGCTAAAGTAGAACATTTAGTTGAAAATCATGAAGTGGGCGGGGATGACGAATCTGATATTTTAATGAATGCTGATAGTCTAGCTTATTTTGACTATAATATACCTTCATACTTAAAGAGAAATGGAGAAGAAAGAACTATAGAAAAAATTATATTTATGTATAAACGACTTTCTCCAAAAGCACAAAAGTTGGTTGCTCAAATAAATTATTCTGATCCTGAAATAATTGAATTGATTAAAAAATCTCTAGTATAGATATATGAAAGTAGTAATATCTGGCAGCATAAGCCTACAGAAGAACTTAAAAGAATGGATTAAATATTGGAGCGATAAAAAAGGCGACTCTGTTCTAGACCATCCAAAAGCAATACCAAAAAATGATTTTGACAGACTTTACCCCAGTGTCCATAAAAATTTTTACAAAAATATAACTAAAGCTGATGTGCTTTTCATAGCCAATGATACGAAGAATGGATTTGATGGTTATATAGGCCCATCAACGTTTGCTGAACTTGGATTCGGCATTGCTTTAAAGTTAATTCATGGAAAAAAAATTAGAATTATACTGGCCAATATGCCGTCAAAAGATGTTTCTTGTTACAACGAGATAGTTTTATGGAAGAAAATGGGCTGGATAGATGATGTTTTAAATTAATTAATAGTTAGTAATTTTTAACATATGACAAAACAATTTTTTAAAGATTCATTTGGTTGGGGATTTATTCTCTGGCTCATCGGCTACATTTTAGGAATCGTATTTTTTATGACTGTTCCAAATTTAGCATTCGGCTGGATTATTATGCCAATCGGTACAGCTATTACTATCTGGGTTTTACTGAACAAAGTAAAACCAGAATCGTTAAAACGCTATATCTTATTGGGTTTTATTTGGATGAGTTTAGCAATCATTTTTGATTACATTTTTAATGTAAAAATGTTTAATATCACTAACTACTACAAACTTGATATTTACGTTTATTATATTATAACTTTAGCTTTACCAATTATCATTGGTTTGAAAAAAATATCTATTAAATAGCTTTTGCTACAAATTAATTTTAGTTATTACACAAAAATAATCATATAAATAACACAAAAACTCAAGATGTGAGAGACGCACTAGTTAATTGCTTTTATGAAGCTCATTGTGCTAACACGGATATTGATGCAAACGAAACAATCAGTCGTCAATACTGCATGTCTTTGGTAAAAAAGTTTTTTGCTGATAACGATGTTGATTTTGAAAATCCGAGCAAAGAAGGAATTATGAAAGTTGTAGAATCATTGGCTGAATTTTCTAAAAGCTTCCGCTCACAAGATATAATAGAAAAACACAAAAAAGAAATTACCGATTTAATACGCAAGATCCAATAATTTAAACAAAAAAACACCCGATTATTCTCGGGTGTTTTTGTATATATTTTTATTTATGCTTTTATAGAAATTTAAAATTTTCAAAGTGAATATTTTTTTTCGATATTTTTAAGTCTACTAATTGTTTTTGTAATCCGAACATAAAAGACGCTGGGCCGCAAAGAAGAACATCACGACTATTTAAACCACTCGTCAGCTCTGAAATTTTATTTGCGGTTAAATAGCCTTTCTCGCTTGAGCTCCACAAGATTAATCTAATCTTTTTATTAAGCTCCATTTCCTTCAACTCATCAATAAAAACTGCTTCACTTATATTGTTTACCGAGTAATATAAATCGATATTGTATTCAGAATTATTTAGACTCCTCGCCATGCTTAAAAAAGGCGTAATACCAACGCCACCAGCAATCCAAACCTGATTTTTATTAACAATATTTAGATTTGAGAATTTTCCATAAGGGCCTTCAACGGCAACTTTAATTCCCGGCTGAAGACTTTTTAATTTTTCAGTAAAGTCACCAAGAGATTTTATAACCACCTGCAAGCTACTACTGTCGGCACTAGAAGAAATCGAGAAAGGATGAGCTTCCTGGCTAACTGACCCCGACAAAAAACGAATAAAAATAAATTGACCAGGAATAAATTTAATTTTTTTATTTCCCGTTTCAAGCTCTAACTCAACTACCTGGGGAGTTAAAATATTTATTTTCTTCAACGTGTAAATTTTATCATTATTTAGCCACTTGCTAAGGAAGACCTGATAAAAACTTAAAGCTAAGCCAATGAAACCAAGCCCCAATAAATATATTCTTAAAAAAAGATCACGAGAAATATCGCTAGAAATAAACATGGCGTGAAGCAGGGCAAAAACAAAAACAAAAACCATGAATTTATGAGACATCTTCCAAACATTATACTTTAACTTAATATACAATGTTAACACCATTAAAAGAACCATAAGAGTCAAAGAAATCGAACCATAACTCACGGCCAAATCTTTAAACGGGGTCAAAAATTCCAGCGCTGCCGCTAAAGAAATAGACAAATAGCGGACTAACAAAAAAACAGGATGAAAAAGAAGGAGAACAAAGGAGACTTGCCCAATAATTCTATGATAACTATAAACGTTACTTAGTCCCTGAAAAAATTTTTCTAAAATTTTAATACGAGCGCTGAGAATTAAATTAATTGAGAAAAGAGTTATCCCGAGTATTCCGGCTATTTGGCCAAGGCTTGTCATGGTTCCAGTCAAACCAAAAAAACGATATTTTAAAGGCTCCATTAAAAACCAGCTAATCACTGGAATGATCACCAAGATTATGATAGCTATTAAACCAGATTTTTTTCTCATAGAATCAATGTTTATATATAATTAGCTTTAATTACTAATTAAATTATACCCTTTTTTCTTATCAATCGGCAACAAAAAAGAACGCATATTTGCGTTCTTTTTTAATGCGGAATGGAAGGGGCTCGAACCCTCGACCTCCTGCGTGACAGGCAGGCATTCTAACCAGCTGAGCTACCACTCCAATTTAATATCGTCACTTTGATAACAGGAAAATCATAGCAAAAAGATTTTTTCTTGTCAAAGGGTTTAAAATTGACGAATCTTGCCAAAAACATGTCAATAAGATATACTTTAATTACAAAAAACTACAAATTATATAGTTTTTTTAATTTACGCTAATATGGAAAACACTTTAAACAAAACAACAATCGCCGAAATAGAGAAAACTCTTTTAGAGCAAAAAAAACAAATCTCTCATGAGCTAAGCGAAGTGTCACGTAAGGATGACCACGAAGCTGATAATAACAGCACTAAATTCCCTGAATATGGCGACAAGCCAGATGAGAATGCTCAAGAAATTACTGACTATACTACTGACTTAGTAACTGAGAAGGTTTTAGAAAAGAGCCTTGAAGATATTAACGGCGCTTTAGCGAGAATTGAAAAAGGCACTTATGGTGTTTGTAAATATTGTGGCAACGTAATTCCAGAGAAACGTCTATTGGCGCGACCAACTGCTAGCTCTTGTATTTCATGTAAAACAGAACTTCAAGAAAATGAATAATTTATTTTCAAAAAAAAATACAAAATTTATAGCTATTATTTTACTAATAGCTATATTTTTTATGCTTGATAGGTATTTAAAGTTTATTTCCATTAATTACTTCCAGGGCTCGTCTTTTAGTTTAATTGATAATTTTTTAAGTTTTACCTTTACAGCCAATTATTACGTTGCTTTTTCCCTCCCTTTTAGCGGGCCAGTTCTTAATATTTTAATTGCTTTAATAATTATTTTTTTGTTTTCATATTTATTCTATTCTATTCGTAAAGATAATAATGATTTATTAACAGTTGGCTTCCTGCTCATCTTAATTGGAGCTATTAGTAATTTTGTAGATAGAATTACCCTGGGCCATGTTACTGACTATATCTATTTAAAGCATTTTACGGTCTTTAATCTCGCTGATGTCTATATATCAAGCGGGGCTCTAATTTCCGTTATTTCTTTATATAAGAAGCAAGTCACAAAGTAGTAATATTTCTGACAGGTATTGACAAAATATAGAATATGGTGTAAAGTTAATCAGCTACAGTATATAGTAACTTAAAAATCGACGGAAATGCACGAAAATTTTGTTCTGGTTGGTGAAAACACCGATAAAGTGTTTAACCTTATCATGGAGTTTATCAACGTCAAGGAGGTCTTAAAGACCGAAAAGAAGTTGAATAAGCGAAGTGTGGCAGGTCTTCACCACCTCTACACTCTCGCACGCATCGTGAAAGACTTTATTGTCTCACCGGGCTTTGATGAAAATCAAATAAAAAAAGCCCTACTCTCTGCTTACAACCAAGAAGATGGCGTGGCAAACTTTATTGAGTATTATGAAATTCTCAAAAAAGAAAAAGAATTTGGTTTCAAGAACCTAAATCAAATCATCAAACAAAAAAGTACCGCAAATTAATCAAATTTTAAAACACAAAAAAGGCCCTATCTCTAAGATATGGCCTTTTCTATTTTATTCTGAATCTTATTGAATATATTCATCTCCGGAACGATTCGCCGGTTTATATGTTTTATCAAAATTCGCTCCTATTTCAGCCATAGCCTTGACGCGATAGGCCGGATCACTCTCGTTAAATATTTTAATACTATCTTCAATTTCAAAACCGCCAGGTGCAGCTAACTTTCCAAAATACCCTGGGGCGCCATCATATCTTGAGATATTAGCTGTTTTATTGCTAATTCTAAAAGCGTAAATATACTTTGCCTCTCTCTGATCAAATAACCTTTTAATGTCTTTACTAAAAAATATTGGTTCACCCTTCTCACCCAACTTTCCGTTTATTTCGTGTGGACTAACATGAAAAGCAATTTCGCCTCCCTTAATCCACATCATATAGGCTTTTAGTGCATTTTCCATTGTGATCACATTTCGTTGAACATAAATAAGCTGCCTTGCCTCCTTGCTCATCGGTTTTAAAATTTCGCCGAGAATTTCCTCAGGAATATCAATTAATTTTGTATTTAAATCAATGCCTTCGGCTAAAATATTATTAGCCTCCTCCTCAAAAATATCTCCAAGCTGCCAGTTAGCATCGTCTTTATGCTCTTTTAAATTATCAAAAATATGAAGCTTAAAGGAACCGGTTATTTTATCAATTTTTTGGTCAAGATTTTTAATAAATTCATTTTTTTCAGGTGTTTTTGCGCCAAAACGCATTGAGTCTAACTTATTTACTGACATCAAAAAATCATCTTTTTTTTCTTCAGGTTTATTTTCACCTTCACGCCCACCACCTAGACCGTCCGTGCCATCTCCTGCTTTTTGTTGTTTTAGAAAACCAAATTCTAATTTCATATGTTTTAAATTAATAATCTATTTATGACTTATAGATATCTCTCTATTAAACTCAGATATATGTTTAATATTTATTGTCATTGGATACAAACAATTATCAATATCCAAACTCTTTTTTAAA
>CAZCQW010000001.1:0-552 GCA_964500975.1 uncultured Gammaproteobacteria bacterium | reverse complement strand
CGTCACATTTTTATCATCTTGAAAATATTCTTCTATTCCTAAACTCAATAAATCTTTTTCATTGATGAGGCGATAAGCATCAATATGACAAAAAGATTTAATTTGTTTATTAGCAATAACTTTATAAAGTTTTAAAATATTAAAAGTCGGGCTATTTACTTGGCTTTTTACGCCCAAACCCTTTGATAAACCTTGAAGGAATTTAGTTTTCCCCGCACCAAGATCTCCATATAAAGCCAAGACTTCTCCGCCCTGAAGACTTTTCCCAAGCATAAACCCAGCTTCCAAGGTTTGCTTTTCATTTGTTGTTACTATCTTTTCCATGATTTTAGTTTATCTGATTTATGTAAAAAAATAAAGAATAAATACACAACAAAAAAGAGACTGTAATCAGTCTCTTTTTTAGGGTGGGCGCACAAGGATTTACCCTCTGGGCATAAACTTCGAATCATGCCTTCGGCATAACAAAAAGAAGCCATTCGGCTTCTTTTTGTTCTTGTGGGCGCACAAGGATTCGAACCCTGGACCCCTTCGGTGTAAACGAAGTGCTCT